>JBBINL010000069.1:0-12448 GCA_037443905.1 Burkholderiales bacterium | reverse complement strand
CCCCTTTTGAACTGACCCTGGGCTGGCGCTACACGCGTGCTGGCCGTGCGAGCCGGCGCAACGGGTTCATCTCGTTCATCTCGGGCGTCTCGATGCTGGGCATTGCGCTCGGCGTGGCGGCGCTGATCATTGTGCTCAGCGTCATGAACGGCTTTCAGAAAGAGGTGCGTGACCGCATGCTGGGAGTGGTCTCGCACATCGAGATCCTGGCCCCCAATGGCGAGGCGCTGCCCGATGTCACGCGCACGCTGAAGCAGGTGCGCGACAACCCGTCCGTCATGGGTGCGGCGCCTTTCATCGCAACCCAGGCCTTGCTGGCCAGGGGTGAAGACATGAAGGGCACGATGGTGCGCGGCATCGACCCGACGCGCGAGGGCGAGGTGACCGAGCTGGCGCTCAAGCACACCGGGCTGAACCGGCTGGTCGCGGGCGAGTTCGGTGTGGTGCTGGGTGCCGAACTGGCGCGCAGCCTGGGGCTGATTGCTGGCGACAAGGTGACCTTGGTGGCGCCCAGCGGCCAGGTCACGCCGGCGGGTGTGGTACCGCGCCTGAAGCAGATGACGGTGGTGGGCACCTTTGATTCGGGCCATTATGAATACGACTCCAGCCTGGTGCTGATGCACATCGAAGATGCGGCGCGCATCTTCCGGCTCGAGGGGCCCAGCGGCGTGCGCGTCAGGCTGCGCGACCTGCACCAGGCCCGCGAAGTGGCGGCTCAACTGGCCACTTCGCTCACCGACCGCCTGCTGATTCGCGACTGGACACGCCAGAACCGCACCTGGTTTGCCGCGGTGCAGCTGGAAAAACGCATGATGTTCATCATTCTCACGCTGATCGTGGCAGTGGCGGCGTTCAACCTGGTGAGCACGCTGGTGATGACCGTGACCGACAAGCGCGCCGACATTGCCATCCTGCGCACACTGGGCGCCAGCCCGGCGTCGATCATGGGCATTTTTGTGGTGCAGGGTGCGATGGTGGGCGTGATCGGCACGCTTGCCGGGCTGTTGCTGGGGCTGGGCGTGGCATTCAACATCGACGTGATCGTGCCGGCGCTGGAGCGGTTGCTGGATGCCAGCTTTTTGCCCAAGGACATTTACCTCATCAGCCGCATGCCGAGCGACCCGCAGCGGGGCGACATTGTGCCGATTGCGCTGATTTCCCTGATGCTGGCGTTTGTCGCCACGCTGTACCCGAGCTGGCGCGCCAGCCGCGTCAACCCGGCCGAGGCCCTGCGCTATGAGTGATCTTGTGCTCAGCGCCCGGGGTCTGACCAAACGCTTTTCCGAGGGGCGGCTCGATGTGAGCGTGCTGCAAGGTGTCGACTTGGATGTGTTCGCCGGAGACACGCTTGCCATTGTGGGCGCCTCGGGTTCTGGCAAAAGCACCCTGTTGCACTTGCTGGGCGGGCTGGACGCACCCACCAGCGGCTCGGTGCTGCTGCTGGGGCAGGACCTGGCCCGGCAAAGCGCCGCCATGCAGGGGCGCCTGCGCAACCGGCACCTGGGCTTTGTTTACCAGTTTCATCATTTGCTGCCTGAATTCAGCGCGCTCGACAACGTTGCCATGCCACTGTGGATCAGGCGCATGGCGCATGCCGAGGCAGGGCAGATCGCGGCCACGATGCTGGCCAGCGTGGGCCTGGCAGAGCGCTTGCAGCACCGTCCGTCGGAACTCTCGGGCGGCGAGCGCCAGCGCGTGGCCATCGCCCGCGCGCTGGTGACTCAGCCCGCCTGCGTGCTGGCCGACGAACCCACCGGCAATCTTGACCGCAACACCGCCCAGGGCGTGTTTGACCTGATGCTGGAACTGGCCCGCACCCAGGGCACGGCCTTCGTGGTGGTCACGCATGATGCCCAACTGGCTGCCCGCTGCGCCCGCCAGAGCGCCCTGGTGCTGGGGAAACTGACGGACAGTGACTGTTGACGGGCTGCAAGGCATGGCCTTGTTGCCGATAATTGACCCATTGACATGATTTTTTGAGGTATCCAAATGGCTGTTGAATGGCTGGAAAGCTACAAAATTGGCGACGCTGCAATCGATACCATGCACGAAAAGCTGTTCGAGTTGACGAACACGTTTCTGGCGTCGGACGACCTGACGGTGTTGCGCTCCACGATCGTGTCGCTATGCAAGCAGGCGCGGCTGCAGTTCGAGCTTGAGGAAGCCCTGATGCGCCGCACCGGCTACCCTGATCTGGCGGCGCACGCGGCGCAGCACCAGATGCTGCTGGACCGCCTGATCGGGCGCAGCATGGACGTGGGCAAAGGCTACATGAACAAGCCCGCCATAGCTGCACTGATGCAATACTGGGCGGTGCGCCATGTGCCCGAAGAAGACGCCAGGCTGGCGCAATTTCTGGCGTCGCGCCAGGCGGCCTGACCACCTTTGCATCGAGCGGGCGGGGCGGGATGTTCATTGACACCCACTGCCATCTGGATGCGCCCGAGTTCGGTGCTGGCGCCTCAGTCGTGCGGGCGCAGGCAGCTCACAATGGCGTGGCGCTGTGCGTGCTGCCAGCCGTCGAGGTGGCCAATTTCGAGGCGGTACGCGCGCTGGCCCATGCCAATAGCGATGCTTTCGCGCTGGGCATTCACCCGCTGTATGTGAAAACGGCGCAAGACGATGATCTGGACCGGCTCGAAGCCGCGCTGCGGCAATACCGTGACGACCCCCACCTGGTTGCGGTGGGCGAAATCGGTCTTGACCTCTTCGTGCCAGAACTCTGCGCTAGCCCGCTGCGCGAGCGCCAGCAGCATTTTTATCTGGCCCAGCTCAAGCTGGCACGCCACTTCGGTTTGCCGGTGTTGCTGCATGTGCGTCGTTCGGTCGACCCGATCCTCCAAGGGCTTCGCACCGTGGCACGCAGCGGCTGGCTGGGCATCGCGCACGCCTTCAACGGCAGCGCGCAGCAGGCGCAAGGCTTCATCGATCTGGGTTTCAAGCTGGGTTTTGGTGGTGCACTGACGTTTGACCGCGCCCGGCAACTGCGCCGTCTGGCCGCCAGCCTGCCGCTTGATGCCCTCGTGCTCGAAACCGACGCCCCCGACATGCCGCCGCACTGGCTTTACCAGACCGCCGCCCAGCGTGCCGCCGGCGCGCCGCCAGGCGTCAACTCGCCGGCCGAGCTGCCGCGCATTGCGGCCGTGCTGGCCGAATTGCGCGGCATCAGTGTGGCTGAACTGGCCGCAGCGACCACGCGCAATGCGCTGGCGGTGCTGCCCAGGCTGGGGCGCTGGTGACGCGCGATACCGATTGGGGATAATCCGCTGATCTTGAAAAAACACACTCCCTCCCTCCCCGAAGTCAATTTCTCGGACGATGGCGAGATTCGCCACCTGCACCTGGGCACCGAATGGATCCAGGGATCGATGTATCTGGCCGATCCCAATGCGCTGGTGCATGAGTACATCCAGCGCATGATGGCCTGGCTGCTGTTTGTGCCGCCCGATTCAGTGAAACAACGCCATGCGCTGCAACTGGGCCTGGGCGCGGGCTCGCTGACCAAGTTCTGCGCCAGGCAACTGCGCATGCGCACCAGTGTGATCGAGCTCAACCCGAAGGTGCTTGCGGCCTGCAGGAACTGGTTCAGATTTTCCGCAGAAAACGCTGCGCTGGAGGTGGTGCTGGCCGATGCCGCCGAAGAAATCCTGAACCCCAGGTGGTGGGGCAGGGTGGACGCGTTGCAGGTGGATCTGTACGACCACGAAGCCGCCGCCCCGGTGCTCGACAGCCTGCCGTTTTACAACCACTGCCGGCGCCTGCTGACGCCCGAGGGCTGCATGACGGTGAACCTGTTCGGCCGTGCCTCCAGCTTTGTCCGCAGCGTTGAAAAAATGTCGGCGGCGTTTGGCAAGGACGCCATCTGGGCCTTCAAGCCCACGCGCGAGGGCAACACCGTGGTGCTGGCTCAGCACACGCCGAGCCGGCCCAGGCGCGAGGTGCTGATGGCGCGCGCCGACCGCATCGAGTTCGAATGGGGCCTGCCGGCCAGCAAATGGGTGCGGGTGTTCAAGCCCATGCTGTCATGACCCACGCCACGCCCATGGCGCCGGCAGGGCGCAAATCCGAGGCACCGCTGAACTGGCGCAGCCTGGTGCAGTGGCTGCAGATGGACGGTGTGATCACGGCGCAGGAAGCCAGGCGCATTGAATCGCGCTGCGCTCATGCCGAGAGCGCGCAGCACCCGCTGCTGCGGTTGACCAGTGTCGGCGTGCGCCGCGCCAGCGACGACAAGGCCATCGGCATGGAGGCGCTGGTGCAGTGGCTGGCGCCGCGCGCCGGGCTGGGCTATTTGCGCATCGACCCGCTCAAGGTCGATGTGGCCAAGGTGGCCGACACCATGAGCCCGGCCTATGCCGAGCATCACAGGATATTGCCGGTGCAGGTGACAGCGCATGAAGTGGTGGTGGCCACCGCCGAGCCCTATCTGACCGACTGGGTGAGCGAGGTCGAGCGCCAGTCGCGGCGCAGTGTGCGCCGGGTGCTGGCCAACCCGCAGGACATCATCCGCTACACCGCCGAATTTTTTGCCCTGGCCAAGTCGGTACGCGCCGCCAGCAAGGCCGGCGGCAGTGCCGGCTCCAGCTTTGAGCAGTTGGTGGAGCTGGGCAAGAGCAACAAGCAGCTCGACGCCAACGACCAGAGCGTGGTGCAGGTGGTCGACTGGCTGTGGCAATACGCGTTCGACCAGCGCGCCAGCGACATCCACCTGGAGCCGCGGCGCGAGCAGGGCGTGATCCGCTTTCGCATCGACGGCGTGCTGCACCCGGTGTACCAGATGCCGATGGGCGTACTGGCGGCGATGACGGCGCGCATCAAGCTGCTCGGTCGCATGGACGTGGTGGAAAAGCGTCGCCCGCAAGACGGCCGCATCAAGACGCGCAACCCGGGTGGCGACGAGATCGAGATGCGCATCTCGACGCTGCCCACCGCGTTCGGCGAAAAAATGGTGATGCGCATTTTTGACCCCGACACCACCGTCAAAGACCTCGACGCGCTGGGCTTTTCTGCGCATGACGCGCAACGCTGGGAGGCGCTGGTCAAACGCCCCAACGGCATCATTCTGGTGACCGGACCCACCGGATCTGGCAAAACCACCACGCTCTATTCCACGCTCAAACGCGTAGCCACCGAAGAAGTGAACGTCAGCACGGTGGAAGACCCGATCGAGATGATCGAGCCGTCGTTCAACCAGACCCAGGTGCAGCCGGTGCTTGACTTCGGCTTTGCGGAAGGCCTGCGCGCCCTGATGCGCCAGGACCCCGACATCATCATGGTCGGTGAAATCCGCGACCAGGCGACCGCAGAGATGGCGGTGCAGGCGGCCCTCACCGGGCACCTGGTGTTCAGCACGCTGCACACCAATGATGCCCCCAGTGCGATCACGCGGCTGATGGAACTGGGCGTGCCCTCGTACCTGGTGAACGCCACGCTGCTGGGCGTGCTGGCGCAGCGCCTGGTGCGCACGCTGTGCCCGCATTGCAAGGTGCCTGACCCGACGGCCACGCGCGAGGCGCTGGCCGAGGTGGTGCAACCCTGGCAACTCAGCGGCAGCTACCAGCCGTTCAAGGCCGTGGGCTGTGTCGATTGCCGCATGACCGGGTTCATGGGCCGCATGGGCTTGTACGAGTTGCTGGTGGTCAGCGAAGCCTTCAAGGAAAAAATCAACCGCGAACCCAACATTGATGCACTCAGGCGCCAGGCCATCACGGATGGCATGCGGCCCTTGCGGCTGGCCGGCGCGCTGCGCGTGGCCGAGGGCTTGACCGTGCTCGAAGAAGTGCTTGCCAGCACGCCGGCGATGGGGTAGCGGACGCGGGCGCATGCTCAGATATCAGCCATTCTTTTTCAACCTCAAAGCAGGAGAACGCCAATGAAATTTGCCAGGTATTTCGCCACGTTGTGTGGTGTGTTGCTCTGTGTGTCTGCCGCCTGGGCGCAAAGTCCGGACAAACCGATCCATCTCGTGGTGCCCTACGCGCCGGGCGGGCCGCTGGACATCACCGCGCGCGTTCTGGCCGATGCGGTCAAGACGACGCTGGGCACGGTGATCGTCGACAACAAGCCCGGTGCAGGCGGCAACATCGGCGCCAATGCGGTGGCCAAGGCGGCACCCGACGGGCTGACCATCGGTATCGCCGCCACCGCAACGCACGCCGTCAACCCTTGGCTCTATGCCAGGCTGCCGTTCAACGCCGCGACCGACTTTGCCGCGATTACCCAGATGGTGCGGGTTCCCAACGTGCTGGTGATGAACGCCGACGCCGCCAAGCGGCTCAACATCAACACCGTGGCCGATCTGATTGCCTATGCCCATGCCAACCCGGGCAAACTCAACTATGGCAGTGGCGGCAACGGCAGCGCCGGGCATCTGGCCGGTGAACTGTTCAAGAAGCAAGCGGGCATTTTTGTCGTGCACATCCCCTACAACGGCGGCAACCCGGCGCAGATGGCGCTGCTCGGTGGCCAGGTCGACTACAACATCGACAACCTGGCCACGGCCGCACCCAACATCCGCGCGGGCAAGCTCAAGGCCTTGGCGGTGACCACGCCGACGCGCTCCGAGGCGCTGCCCGATGTGCCCCCCATGGCCGACACCCTGAAAGGTTTTGCCATCGACACCTGGTGGGGCCTGGTGGCACCGGCGGCAACGCCCAAGGACATAGTTGCACGCTTGAACAAAGCCTTTGTCGATGCGCTCAATGCGCCCGAGGCCAAGGCGCGTTTTGCCAAACTGTTCGCCGAGCCCGCACCGTCGACGCCACAGGCGTTCGAGGATCTGATGCAGCGCGAACGCGTCAAGTACGAAACGCTGGTCAAGGCCACCGGCGCCAAAGTCGACTGATCCGGGTTGTGCTCAGCGTACCGACGGCATGGTCAAAAACCAGAAGGATTTTTTTGCGGGCTTGTTGTTTGGCCTGATCGGCAGCATGTTTGCCTGGGGCGCCACGGATTATCAGGTAGGCAGCAGCGCGCGCATGGGGCCAGGCTACTTTCCGCTGATGCTGGGCGTCATGCTCGCGCTGTTGGGTGGCGTGATGATGCTGCGTGCCGCATGGGGCATGGCTCAGGCCGGTCAAGCGATCGGGCGCTGGGCGGTCAAGCCGCTGGTGGCCATCATTTCGGCCAACCTGCTGTTCGGCGTCGCGCTGGGCGGCCTGCCGCGCTTGAATTTGCCGGCGCTGGGTCTGATGGCGGGCGTCTACATGCTGACGTTTGTCGCCTGCCTGGCCGGTGAGCGCTTCAGGTTCAAGGAAGCCGCGTTGCTGGCCACCGCGCTCGCCGCCCTGAGTTATCTGGCTTTTGTGTTGCTGCTCAAGTTGCAGTTGCCGGTGTGGCCGGTGTTTGTGGTGGCGTATTAGCATGGACTTGATCAACCATCTGGCGCTGGGTTTTGGCGTGGCGTTCACGCCGGTGAACCTGATGTATGCGTTTGTCGGCTGCCTGCTGGGCACGCTGATTGGCGTGTTGCCCGGGATTGGTCCACTGGCCACCATTGCCATGCTGCTGCCTGCCACCTACGCGCTGGCGCCCACGTCTGCGCTGATCATGCTGGCGGGGATTTACTATGGCGCGCAATACGGTGGTTCGACCACCGCCATCCTGGTCAACCTGCCTGGTGAAGCATCGTCGGTGGTGACGGTGATCGACGGCTACCAGATGGCTCGCAAAGGCCGTGCCGGGCCGGCGCTGGCGGCCGCCGGCATCGGCTCCTTCTTTGCCGGCTGTGTGGGCACGCTGGTGCTGGCCGGCTTTGCCGTGCCGCTGACCGAGGTGGCGTTCCTGTTCGGCCCGGCGGAATACTGTGCGTTGATGGTGCTGGGTCTGGTCGGTGCGGTGGTGCTGGCCTCGGGCGACCTGTTCAAGGCGTTTGGCATGATCCTGCTGGGACTCTTGCTGGGGCTTGTTGGCACCGATGTCAACTCCGGCATCGCCCGCTACAGTTTTGATATTCCTGAGCTGACCGACGGCATCGGCTTCATCGTCATCGCCATGGGCATTTTTGGCTACGGCGAAATCATCAGCAACCTCAGCCACCCCGACAGCAAGCGTGACGTGTTCACCGCCGATGTGCATGGGTTGTGGCCAAGGCGTGCTGATTTCAAACGGATGTGGCCGGCGATTTTGCGTGGCACCGGCCTGGGCTCGGTGCTGGGCATTTTGCCCGGCGGTGGCGCAGTGATGAGTGCTTTTGCGGCGTACACGGTCGAGAAAAAAACCAGCTTGCAGCGCGGTGAAGTGCCGTTTGGTGAGGGCAATATCCGCGGCGTGGCTGCCCCCGAGGCGGCCAACAACGCGGCGTCGCAAACCTCGTTCATCCCGCTGCTCACCCTGGGTATTCCGCCCAACGCGGTGATGGCACTGATGGTGGGCGCGATGACCATCCACAACATCCAGCCCGGCCCGCAGGTGATGAGCAGCAACCCCGAACTGTTCTGGGGGCTGGTCGCATCCATGTGGATTGGCAACGCCATGCTGGTGGTGCTGAACCTGCCGCTGATCGGCATCTGGATCAAGCTGCTGAGCGTGCCGTACCGCTGGCTGTTTCCGGCGATCGTGCTGTTTTGCGCCATTGGCGTGTACAGCACCAACAACAACACCTGGGACATCTGGATGGTCGGCCTGTTTGGCGTGATGGGTTACGTCTTCATCAAGCTCGGCATGGAGCCTGCGCCACTGATGCTGGGCTTCATTCTGGGGCCGATGATGGAAGAAAACCTGCGCCGGGCGCTGCTGCTCTCGCGCGGCGACTGGAGCGTGTTCGTCACCCGGCCGCTGTCGGCGGGACTGCTGCTGGTGGCGCTGGCGTTGCTGGCTTTGGTGCTGGTGCCCGCCTTCAAGCGCACCCGCGAGGTGGCGTTTGTCGAAGATGCGGCTTGAGGCTGACGCGGTTGGCGGTCACTGGCATGGCAGGTCATATTTTTTCAAGGAGATACGGATGGACCTGGGGATTTCGGGTAAGTGGGCATTGATCTGCGGCGCCAGCAAAGGGCTGGGGCTGGGCTGCGCCAGGGCGCTGGTGCAGGAGGGCGTGAACGTGCTGATGGTGGCGCGCGGGGCCGAGGCCTTGCAAGCGGCTGCGTTGCGCTTGTCTGACAGCTGCGCCAGCCAAAGCGGGGCCATCGTGCAATGGGTTGCAAGTGACATCACCAGCGAGGCCGGCCGCGCCGCGGTGCTGGCGCAGCGCGCCGACTTCGACATCTTGGTGACCAACGCGGGCGGTCCGCCCACCGGCGACTTTCGCAACTTCGAGCGGGACGACTGGATCCGTGCTCTCGATGCCAACATGCTTACACCCATCGCGCTGATCAAGGCCACGGTCGACGGCATGGCTGCGCGCGGCTTCGGCCGCATCGTCAACATCACCTCCGGCGCGGTCAAGGCGCCGATCGATGCGCTTGGCCTGTCCAATGGGGCGCGCAGTGGTCTGACCGGATTTGTCGCCGGCCTGGCGCGCAGCGGCCTGGCCGCCAAGGGCGTGACCATCAACAACCTGCTGCCCGGAGCCTTCGACACCGAGCGTCTGCAGTCCATCTTTCAGGCTGCCGCCGCCAAAACAGCGCAGCCGGTCGACGCGGTGGCGGCTGCCCGGCGCAACACCATCCCGGCCAAACGTTTTGGCTCGCCCGACGAATTTGGCGCCATCTGCGCGTTCTTGTGCAGTCAGCAGGCTGCTTACCTGACCGGTCAGAATGTGCTGGCAGATGGCGGCGCCTACCCGGGCACCTTCTGAACCCCCGCAACAGATTTCATTCACAGGAGTTTTTCATGGCCAATATTCAGATTCTTCAATCCGTCCGACAGTTTGCCAAAGCGTGCGTCGTCACTGCAGCGCTGGCCGCTGGCCTGGCGCAGGCACAGACCGGCCCGGTCAAGCTGATGGTGGGTTTCCCGCCCGGCGGTGGCTCAGACGCCATTGCACGCATCCTGGCCGACAAACTCAAAGACCCGCTGGGTGTCCCGGTGGTGGTGGAGAACAAGGCCGGCGCCGGTGGCCAGCTGGCAGCGCAGGCGCTCAAAGCGGCGGCACCCGACGGCAACACGCTGTTTTTGTCGCACGACCACACCATCACGATCTTGCCGCTGGTGCTTAAGAACCCGGGCTACGACAGCCACAAGGACTTTGTGCCGGTGGCCGGTTTCGCCACCTTTGCCAACGGCCTGGCGGTTGCTGGCGGGACGCCCGCCAAGACCATGGCCGAATACGTTGCCTGGGTGCAGACGCAAGGCAAAGGACAGGACACCGTGGGCGTGCCCGCACCCGCGTCGGTGCCCGAGTTTCTGGTCAAGGTGATCGGCCAGAAATACCAGCTCGACCTGCAGTCGGCACCCTATCGCGGCAGTGCGCCCATGATGGCCGACATGCTGGGCAACCAGATTCACGCTGGCGTGGGTTCGGTGCCCGACTTCATCGAGAACCAGAAAGCCGGCAAGATCCGCATGGTCGCGGTACTGGGCAGTGCGCGCCAGGCGGCCTTGCCCGATGTGCCGACCTTTGCCGAACTGGGGCTGTCGGGTTTTGAGGATCTGCCCTTCTACGGCATTTTTGCTCCCAGGGGCACGCCGCAGGTCACCATTGACAGACTGGGTGACGCCGTGGCCAGGGTAATTGGCTTGCCCGAGGTGCGCGAGCGCCTGACCGCCATGGGTCTGAGCGTGGGCTACATGACATCCGCGCAACTGGCCAGCCGCGAGCAGGCTTACGCCAACACCTGGGCGCGCATCATCAAGGAAAGCGGCTTCAAGGCGCAGTAGCCGCCAGGTCAAGTCAAGGCCGGTTCGGCTGCGCGGGCGCAGGCACACCCAACTCGGTACAAAGCATGCGCACCGTAGCCGTGAGCTGGGCGACTTCGGCTTCGAGCTGTTCCAGCCGGGCCTGTGTGCCGGGTGCGCCATCTGCGCAGCGGGCGCTGCCTGCCACCGCAGGTTGCAGCGCATCCACAGGCCCGCACAGCAGATGCGCCCAGCGCTGTTCGCGGGCACCGGGAGCGCGCGCCAGTTTGACCACCAGCGGGCCGCCTTTGTCTGCCGTGCGATCCTGCAACTCTTCCAGAAAGCCCTCGACCGAGGAGATGTCGGCAAACTTGTACCAGCGCTCGGTATTGAGACGCAACTCTGCGGCGGTTTGCGGGCCGCGCAGCATCAGCACGCCCAGCAGCACGGCCGACTGCTCCGGCACGCCCACACCACGCTGGAAATTGTGTTCATAACGGGCGACCCGCCCGGCGCAGTTGGCGCGCACCAGATTCAGCGCGAGCAGGCTGTCGAGCGCACTGGCCACATCGGCCTCGGCGAGCTCCATCACCGGGTCGCGGCTGCTTTTCTGGTTGCAGCCCAGCATCAGGGAGTTGAGCGACAGCGGGTAGCTGTCGGGCACGGTGCGTGCCTTTTCCATCAGGGTGCCGAGCACGCGGGCCTCCATGGGGGTGAGGGTCAGGGAAGGCGCAATCGTCAAAGTCATAATTCAGTCACGTATGAAAAATATCGTCATTTTGATCTCGGGCACTGGCTCCAACATGGCCGCCATCGTCAATGCTGCCCGGCGCGAGAACTGGGCCGACGCCTACCGGGCCCGTGTGGCGGCGGTCATCAGCAACAAGGCGGATGCCGCAGGCTTGCAGTTTGCCGCAGCACAGGGCATTGTCACCGAGGTGCTCGACCACAAGGCTTACCCGAGCCGCGAGGCCTTCGATGACGCGCTGGCGCAGCGCATTGACAGCTTCGATGCGCCTGGGCAACCCGTGCTGGTGGTGCTGGCGGGTTTCATGCGCATCCTGACGCCCGGCTTTGTGAGTCGCTACGCCGGTCGGCTGGTCAACATTCACCCCTCCTTGCTGCCCGCGTTCAGCGGCTTGCACACGCACCAGCGTGCCATCGACGCGGGCTGCCGCGTGGCCGGCGCCACCGTGCACCTGGTCACGCCAGAGCTGGACCACGGCCCGATCCTGGCGCAGGCCGTGGTGCCGGTGCTTGCGGGTGACACGGCCGGCACGCTGGCGGCTCGGGTGCTCACGCAGGAGCATTTGATTTATCCGCAGGCGATTGCCGGCTTGCTGAGCGATTCCTAGCGTCCGAGACCACACTGGAAACCATTCGACGCCTGCCGCTGCTACTCGTGCCGCAGTGCCTCGATCGGGTCGAGCCGGGCGGCGCGGCGCGCCGGAAAGTAGCCAAACAGCACGCCAATGCCGGCCGAAAACACAAAGGCCAGGGCGTTGATGCCGGGGTTGAACACAAACGGCACGTCCATGATCCGGGCCAGACCCACCGACGCCGCGCTGGCCAATACGATGCCGATCACGCCGCCCAGCGCTGACAGCACCACGGCTTCGATCAAAAATTGCATCAGCACCTCGCGCTCGAGCGCGCCAATGGCCAGGCGCAGCCCGATCTCGCGGGTGCGCTCGGTCACGCTCACCAGCATGATGTTCATGATGCCGATGCCGCC
>JBBINL010000068.1:0-12536 GCA_037443905.1 Burkholderiales bacterium | reverse complement strand
CGGGTAGCCACCTGGCATAGGGTGCGTCGCACCCTGCATGTAGCACAATCCCGACTTGACCAAAAGGAGCGTTTCATGGGTGCAGTTTTCTGGATTTTGCTGGCGGTGGTTGTTGTGTATGCCATTACCTTGTACAACAGCCTGGTGAATATGAAGAACGCCGTGTCCAAGGCTTGGGCCAACATCGATGTGCTGCTCAAGCAGCGCCATGAGGAACTGCCCAAACTGGTCGATACCTGCAAGCAGTACATGCAATACGAGCAAAGCACGCTCGAAAAAGTCATTCAGGCCCGCTCCCGGGTGGCCGAGGCGAGTCAATCGCGTGATGTGGCTGCCCTGGGTCTGGCTGAAGGTGCCCTGCGCAGCGGCCTGGGGCATTTGTTTGCACTGGCCGAATCCTACCCCGAGCTCAAGGCCAACGAGCAGTTCTTGCACCTGCAGTCGCGCATCAGCGGGTTGGAAAACGCCATTGCCGACCGGCGCGAGTTTTACAACGAAAGCGTGAACATCAACAACGTGGCCATCGAGCAGTTTCCGGGCGTCCTGGTGGCGCGCCTGTTCAACTTCAAGGCGTTTGACTTGCTGAAATTTGCCGCTGCTGAACTGGAAGACGTCAATATCGGCCAACGCTTCAAGGCGTGACGCCATGCTGGTGCGCGGTTTGCGCGGCTTGCAGCATCCTGGGTTGAACCTGACCGGACTGCTCAGCGGCCTGTATCTTGGCTTGTTTGCCCTCGCGCTCAAATCTGGCACCGGACCGCAGGCGCGCTGGTGTCTGGCAGGAGCTGCTTTGCTGGCCAGCCTGGCATGGCTGATGAGCCTGAAGCGCGCCCGCGCCATTGCTGAAGCGGCCACATCGCGCATTGGCTCGGCCGCACAAGGTTATGTGGAGGTGATGGGACGCGCAGGTGTGGCGGCCGATCAGCTGATCTGCACCCCGCTGGGCGGCATTCAGTGCATCTGGTACCGGTACAGGCTTTTCTCCAAGTACAACGCCAAGCATGAATGGCGTCAGATTGACAGCGGCATCAGCACCAGCACGTTTGACATCAGCGATCCGACCGGCGTATGCACCGTTGACCCGGAGCATGCCGAAGTGGTGGCTCCGCAAGTGCGCACCAGCTATCCTGGCAATGAGAAGCTGGTGGAGGAGTACCTGTCTGGCGGCAGCATGATTTACGTACTGGGTGATTTTTCGACGCTGGGTGGAGCCAGCACCACTTTGAGCGTGCGCGAAGACGTGAGCGCGCTGCTGACCAGCTGGAAACAGGACCGAACCAGTTTGCACCAGCGCTTCGACCTGGATCGCAATGGCACTGTGGACCTGCACGAGTGGGAACTGGCACGGCGCTTGGCGACCCGGACGGTGGAGCGACAGCACCGCGAAATTCGCCAACAACCCGACGTGCACCTGATGCGCGCCCCCCAAGACGGGCGGCTGTTTTTGATCTCTGCCCTGTCGCCCCGGGCGCTGCGCAATCACTTCTTGCGCTGGAGCGTTTTCCACCTGGTGCTGGGGCTGGCCGCAACTGCGGGCTGGTTATATCTGGCGTGAGGATCACGCGAACTCTCCAACAGCAGCACCGCCAGAACGGCACACTGCAACCGTGCCATTGAAGTCAGAGCGTCAGGCCGGCTTTGGCGCTCCAGACGTGCATGGCCAAAATGGCAGGCGTTTCAGATGCCCAGGCACACTACAGACAAAGCGTGTTTTTCCGTTGGGTCCGGGACTGTGCCCAGGCCTGGCATCCAGGCCCAAGCCCTGTTCAACAAAAATTCGGCAACGATTGGCAACACGCCCCAGTCTTATGACGGAATGATGAACTTGGACTCTTCGCGCAGACTGCCCGGGCTGTCCAGCGAGTCGATGATGAAGTGAATTTCATGTGAGCCCGGCTTGTCGGCTTCTGGCGGCACCTGCACCCGCACGGCCACCCAGCGCGCCTGGGTGGATTCGATGCTGACGGTGTCTTCCGACATGATTTTGATGCCGGGCAAACCTTCGACCGAAAGCTTGTAGCGTTGCGAGGCTTCTGTCGCATTCATGATCTGAATGCGATAGACGTTCTCAACTTTACCTTGCTCGACCACGCGCGCCATCACGCCGCGATCCCGCACCACGTCGGCCTTGAACGGCGTGCGCGTGGCCAGGCTGACAAATATGGCCAGCACGATCGAGAGCAATATGGCGGCGTAAATCAATACCCGGGGCCGCAACACGCGCTTGACCGTCTGGTCTTTGCTCCAGTGGTTTTGCATGGCGTTTTCAGTCGAGTACTTGATCAGACCGCGCGGATAACCCACCTTGTCCATCACGGTGTCGCACACGTCAGCGCAGGCGCCGCAGCCGATGCACTCGTATTGCAGGCCATTGCGAATGTCGATGCCGGTTGGACACACCTGCACACACAAGCTGCAGTCCACACAGGACCCCAGGTTCAAGGTGCTGAGATCTGCCTTTCTGGAGCGCGCGCCGCGTGGTTCGCCACGCTCGGCATCGTAGGTCACGATCAGGGTGTCTTTATCGAACATTGCGCTCTGAAAACGGGCGTAGGGGCACATGTGTTTGCAGACCTGCTCGCGCATGAAACCGGCATTGCCGTAAGTGGCAAAGCCGTAAAAAAAGACCCAGAAAAACTCCCAGGCCGCCAATTGGCCGCTCAAAAATGCACCGGCCATCTCACGCATCGGCACAAAATAGCCCACAAAGGTGAAACCGGTCCAAAAAGAAAATGCAATCCACAAAAATTGTTTGCCGGCCTTGCGGGCAAATTTCTCGGCCGTCATGGGGCCCTCGTCACGGCGCATGCGCGCGGAACGGTCACCCTCAAGCATTTTTTCAATCCAGAGAAAAATTTCGGTGTAAACCGTTTGTGGACAGGCATAACCGCACCACAAGCGCCCTGCCACGGCTGTGAACAGGAACAGCGACAGGGCCGAGATGATCATCAGGCCGGTCAGGTAAATGAAGTCCTGCGGGTACAGCACCAGCCCGAAGATGTAAAACCGGCGTACGCTCAAATCAAACAACACCGCCTGGCGCTGCCCCCACTCCAGCCAGGGCAGGCCGTAGAAAATGATTTGCGTCACCCAAACCATGATCCAGCGCCACTGCGAAAACAAGCCCGACACGCTGCGCGGGTAAATTTTTTGATGAGCTGCGTATAACGACACCAGTTCCTCGTCGGTTTCCGCCACGGCGATCGGTATCACCTTTTTGGGTTCATTGTTGGGCGTGCTCATTGGGGATTCCTCGGTAGATAAATTAAGTTCGACTGATTTTTCAGACAGGGGCAGCTACATGGGCCAGAAATTCGTCGCGCGTGAAACCGGCAAACAAGGGATGCCAGTGGCGCTGCTCCAGCACGGTGCTGACAGCATGGGCACGCTGGGCATGGCCAGCAAAAAGAAGGGTTTCATCAGGCAAGGTAAAGACACGTTGGGTCACACTGTCCCACAAAAGCTCGGGTGCCGCCGGATAGGGTTGATGCGCACAGGACGAAACAGCCAGCAAACCGCCACAAAACAGACGGTCACGCCAGGCGAAACTCAGGCAGTCCGGCGTGTGACCGGGCGTGGCCAGCACATGCAAAATTTCGTCCCCGAATGGCAGCACAGATCCGTCAGACAGCGACAACGCCGCCAGTGTGTCACCCTGAACCAGGGGGGCATCCAAGCGCTCCAGATGGAGCGGTTCATCGGCTTGAAGGACATCATGCTGATGGGTGCGCAACACCCAGCGCAGGCGCAAATCTCGTTCGGCCAACAACGCCAGGAGAACGGGCATGTCGCACGCATGCGGGTCAACCAGCACCGCTTCGCGGGCATCCTGGTCAGCCAGCAGGTAAGTCAGCTCCCCGCTGGTCTCGTTGTTCAAAATGCGGAAGTACACTTTAAAAAACGCCGCGAAGGGCGCATCGTATGCAAAAGCGATGGCAAAGTCAGCATGGCAGTTATCGTTCAATTTTTGAAGATCAATCAAGAAGCGTGCCATGTAACTATTCAGGGTTCATTTTAATAAAGTCAACCAGTTACCGATCTGACCGTGCCATGACAGCACTGAAGTTTGACCAAGACTGTCAAATTTGACAGTAATGGCAGCGTTTTGGCATACAGTATGACTGCCATCGCATTCAGGAATCAGCATGAAAATACTGCCCGAACTGATGTCCTTCATTGAAGGCATGCCCGAGCCCCACATCCTGTTTGACACCCAGTACCGCATTCTGGCCGCCAACGCAGCCTACCGGCGCCAGTTCAGTCCTGACCGCAGCGTGGTCGGTCGCACCTGTTACGAAGTGTCGCACCGCTTCAACGTGCCGTGCGATCAGGCTGGTGAATCCTGCCCTTTGGCTCGCTCGCGCGCATCGGGCCAGCGCGAGCGTGTGCTGCACCTGCACCACACTTCCAGGGGTGAGGCATTCGTCAACATCGAACTCGCCCCGCTGCTCGATGGCAACGGCCAGCATGCCCTTTATGTGGAGAAGATGGAACCCCTGCGGGTGGCCCAGGGGCAGGCTGCGGCGCAGGGGCTGATCGGGCGCAGCCCGGCCTTCGTGCACATGCTCGGCCTGGTGGCGCGGGTGGCACCGTCGATGGCCACCGTGATGCTGCTCGGCGAGTCGGGCACGGGCAAGGAACTGGTGGCGCGCGCGGTGCACGAGGCCAGCCCCCGCGCAGCCAGGGCGCTGGTGCCGGTGGACTGCTCGAGCCTGCCCGAGAACCTGTTCGAGTCCGAGCTGTTTGGCCACGAGCGTGGCGCCTTCACCGGTGCCAACACCGCGCGCGGCGGCCTGGTGGAGGCAGCCAGCGGCGGCACGCTGTTCCTGGATGAAGTGGGCGACATTCCACTGACCATGCAGGTCAAGCTGCTGCGCCTGCTGGAAACCGGCACCTACCGGCGCGTGGGCAGCACCGAACAGCGCCACGCCGACATCCGGGTAGTCTCAGCCACCCATCGCGACCTCGATCAGATGGTGGAGCGAGGGCAATTCCGCGAGGACCTGTACTATCGCCTGAGCACCTTTCCGATCCTTCTGCCCGCCTTGCGCGAGCGTGGTGACGACATTGCCCTGCTGGCCAGCGCCCTGCTGGCGCGCGTGGCCCCGCAGCGCAAACTGACCATCAGCGACGACGCGCTGCAACTGCTGCAAGCGCAAGACTACCCCGGCAACGTGCGCGAACTGCGCAATCTGCTGGAACGCTCCACCCTGCTCTGCGACGGCAACACACTGGAGGCCAGTCATGTGACGCAGGCCTTGCAGTCGGGACGGCGCCGCGCAGCGCCTGCGACAGAACGCCTTCCAGCATCACTAACAGACACGGCTTTGGTTGCAGCACCCGGACTGCAGGCATCGCCCGGTGCGTTGAAATCGGCTGCCTCTGCCGCACTGCTGCACATGGCGCAACAGCACACGGGCAGTCGGTCAGAATTGGCTGACCGACTCGGCATCAGCGAGCGTTCCTTGTACCGCAAGCTCAATGCGCTCAAACAAGGCTGAAGCAGACAATTTCATCAAGATGAAGACCCTATTTCAACTTTTTCTGTTTTATTTGGCAACGACCAGCGTGGGCAGTGCGGCAGCCCCGTTCGAAGACAGCATGGCCCAGCGCATGCGGGCTTGCACCGTTTGCCACGGCGTGCAGGGCCGCGCCGGTCCTGATGGCTATTACCCCCGGCTGGCGGGAAAACCGGCGGGCTATCTGTACAACCAGTTGCTCAATATTCGCGAGGGCCGGCGCCATTACGCGCCCATGGCCGGTTTGCTGGAACCCTTGAACAACGCTTACCTGCGGGAGATCGCGCAGTATTTTTCGCGACTGGAAGTGCCTTATCCGCCGCCCAGCCCCAGCAACGCGATGCCGGACGTACTGGCGCGCGGACGCCAGCTGGCCACCCAGGGCGACCCCAGCCTCGACGTGCCACCCTGTCAGCAGTGCCACGGTGAGGCGCTCACCGGTGCCGCGCCCCATGTGCCGGGGCTGCTGGGCCTGCCGCGTGATTACCTGAACGCCCAGCTGGGCGGCTGGCGCACTGGACAGCGTCGTGCGCAAGCGCCCGACTGCATGAGCCACATCGCCAGGCGCCTGAGCAGCACAGACGTGGCGGCCGTGACCCACTGGCTGGCGTCGCAGCCGGTACCTGCCAATGGCAAACCGCTCGCTGCCCTGCCCGCCTTGCCACCCGGCGCCAAAGAAATGCGCTGCGGCAGCACAGCGGTCGGCGCCGCCATGTCGGTCAGTGCCAAAGCGCCTGAGCTTTTATCAACCCAAGCCGCGCAAGGCGCTTATCTGGCGCGTCTGGGCAACTGCGAGACCTGCCACACCGCGCTGGGCGGTGCACCCTACGCCGGACAGCGCGCCATTGAAACGCCGTTTGGCACCGTCTATTCCACCAACCTGACACCGGACAAGACAACCGGACTGGGCAACTGGACTCATGAAGAATTCTGGCAAGCGCTGCACCACGGCCAGGGCAAAGACGGCCGGCTTTTGAGTCCGACCTTCCCCTACACCAGTTACACCAGGGTGACCCGGGCCGATGCAGATGCCCTGTTCGCCTACCTGCTAAGCCTGCCGCCGGTCCATCAACCCAACCGGGCCGCGCAAATGCGCTGGCCTTTTGGCTCGCAAACCGCACTGCTGGCCTGGCGCGCGCTATTTTTCAAACCGCAGGAATTCGCAGCCGACACCAAGCAATCCGCAGTCTGGAACCGCGGCGCCTATCTGGTGAACGGCCTGGGCCATTGCGGCGAATGCCATACCCCGCGCAACATGCTTGGTGCGAGCCAAGCCAGCAAGGCTCTGAGCGGAGGTCTCATTCCCATGCAAAACTGGATGGCGCCCTCGCTACTGAGCAGCGACGCTGCCGGCACCGATCTGCAGCTTCCGGATGACACCTTGAAATTGCTCAAGACCGGACAAACATCGCTTGGCTGCGCCAGCGGGCCGATGGCGATGGTGGTGCAAGGCAGCACGCAATATGCGAGTGCAGCTGATCTGCAGGCCATGGGGGTCTATTTGCAGTCCTTGACGCAAATGGCCAAGCCAGGCCAACCCGCTGGCAAAGCACCCGGCACATCGCCCGACACGGTCAAACTCCCACCCATGTCTTTGGCCAATGGCGCCAACTTGTACGCCAGCCACTGCGCTGATTGTCATGGCCAGCAGGGTCAAGGCGTGGCAGGCGCCTACCCCGCGCTGGCGCACAACCGTGCCGTGCTGATGCCCGACACCAGCAATCTGATTCAAACCGTGTTGCATGGCGGCTTTGCCCCGGTCACCCAGGCCAACCCAAGACCCTTTGGGATGCCGCCCATGATGCTCGAACTCAGCGACGCAGAAATCGCCCAGGTGCTCAGCCACATCCGCAACATCTGGGGCAACCAGGCGGCGCCGGTGACTGAAGCGGATGTGGCCCGCCTGCGCGCTCGCCAGGCCAGCCGATAGCGCGCAGTCACCCTCTTTTGCGCCATTCACAACCGCACAGCATGCATTCGCCATGAAGAAGGGGAACAACAGCATGGTCAAAAATTCCCGAATGGACACATCGCCGATCAGGCTGTTGTCTGCAAGTGCCGTGCTGCTCTCCATCCCGGCCGAGGTGCCAGGGCGTGGCCAGCTCGAAACGTCTGGCGCCAAGGTCATTTCAGTGCCGTGTTGAATGTGCTCTATGAGGACGAAGTCCTGCTGGTGCTGGACAAACCCGCTGGTCTGTTGAGCGTGCCCGGCAAGGGTGAAGACAAGCAGGACTGCCTGAGCCGCAGGGTGCAACAACGCTACCCGGATGCCCTGGTGGTGCACCGGCTCGACATGGCGACTTCTGGCTTGCTGGTCATGGCGCGCGGCGCAGCAGCGCAGCGCGCCACCAGCATTGCCTTTGCCAGTCGGCAAGTGCACAAGCGCTATGTGGCGGTGGTGGACGGCTTGATGGTGCCTGCGCAAACTGATTGGGGTCAGATTGATTTGCCCATCCTGCCCGACTGGCCGAACCGTCCCAGGCGCATGATCGACCCGCAAGGAAAACCCAGTTGCACCCGATGGCGCGTGTTCAGCCAGCATCTTGCCGCACAGACAACGCGCGTTGAACTTGAACCGGTCACCGGCCGATCGCACCAGCTGCGCGTGCATCTGCAAGCCATCGGTCATCCGATTCTGGGCGATGCCCTGTATGGCACGCCCGTCAGCCTTGGCAAGTCCGCGCGCTTGCTGTTGCACGCCAGCCGGCTCGAACTGACGCATCCCGTCAGTCAGCAGGCCATGGTGTTTTCAAGTGATCCAGCGTTTTAACCGATGTAGTCCATGAGGCGTTTCCTGGCACCTGTTTGGTCGCTCGCGGCCACTTTGCGGACATCCCCAACCCTGAACCCTGATGGACGATCCCGGTTGAATCCATCAGACGCGCATGGTACGCCCCAGAGTGTTCTCGATCAGCCGCAAGAGCTTTTCAGCAGCACCGTCAAGCGCCTGGTTCAGGTTGGCAGCATGGTGCTTCACGGCCAGCGGCGGATGCCCTTCCAGCCGGGCTTCGAGCAGGCATTGCTTGTTTTCGGGGCTGGTCTTTTTGCCGCCGTTTTCATCGCTCAAATGCACTTCGACACGGCTGATCTGACCACTGAAACGCGCCAGCGCATCCTTGATCGTGGCGCTGACCCATTTACCCATGGCCTCGGTGCCCACGATATGGTGATCGGTGTGAATTTGAACTTGCATTTTTTTCTCCTTGTCATTCAGCCATGTCTGGCTGGCCTTGATATTAGGCGCGCCAAATCTGGGAAAATTTGACAACCATCAACAGAGCCATCGAAACATGCCAACCCATCTCTACATCATCACCGGCGCCTCGCGCGGCATGGGAGCAGCCATGGCCGAGCAATTGCTGGCTGATGACAACCGCCTGCTGTGCATCTCGCGCCATGCCAATCCAGCACTCGAGGTCTTGACCCGCAAAAACCCAGAATCAGTGACGCAATGGGAGATGGACCTGGCACAGCCCGAGTTCGCTGCGGCCAGACTCAAGGTCTGGCTCGACAGTCTGGATGCGGCAGAGATCAAAAGCGCCACCCTGATCAACAACGCTGGCGTCATTCCCGCGATTGCCCCGTTGCGCTCATCCGACCCCGCAGAACTGGCCCGCGCAATTCGCGTCGGACTGGAAGCCCCGCTGCTGCTGACGGCGGCTTTTCTGCAGGCCAGCCAAAACTGGATGATGCCGCGCAAGGTGCTCAACATATCTTCCGGTCTGGGCCGTCGCCCGATGGCATCCCAGGCCGCCTATTGCGCCGCCAAGGCCGGCATGGACCATTTCACCCGCGGCCTGGCGCTCGACGAGGCCAGCCAGGTCAACGGTGCCAGAGTCTGCTCTCTCGCGCCCGGCGTGATCGACACCGACATGCAGGTGCAACTGCGCCAGACGGATACGGCCAGTTTTCCGGACCAGCCCGTCTTTGCCAAGCTCAAGTCGGCCGGCCAACTCTGCTCAGCCGGCGATGCTGCCCGGCGCGTGTTGGCCTGGCTGGCAAGGCCCGACTTCGGCCTGCAGGTGGTGGCCGACATTCGCGACGCAGGTTGAACCTGATTGTCTTTTCTGACTGCGTTGGTGCTCTGTCAGGAATCAAAGCTAAGATACGTCGGTAATTATTGATTAACCTGAGGAGACTTTCGATGACCCGTGAAGTAGTGATTGTGAGTGGCGCCCGTTCTGCCATTGGTACCTATGGCGGCAGCCTGAAGGACATGCCCCCGACCGAGCTGGCCGGCCAGATCGTGCGCGAGGTGTTGTCGCGTGCCCAGGTCAAGGGCGACGAAGTCGGCCATGTGGTGTTTGGTCATGTGGTCAACACCGAGCCCAAGGACATGTACCTGTCGCGCGTGGCGGCCATCAACGGCGGCTGCGCCGAAAGCACGCCCGCCTTCAATGTCAACCGCCTGTGCGGCTCCGGTTTGCAGGCCATCGTGTGCGCCAGCCAGAGCATCTTGCTCGGCGATTGCGACATCGCCATTGGCGGCGGTGCCGAGATCATGAGCCGCGCGCCCTACGCCAGCCTGAACATGCGCTGGGGCGCCCGCATGGGCGACACCAAGATGATCGATATGGTGGTGGGCGCCCTGAACGATCCTTTCCACACCGTCCACATGGGCGTGACCGCAGAATACATCGCCCAAAAATGGGGTATCACCCGTGAAGCCCAGGACAAGCTGGCCGTGGAAAGCCACAACCGCGCCGAGCGCGCCATCAAAGAAGGTCGCTTCAAGAGCCAGATCATGCCGGTCACCCTCAAAAGCCGCAAAGGCGACGTGGTGTTTGACACCGACGAGCACTATCGCTGCGACTGCACCATGGCCGACCTGGCCAAGCTCAAACCGGCATTCCTCAAAGAAAACGGCACCGTGACCGCCGGCAATGCCTCCGGCATCAACGACGCAGCTGCAGCCGTGGTGCTGATGGAAGCGGCCACTGCCAAGGCGCGCGGTCTGAAACCACTGGCACGCCTGATAGCCTATGCTCACGCTGGTGTCGATCCCAAATACATGGGCATCGGCCCGGTGCCTGCCTCCCAGATGGCCTTGAAGAAGGCCGGCTTGAAGGTAGCAGACCTCGACGTGATCGAGGCCAACGAAGCCTTTGCCGCACAGGCCTGCGCCGTGAGCTGCGACCTCGGCCTGGACCCGGCCAAGGTCAACCCCAACGGCTCCGGAATTTCGCTGGGTCACCCCATCGGCGCCACAGGCGCGCTGATCACGGTCAAGGCGCTGTATGAACTGGAGCGCATTGGCGGGCGTTATGCGCTGGTCACCATGTGCATCGGCGGCGGCCAGGGCATTGCCGCAATTTTTGAGCGTCAGGCATAGACTCGAGCCGACGCTGGCGAGTCCGAATATTTAATGCGTATCAAGGACACCGCGGTCACAGCCGCGGTCTAATTGCGGTTTGTGAAAACCGCTGACGCCATTGCATGAAATCTGACTCGCTGCCAATTTTTTCCGGGTTAAAAACCGCGACCCAAAGGCCACAAGGCTGGCCATTTCTACGGTTGGGCTTTCGGCCGTTCTATCTGGCGGGCACCCTGCTTGGTGCTCTGGCCGTGCCGGGCTGGTTGCTGCTGTTCATGGGCGGCGCATCTGCCGCTCCGGCGGTGCCTGCGTTGTTGTGGCACGCCCATGAAATGCTGTTTGGTTTTGCCGTGGCCATCATCGTTGGATTTTTGCTCACAGCTGGCAAGAACTGGACTGGCCTGGCGACGCCGCGTGGCGCATCGCTGGGCGCATTGGCTTTGCTGTGGCTGCTCGCGCGCATCGCCGCCCTGAGCGGCCCCGGCTGGCTTTACGCCGTGCTGGATATGGCGTTGCTGCCGTTGATGTCAGGGATTTTTGCGCGCCTGCTGCTGCGCGCCAAAAACTACCGCAACTTGCCTCTGGCGCTGATTCTGATGCTCCTGGCCATGGCCAACCTGGTGTTTCATATGGCTTCGCTAGGCTTGCTCGAAGTGTCGGCCATGGCACCGCTGCACGCCGCTTTGGCCCTGATCGTCATGATCGAGAGCGTCATCGCCGGACGCGTGGTGCCCGCCTTCACCATGAGCGCCACACCGGGTTTGCGGCTTCAGGCCTCGGCAAGCCGGGAACGACTGACATTGGGCTTGACGGCAGCAGGTCTGGCGCTGTGGGTATTGGCCCCGGCCGGCGTGCCGGGTTGCATCGTGCTGCTGGCAGCCGCGGTCATGCATGCCCGACGCTGGTGGGGATGGCAGCCAATGCTGTCGCGCCAGAAACCCATTTTGTGGATATTGCACGCCGCCTACTGCTGGATTGCGCTTGGCTTGCTGTTGCTGGCTTTGGCACAACTGAACTGGCTGCCGGTGTCAGCTGGCGCCCATGCGCTGGCCGTGGGGGCCACCGGCGGTCTGATCATCGGCATGGTCACGCGCACCGCACGCGGCCACACCGGCCGGCCGCTGACCGTGGCGCCCATCGAAGTGGCCGCCTATGCGCTGGTGATGGCAGCCGCGCTGCTGCGCGTGCTGCTGCCCCTGCTGTTGCCCGGGTCATACACGCTGGCGCTGGTGCTGTCCGCCTGTGCCTGGAGCGCGGCATTCGGGCTCTACCTGTGGGTCTATACGCCGTGGCTGATGCAGGCCCGAATTGACGGCAAAGACGGCTGAATACCAAGTCGAAAGTAGCGTTGGCCTGCATATTCTGAAAATGCAGCCACAATGAGGTGATTGCAATCTCGTCTCGTGTGACCCGCTTGAAGGCACACGCAAACACAATGAATTTCTGTCAATGGTCAGGTGCAATTTACACGATTGACGTAGCTGTCGCACGGTTTTGCCACAATGCCATGGCGGAGCTGGCACAACTTTCAATGCCGGATAGCACGCTGCACGACATCCGACTCAATCCATGAACAACAAGCGCCATTGGAGCCTGGGCGCCAAGCTGATGCTGGTGGGCGTGCCCTTTTTGCTGCTGGTGCTGGTCACCACCGCGGCCACGCTGTGGGTGTCGTGGCAGCTCGACGGCGGCGCGGCGGCGGT
>JBBINL010000067.1:0-12758 GCA_037443905.1 Burkholderiales bacterium | reverse complement strand
CGGTTGACAAGATTCCGCTCATCACCGCCGGTTACGGCCGCAGCGAAAGCCAGGACGGCCTGGTCTTCAAGTGGAATTTCCCGATCGCCGGCACCTACTGGCTGGCCGCTGACGTGCTGGTGCAGACCATTGCCAAAAAAGAGGGTGGTTTCGACAAACTCAAGGGCAAGAAGATTGCTTTGGTCTATCACGACTCCCCCTATGGCAAGGAGCCGATTGCACTGCTGCAGGAACGCGCGGCCATGCATGGTTTCAGCCTGCAGTTGCTGCCGGTGGCTCACCCCGGTGTGGAGCAAAAAGCCACCTGGCTGCAAATTCGTCAGGCGCGCCCGGATTACGTGTTCCTGTGGGGCTGGGGCGTGATGAATTCCACCTCGCTGAAGGAGGCCCAGGCCACCGGTTACCCACGCGAAAAAATGTACGGCGTTTGGTGGTCGGGTGCCGAGCCTGACGTGAAAGACGTGGGCGAAGGCGCCAAAGGCTATAACGCAGTGGCCATGCAGCACGGTGCCGAGCCGCAGTCGGCTGTCGTCAAGGAAATTCTGGCCAAGGTGCACGACAAAGGTCAGGGCACAGGACCCAGGGAAGAAGTGGGCTCGGTGCTCTACATGCGCGGTGCCATCAGCGCCATGTTTGCGGTGGAGGGTGTGCGTCGCGCCCAGGAACGTTATGGCAAGGGCAAGTGGATGTCGAGCGAGCAGGCGCGCTGGGGCTACGAAAACCTGGCACTGGACCAGAAAGCGCTCAACGCGCTGGGTTTTGCCGGGGTCATGCGTCCGGTGAGCACCAGCTGCGCTGACCACATGGGCGCCAACTGGGCGCGCATCCACACCTGGGACGGCAAGAAATGGGCCTTCAGCTCGGATTGGTTGCAGGCTGATGAGCAGGTCTTGAAGCCCCTGGTCAAGAAGACCGCTGCCAAGTACGCCGCAGACAAGAAGCTGACACCGCGCACGCCGGCCGATTGCCAGTCTTGATGACACTCGGGTTGACCGCTCACTTGGTGCAGCGGTCTTCCCCCTCAAGGGGCAACACCAGCGGGCCGGCAAAGCCGGTTCCGCGGTGTATCTGGCTGGAGTTCCTGCGCTGTCGACTGTGTCGGTTTTTGTGGGGAGCTGCCAGACGAAAGAGTCGCTGTGCGGTTCTTTCACCTGGTTTGAATGGAACTAACACCATGAGTGATACGAAAAACATCGTTCTCAACGTCAACGGTATCGAGGTCATATACAACCACGTCATTCTGGTCTTGAAGGGCGTGTCGCTGAATGTGCCCGAGGGCAATATCGTGGCCATTCTGGGCGGCAACGGTGCGGGCAAGACGACGACGCTGCGTGCGGTCTCCAACCTGCTGCGTGGTGAGCGCGGCGAGGTGACCAAGGGCAGCATCGAATTGCGTGGCGAGCGCATCGAAAACCTGTCGCCGGCCGACCTGGTGCAGCGCGGTGTGGTGCAGGTGATGGAAGGCCGGCATTGTTTTGCCCACCTGACGATCGAAGAAAACCTGCTCACCGGCGCCTACACGCGCAAGAACAAGGGCGAGATTGCCGCCAACCTGGAGAAGGTCTACAGCTATTTTCCGCGCCTGAAGACGCGCCGTACCAGCCAGGCGGCGTACACCAGCGGCGGCGAGCAGCAAATGTGCGCCATTGGCCGTGCGCTCATGACCAACCCCAGCATGGTGCTGCTCGACGAGCCGTCGATGGGCCTGGCCCCGCAGATCGTCGAAGAAGTGTTTGAGATCGTCAAAGACCTCAACACCAAGGAAAAAGTCACCTTCTTGTTGGCCGAGCAAAACACCAATATGGCGCTCAAGTACGCCGACTACGGCTACATCATGGAGTCGGGCCGGGTGGTGATGGACGGCGAGGCCAGTTACCTCGCCAGCAACGAAGACGTGAAAGAGTTTTACCTGGGTATGGGTGGTGGTGAGCGCAAGAGCTTCAAGGACGTCAAGAGCTACAAGCGGCGCAAACGCTGGCTGGCTTGATGCACGCGAGGGCGCTGATCTGGCTGTCATTGCGAGCGCAGCGCGGCCATCCATGAAGTCCTGGATCGCCACGTCCTTCGTCCTCGCGATGACGAATCTGGAAATTTGGACTTGAAGGCTTCACCAAGTTGAGCTTTTGTTTTTCAGGAATATGACTATGACAGATTTCTTTGACGCGCTTGAAACGCGCAGCCCGGCAGAGCGAGAGGCGGCTTTGCTGTCGGCATTGCCGCTGCAGGTGGCGCATGCCAAACTGGCCTCGCCGGCCTTCGCAGAGATTCTCAAGGACGTCGACCCCGCCGCCGTCACCAGCCGGGCAGCGCTGGCGAAATTGCCGGTCACCCGCAAGCATGAGTTGCTGGAGAAACAACTCGCCAGCCGCAGCCGCGGCAATAGCGTGTTTGGCGGCTTCAGCGTCAGCGGTTTTGGTGCTGATGTGCCGCGCGTGTTTGCCAGCCCCGGCCCCATTTATGAGCCCGAAGGCACAGCCAAGGACTACTGGCGCATGGCGCGCGCCATTTATGCTGCCGGCTTTCGCCCTGGTGACCTGATTCACAACAGCTTCAGTTACCACTTTGTGCCGGCCGGCTCGATGATGGAAACCGGCGCCCATGCGCTGGGCTGCACGGTGTTCCCTGGCGGCACCGGCCAGACCGAGCAGCAGGTGCAGGCCATGGCCGAGCTGAAACCGGCGGGCTACATCGGCACCCCCAGCTTTTTGAAAATCATCGTGGAAAAAGCCTCGGACATGGGCGTGGCGCTGCCCAGCCTGACCAAGGCCATGTTTGGCGGCGAGGCCTATCCTCCGAGCCTGCGCGACTGGTTTGCCGACCACGGCATCGCCGGCTACCAGTGCTACGCCACGGCCGATCTGGGATCGATCGCCTACGAGACCTCGGCGCGTGAGGGTCTGGTGCTCGACGAAGGCGTGCTTCTGGAAATTGTGCGCCCTGGCACTGGCGACCCGGTGGCGCCGGGCGAAGTGGGCGAGGTGGTGGTGACCACGCTCAACCCCACCTATCCGCTGATCCGTTTTGGTACCGGCGATTTGTCGGCGGTGTTGCCTGGAATGTGCCCCACCGGGCGCACCAATGTGCGCATCAAGGGCTGGATGGGCCGCGCCGACCAGACCACCAAGATCCGCGGCATGTTTGTGCACCCCGGCCAGGTGGACGCGATTGCCAAGCGTTTCCCCGAAATCACCAAGGCACGACTGGTGGTGAGCGGAGAAATGGCCAACGATCAGATGACACTCAAGGTGGAAACGGCCTGCAGTGGCCCTGACGGACTGGCGCAAAAAGTGATGGATGCGATTCGCGATGTCACCAAGCTGCGCGGTCAGGTCGAAGTGGTGTTGCCGGGCTCACTGCCCAACGACGGCAAGGTGATCGAGGATGCGCGCAGCTACCAGTAGCACTGGCCTCATACCCCCCAGGTGATGGCTTCATCGGCTTTCAGGCACGCCCTGATCATGTCGATGAAGGGCAGTGTGCGCTGGCGCAGGCCGATGGCCTCGAAGCGCGGTGGCGGCAGGTTTTCGGCCAGGGCTTGAGCAATGGCCTCTTGTTGCCGGGCTTCTTCAAGCTGGACCGCATTTTTGAGCGCCTCCAGCGCCCCGGGCAGCTGCTCGGGCAGCAGGATGCCCTTGATGCTCGGGTCCGAGGCCGAGTGCTTGCCGATGATCTCCAGCACGCGCTGGCCGTTCGGCTGCAACATAATCAGATCTCCGGTCACTTTGGATTTGAACTTGTAAAGCATGCGTTTCCTTGCTGTGATGATGGTGCGCAAAGGACTCATGTTAGTCCCCTGTCTGATGCTGGCCCTGTTGCTCAGCGGCTGTGCCGAATCGCGCTATTACGGGCAGTCGGTCGCCGGGCATCTGCATCTGATGCAGGCGGCGCGCCCCGTGGACGACTGGCTGGCTGACAATGCCACCCCCGCTGCCTTGAAGCAGCGACTCATTCTGGCCCAGGACATGCGCCGCTTTGCGGTCACCGAACTGCATCTACCCGACAACGCCAGCTACCACCGCTATGCCGACCTGCAGCGCCGCCATGCGGTGTGGAACGTGGTGGCGGCTCCCGAGCTGTCGCTGACCCTGAAAACCTGGTGTTTTCCGGTGGCGGGCTGCGTCGGTTACCGGGGCTATTTTGCCGAAGCCGACGCGCAGACCGAGGCCCGGGCACAACGCGCCGCAGGGCTGGAGGCCAGCGTCTATGGCGTGCCGGTCTATTCCACGCTGGGCTGGATGAACTGGCTGGGCGGCGACCCGCTGCTCAACACCTTCATCCACTACCCAGACGGCGAGCTGGCGCGCCTGCTGTTTCACGAACTCTCGCATCAGGTGCTGTATGTGCCGGACGACACGGTGTTCAACGAATCATTCGCCACTGCTGTGGAGCGGCTGGGCGGCACCCTCTGGCTGACGCGGCAGGCCAGCCCGCAGGCACGCCTGGCCTATGCCGAATTCGATGCGCGGCGCCAGCAGTTCAGACGACTTGCCCGCAGCACGCGCGAGCAGCTTGAAAAAATCTATCAGGACAACAGCCAGCCGGCAACAGATGCTTCAGCCAAAAGAGCGATGAAAGCCAGGGTCATGCAGGACTTCCGGGCCGCCTACGCCGAACTCAAAGCCCAATGGGGCGGCTACAGCGGTTATGACGCCTGGGTGGCGCAGGCCAACAACGCTGCTTTTGGCGCGCAAGCGGCTTACGATGAACTGGTACCCGGCTTCGAGGCGCTCTTTGTGATGCAGGGGCACCAGTGGCCGGCGTTTTATGATGCGGTCAAACGACTGGCAGAACGCCCACAGGAAGAGCGGGCGCAATTATTGAAACAATGGGCAACGCAACAGCAGGGCTGAAGCACTATGGCTGAATTGAATATCGTTCGTGAACATGGACTGGGTCTGCCCAAGGCGCGCAAGATCGCCTTTCAGTGGGCCGAGCAGGTCGAGCAGGAATTTGCCATGCAGTGCAATTACGCGCAAGGCAAACATGTGGACGAAGTCGATTTTGTGCGCTCGGGCGTCAAGGGCTGCCTGAGGGTGACCAGAACGCACTTCGAGCTGCACGCTCAACTTGGATTTTTACTGGGCACGTTCAAGCACAAGATCGAGGCCGAAATCGTGAAAACCCTGGATGCCCTGCTGGCGCCCCCCGCGACGCAGCATGGCACCAAAAAGACGCGCTGAAACAAAGCCCGTCACAGCGCGCATCACCATGACGACATGAATCAGCTCAACGATTCGATCAGGTCGATGTATTGCTGCATGGCTTCGGTCTCGCTCGTGCCCTTGAGCGCGTTCCAGGCGTCCCACTTGGCGCGCCCCACCATGTCGGTAAAACCGGGTTTCTTGTCGTTGTTGTCACCGGCACTGGCCTGCTTGTACAGCGCATACAGTTTGAGCAGGGTCATGTTGTCGGGGCGTTCACTCAGGTTTTTTGAGTGGGTCACGGCGGCTTCAAATTTGGCTTGCAGGTCGGACATGTAGATTTCTCTGGCTGATAAAAAAGTGAAGAAAAAGGATCGACACTGCGCATCTTAATGGGCGTTATGCTCGCAAAATAGAGAACCATCCCGAAAGAGTTGTCATGGTCACACGTTTGCATCGCTCCAGTACCATCCCCGGCCCGATTCACCCGCCTGCAGGCGCGGTGGTGAATGAGCGCATGAGCAAGGTGGACACGGCCTGGCTGCGCATGGACAGCCCCAGCAATTTGATGATGATCGTCGGGGTCTGGATACTCAAACCCGCCGTGAGTTACGCGGATGCCTGCCAGCGCATCGAAGAGCGCATGCTGAAATACCCGCGATTCGGGCAAAAAGTGGTGCAGGACGCCACCGGTGCCAGTTGGGTCACAGACAGCCACTTCGACATCAGGCGCCATGTGCTGCGCGAAAAACTGCCAGCGTCGGCCAAAAGCCATCCGCAACAGGCGCTGCAGAAGCGCCTGGCCGAACTGGCGCTCAAACCGCTGGATCCGCGTTACCCGCTATGGGATTTCCGGCTGATTGAACATTACCAGGGCGGCTCGGCGCTGCTGGTGCGCATTCACCATTGCATTGCCGACGGCCTGGCGCTGATCGCCGTGATCCAGTCGCTGGTCGATGGCGGCACCGAGCCGCCCAAACGCAAGCCAAAACCCGCCCAGGACTTTAGCTGGGAGGCGGCCGAGGAGTGGATGTCGCACACTCTGATCGAGCCTTTGACAGGTGCTGCAGTGCGCGCGCTGGATGCCGCCGGTGATGGCGCGGCGCAGGCTTTCGGTGCCATCGGCGACCCCGGCGCAAGTCTCGAAAAGCTGGTCGAAAAAGGCATCCACAAAGGCGTGACGGGGTCGGCCGACATGGCCAGGCTGGCCTACCAGGTGTTGCGCGATGCCGCCGCACTGGCCCTGATGCCAGATGATTCTCCGACCCGGCTCAAGGGCATGCCGGGGCACGCCAAAAGGGTGGCCTGGTGCCAGCCGATCCCGCTCGATGAGGTGCGCGCTTTGAGCAAGGCGCTGCACTGTTCCATCAACGACGTGCTGCTGGCCTGCGTGGCCGGAGCCATCGCCCAGTATCTCAAGGCACATGGTGACTCGGTGGCTGGCAAGGAGATACGCGCCATGGTGCCGGTCAATATACGTTCCATGGCGCACGCCTACAAACTGGGCAATCAGTTTGGTCTGGTGCCGCTGGTGCTGCCGATTGGCCTGGACAACCCGCTGGAACGGGTATTCGAGGTGCACCGCCGTATGAGCGAGCTCAAGGGCAGCACGCAGCCCATGCTGACCTTTGCCCTGCTGGCTGTCGCCGGCATGCTCGTCAAGCCCGGCCAGGACGCCATGCTGAGCCTGTTCTCCAAAAAAACCACGGCGGTCATGACCAATGTACCGGGGCCACGCGACAAGCTCACATTTTGCGGCGCCACCTTGGAGCAGGCGCTGTTCTGGGTGCCGCAAACGGGTTCGGTGGGCCTGGGTGTGTCGATTTTGAGCTATGGCGGCGGTGTGCAGTTTGGCATCATCAGCGACACCACGCTGTGCCCAGACCCGCAGGCCATCATCGACCAGTTTGAGCCCGAGTTTGCCAAACTGACCCTCTTGACGCTGATGCTGCCCTGGGGCGACTAGTCTTCCAGCTCGGTCCTGGCCAGTTCGACGTCCAGACGTTCCATGGCATCGATAGGTTGGGCGCGGGCAGCCTGCTGGTACAGCCGGGTGGCCTCGTTGAGCAAGGCATCGCCTTCGAGCATCAGCATGGCGTGGGCGTACTCCACCATGCCGATGGCAGATTCCATGTTGAACTTGAGCGCCTGCTGAAACAGCTTCAGCCCGGTGGTTTTATGGGCGCCATAGGCCATGGCGCCGATGAGCTCACCCACCTTGTCGATCACTTCGGCATGAAATGTGCCGAGCGCGATGTGGGCGTCGGGATGTGCTGGCTGCTTGCGAATCACGTGCTCCAGGTCAGTCTTGACCTTGGTGCCCAGGCCTTGCGCCAGCGCCTTGGCCACACTGATACCCTGGCTGTAGCGCCCCAGCGCATAGGCGCGCCAATAGTAGGCGTTGACGTTGTCGGGCTGCTGGCTGATTTGAGAGCCGGCGCGCTCGGCCACTTCCATGAACAGCGCCAGCCGGGTGGCTTCCTGTTTTTCGAGGTAGGTGGCGTAAACGCAGGCTGCTTTGTTGGCCACGTTCAGCCCGGCCAGGCCCATCTCGAGGCCCATCGTCATGGCCTTGTAAAAATCACCGTTGTGGAAGTGTGCCCAGGCGTGCAGCAACTGGGTGTCTTTGGGTAGGGGCTCCAGGTCACCCGCGTGCAACCGGGCCCATTTCTTCTTGACGCTCTCGGCATCAAAGTTGTAGTCGCCCGCAAACGGGAATTTTGTCCATTTGGCCATTGCCTGCTCCTGTTCCCTGTCCTGGTCGTCTTTCTATCTGGTCTCCTTATTGTAGGCATCGGACAGTTTGAGCAAGTGGCTGCGTTGACCAGGTTCCAGATAGGGAGTCAGCAGGTTGAGCACATGCTGGGCGCCACGCAGCAGAGCGGCCTGGGCGTTTTGCTCTTCGAGTGCATTGCGCGGATCGCGCACGTATTCAAAACTGAGCCAGTAGGTCAGCACAACCACCATGCTGGTGGCGGTGGTATCGATTTCGCGCGAGTCTATTTGCAGCGCACCGCCGCGGCGCATGCCCTCGAGCAGTGCCTTGAATGAGCGGGTCTTGTTTTTCAGGATCGTCTGGAAGTGCATTTCCAGGCGCCGGTTCTTGCTCAGCAGGTCGTTGAGGTCGCGGTACAGAAAGCGGTATTGCCAGATCAGCTCGAACAGTGTGTGCATGAAAAACCAGGCGTCTTCCACGTTGCGCACATCGTCGCCAGCGCCCAGCAGCTCGTGCAGGGGGCGCTCAAAACGGTCGAACAGGCTGTTGATGAGCTCGTCTTTGGCAGGGTAGTGGTAGTACAGGTTGCCGGGGCTGATGTTGAGTTCGGCCGAGATCAGCGTGGTCGACACATTGGGTTCGCCAAAACGGTTGAACAGCGCCAGCGTGACTTCAAGAATGCGCTCGGCGGTGCGCCGCGGGGCCTTTTTTACCATGCGTGCTCGGCTTCTGGCGGTGTGGCCGCCTGCACCACCTGGTTCAGGTTGTTCATGATGTTGTGCAGCCTGGTCAGCGCATGGTCGACCCGGGTGGGCTCGCGCAGGGGGCGGCACAGGTGGCGGCTGGTGTCGTCGAGCACCGCGTGGTTGAGGGTGATGCCGTGGTAGCCCAGCTTGGTGCTCAGGCCGGTCTGGCGTGAGCGCAGCATCTGGCGTGTCTGCTGGTAGGCATGCTCGGCCATGTGGCGGCGCTGGCTGTAGCTGAAGGTGTTGGCCAGGTACAACTCGGGGTCGCGGTGGTTGGGCTCGAACAGCACGATGTCGGTGGTGGGGTAGGCCTGCTCGTAGCTTTTGAGACCCAACTGCAGGCGTGAATGGATCAGTGAGCGGAACGTCTGGCTCATCACGGCGGGCAAGCCGCCGTCGATGATGTGTGGTATGGGCTCGGGTGCCGCCCAGGGCGTGGCCTCATCGGCCACGGTTTGCCGCGCCGAGGCATCAAACGGCACCAGCGGGTTGATGCACAGCATCAGGTCCACGCCCTCGTCGAGCGCGATCGAGGCGTGCATGGTTTTGTTCAGCGCGCCGTCGACAAAATGCTGGCCGTCGATTTCGACCGGCGGGAACAGCCCGGGCAGGGCGGCGCTGGCCTGCACTGCTTTTGAAATGGGTACGTGGTCCCAGCCGGGACGGCCGAATGACACGGCCTGGCTGCTGTCCAGGTGGGTGGCCACCAGGGTCAGCCGGCTTTTGAGCTGGCGGAAATCGTTGCTTCGTCCTGGCTTGGCAAACAGTCGCGCCAGTTCAACGTCGATTTTTGCATTGGAGAAAACCCCGGTGGGCAGGCTCGGACTCAGGTATTCCAGGGCGCGCATCAACGATTTGCGCCCCAGTGTACCCTGCAAGGTGCCAGCCATCAGCAGGCCCGGCAGCAGCAGGCTGCGCGAGAAAAATTCTGAAAAGGCGGGCTGCAGCAGCAAGGCCGGGTCGAAAGCCTCGGCCTGGCGCTTGCGGTCCTCGATGAACAATGAGCACAGCTGGTGCGGCGTGATGCCATTGGCCAGGGCGGCCGCGATGAAGCTGCCGGCCGAGACGCCCACGTAATGCTGCAGGCGGTTGAAATCGATACCTTCGAGCGACTCCTGCAAGGCACACAGGGCGCCGATCTCAAAAATGGCGCCCAGTGGGCCGCCACCCGCCATGGCCAGGGCGATCCTGGGTGAGTTAGGTATTTGTTGCGTCATACGGTTGAAGTGTAGGGCGCTTCAAACGCCTTTTTATTCAGGGTTTACCTGAGCCTCGGGAGCTGCTTTTTTGGCTGTCGGGGCCTTGCGCTGGGCGGCTTTTTTGGCCGCCGGCCTGGCTTCGGTCTTGCTGGCGGGTTTGGCCCGGGCGGTGGTTTTGGCGGGTGCGAGCTTTTGCACGCTGACATTGAGCGCGTTGATGCGGGCGATCAGCGCATCGATGTCTTTGGCCGAGGGTACGCCCAGCTTGTTGAGTGCCTTGGCCACGCGGTCTTCAAAAATGCTCTCCAGCTTGTCCCACTGGCCCGAGGCCTTGCTGCTGATGTCGTTGGCCATGCTGGTCATTTTGTGCGTTGCGACGTTGATTTTTTCTTCAGCCGCCGACTGGGTTTTGCGCTGGAAGCTCACACCTTCCTTGACCAGGGCTTCAAACGCCTTGGTGCCTTCGACCTGTGCCTTGGTAAAGGCGCCTAGTCCGGCTTGCCAGATTTGCTGCGCTGAGTCTTTCACCGAGCCCGACAGAATGGATGACTTGGCAGCCGCTGACTTGGCAGATTTTTTGACGGCTGACTTGGCGCCGGATTTGACCGACGACTTTGCTGCGGGGCTGGTTTTTTTGAGCTTGGTGACCATGTGATACTCCATGTGATTAAAGGTTGAAACATTTGCACCAAGACCCTCGGTGCATGGGAGAACTGTAAAGAAGATGCGCGCCAATGTGTAGGGGCAGCTTCCTAAAACCATGACCCGCTGCCACGGGTTTACGCTAAAGTCTGCCTGAACCAATATGGGCAAGAATAGGGCCATTTTTCAGGAGACAACAATGCGTTATTTCGTCACAGGGGCAACCGGGTTCATAGGCAAAAGGCTGGTCAAAAAGCTGCTCGAGCGCAAAGGCTCGGTGGTTTATTTCCTGGTGCGCAAGGACAGCGAGGGCAAGGTCAAGGCCTTGCGTGAATTCTGGGGCGTCAGCGCGGCGCGTGTGATCCCCGTGTTCGGTGATCTGACCAGCAAAAAGCTCGGCTTGTCAGCGGCAGACATCAAAGAGCTCAAAGGCCAGGTGGACCATGTATACCACCTGGCGGCCATTTATGACCTTGGCGCCGACGAGAGCAGCCAGATTGTGGTCAACGTGGAGGGCACCCGTAACACCATCGAGTTGGCCCGTGCCATCGACGCCGGGCATTTTCACCATGTGAGCTCGATCGCCGCCGCCGGCCTGTACGAGGGCGTGTTCCGCGAAGACATGTTCAACGAAGCCGAAAACTATGAGCACCCGTATTTCATGACCAAGCATGAAAGCGAAAAAATTGTGCGCACCGAGTGCAGAGTGCCCTGGACGGTCTATCGCCCGGCGATGGTGGTGGGCGACAGCCGCACCGGCGAAATGGACAAGATCGACGGCCCCTACTACTTCTTCAAGCTGATCCAGCGCATGCGCCAGTTGCTGCCGCCCTGGCTGCCGTCCATCGGTCTGGAGGGTGGGCGCATCAACATTGTGCCGGTGGACTTTGTGGTGGCGGCGCTGGCCACCATCAGCCGCCAGAAAGACATTGCCGGGCGCTGCTTCCATCTGGTGGACCCGGTGGGCTACCGCGTGGGTGACGTACTCGACATTTTCAGCAAGGCAGCGCATGCGCCCAAGATGAACCTGTTCATCAACGCCGCGTTGTTCGGATTCATTCCGCGTAACGTCACCAAGGCCATGCTGGCGCTGGCACCGGTGCGCCGTGTGCGCAACGCCATCATGAACGACCTGGGCCTGCCTGAGGACATGCTGACCTTTGTCAATTACCCCACACGTTTTGACTGCCGCGACACGCTGGCCGCGCTCAAAGGTACCGGCGTCGAATGTCCCAACCTGAATGACTACGCCTGGCGGCTGTGGGACTATTGGGAGCGCCACCTGGACCCCGACCTGCACATCGACCGCAGCCTGCGCGGCACCGTGGGTGGCAAAGTGGTGCTGATCACCGGGGGCTCATCGGGCATCGGCCTGGCCGCAGCACACAAGTTTGCCGAGGCCGGTGCCATCACGCTGATTTGCGGGCGGGATCAGGACAAGCTCGATGCGGCATGTGCCGAGGCCAAAGCCAAAGGGTATGAATTCATCGCCTATGCGGTTGACATTTCCGAGCAGGAGGCCTGTGCCGACTTTGTCGCGCAAGTCAACCAGGTGCACAGCGGCGTCGACTTTTTGATCAACAATGCGGGCCGCTCGATTCGCCGCGCCATCGAGTCCAGCTATGACCGCTTTCACGACTATGAGCGCACCATGCAGCTCAACTACTTCGGGTCCTTGCGCGTGACCACCGGTTTTTTGCCGGGCATGGTGGCCAAGCACAAGGGCCATGTGGTCAACATCAGCTCAATCGGCGTGCTCACCAACGCGCCGCGCTTTAGCGCCTACGTGGCCAGCAAGGCCGCGCTGGACGCATGGACGCGTTGCGCCAGTAGCGAGTTCGCCGACCAGGGCGTGACCTTCACCACCATCAACATGCCGCTGGTGCGCACGCCCATGATCGCGCCCACCAACCTGTACAACAACGTGCCCACGCTCAGCCCCGAGGAAGCCGCCGAAATGATTGCCCAGGCCTGTATCTTCAAGCCGGTGCGCGTGGCCACCCGGCTGGGTATTTTTGGCCAGGTGCTGCATGCGCTGGTGCCGCGCGTGGCGCAGATCGTGATGAACACCACTTTCCGCATGTTCCCGGACTCGCACGCGGCCAAAGGTGGCAAGCCGGGTGACAAGCTTGACAAACCCAAGCTCTCGCCCGAGGCGGTGGCAATGCAGCAAATGATGCGGGGGATACATTTTTAGCAGCTTGGGTTTGGTGTTTCTTGCGTGCGTTTGGCCTCGCCAGTGTCGGTGAGTCTGATGCTGCTGAAGGTGGGGGTTTTGCGCGAGAATTGAGTCCGTGAACCCCCCCATGAACCT
>JBBINL010000066.1:0-12806 GCA_037443905.1 Burkholderiales bacterium | reverse complement strand
CGTAATAAAACCACCAGCCGCCAAAGCCGACCATTGCCAGCAGCATCAGCACCGCGATGGCCGCGCGCGGCTGCGCCACGGGCGTGCCGGCAGCTGCCTGTTTGAAGCCGGTCACCATCGAGCGCGCCAGGTTTTCCTTGTGCAGGACGCTTTCCACGACAACACCGGTGATGTGTACGAAGACCAGTAACAGCATGGCATTCGCACCAGCTTCGTGCAGATCTTTCAGCCATTTGATTTGGGAGAAACTGAACCAGCCAGCGGTGAAGCCCTGCTGTTCGTCGCCGCCCTGGGTCAGAATGCCGGTCGCAGTCACAACCAGCGCCAGAGCCAGCAAGGTATATATCGCCAGGCTGCCGGTCGGGTTGTGGCCCACATGGCGTTGCGCGCGTCCGGTGACCACTTGTTTGAGGTAGTCGAGTGCTTGCTTGGGTCCGAACCAGAAACTGGCAAAACGCGAAAAGTGGGAACCGGCGAAGCCCCAGATCAGCCGAAAGGCCACCAGCCCCAGTATCAGATAACCCAGAAACACGTGGATGGCGTGCCAGCGGTCGCCGTCACTGGTGAGCCAGGCCAGTGCAAAACTGCTGGCCAGCGTCCAGTGAAACAGGCGGGTGGGCAAATCCCAGATCAAGGTGCGTTGCATTCAATCAGGCTTTCAGGGGCAGTTTGGCGAGTGCGCTTCAGTTGGTTTGCTTATTGCGGAATCCTGATGGATTTTTCATCAAAATTGCCCTTGTCGGCCGCCTTGTGGCAAGCCATGCAGTTGCCCGGGCTCTTGACCGATGCGCGTTTCCAGACATCAGGCGCAATTTCCTTTTTGTCGTAGTGCTTGGCCTTGAACCATGCGCCATCGGTGATGCGCAGCGGTGCGCTGCCGGCAGTCCAGCGGTTGGAGGCGTTCTTCACCAGGTAGTCGGTGATTTCCTGCGTGTCTGCTGCTGGCAGCGAGGCATCGGTGCCAAAGTGCTTGCTCAGCCCGTCCATGACTTTTTGCCATGAAGCCGCCGGCAGCAAGCCAGGGGGGTAGGCCATATGGCAACTGGCGCATTCTGTCGCCCATTTGGCATTGCTTTGGGCGGGCATGACCGGCTTGCCACGGTCTTCGCCGTTGTATTTGGCTTGTGCGCCCAAGGCAGTGGCAAACAGCACGACCAGCAGTAAAGCTTCGATGAATTTCATGAGGCCAGCCTTATTTGACGGACAGCACATAGGTCATGAAGTCGCCTTTTTCCTGCGTGGTGCAGGCGCGACCGAGGGCATCATTGCAATTGCGCTTGAACCATTTTTCGACATTGGCGGCATCGGTGAAGCGCTTCGGATTGACGCTGGGTGCCATCGGGTCGATGGCCTTGTTGGTCTTGGCGTGTTTGCCGATGTTTTTCGGCGAATCGGTGTGACATGACGCGCAGGACAACTGGTTGGGGCCGACGGTTTTGTAGAGCTTTTCGCCAGCGGCAGCGCTGAACGTGCCTTTGGTTTCGGCCTGGTAGCCGTCAAGAATGGGGTTGGCGCTGGCGCCCAGCGGCAAGGCAATGCTCAGGCAGATGAGCAGATGGGAAGCCTGGATTTTGAATGTCATGGTGTGTCCTTGGTTTGAAATGAGAAGAATGAAAGCGCTGGAATGATGTCAAATCACATTCATGTCCCGGGGTGGGCATGCGTCCATGAAAGTTAGCGTGGAATGCGGATTTTGTGCTCGTTGAAGTCGCCCTTGGCGGCGTCGACGTGGCAGGCCTGGCAGTTGGTCTTGCTTTTGATCGCGGCGCGCTGCCATATTTCAGGCTTGACGTGGTTGCTGCCATGCTTGCGGTTGAACCAGAAAGATTTGGTGATTCGGTTCTCGGGGGGCGCTTCGCCGAGTTCCTGCGAATTGGCCACGATCCAGTCGGTAATTTCCTTTTGGTCGGCCGGTGCCAGGGAGGCGTCGGTGCCGAAATGCTTGTCGAGTGAGCCCATCACCTGCTTCCAGGACGAAGTGGGCAGGAAATTGGGCCGGAAGGCGATGTGACAGGCAGAACATTCCTGTTCCATTTTTGGATGCAAGGGGGTCAGAGGAGCGCCGCTATCGGCCAGCGCCAAAGAGCCGCAACCAAGCAAGGTCAGCATCATTGAAATGGATTTGAAATTCGTCATGCATGATCCCCTTGTGAACATGGGATCAAGCGTATTCGCTCAGCCTTAAGAAATTCTTAGTGGTTTGCCTTCAGGAACTGATCAAAATCAACATCACGTTGAATAGCTACTGTCTAAAGCATCGCCAGCGCGTCGCGCACTTCACCAACAGACAAAATTTCTGTCAGCACTACGGGTGCGCGGCCGTTGCTGTACAGCACATACACTGGTACACCATTGCGCCCCAATTGCGCCAGGGCGGCAGTGATGGCCGGGTCGCGGCGCGTCCAGTCGGCGCGCAGCAAGGTGACTTTTCTGGCAGCAAAGTCGGCCAATACCTCGCTGTTGGCCAAGGTGGTTTTCTTGTTGTACTGGCAGGTCACGCACCAGGCGGCGGTAAAGTCAACAAATACCGGTGTGCCTGTGGCCAGCAACTGGTCCACCTTGCCCGGGGCCCAGGGCTGCCACAGGGCCGAGCTTGCTGTGGTGCCGGCGTTTTCCCAGGGCTTGACAATATTCTGGCCAATGGAGCCTGCCAGAAAAGCGAACGCCGCCAGCGACAGCGTCGCCATCACCATGCGACTGCGACCCCGCAAACCCAGCGCCCAGATCACCAGCGCCAGGCTCAGCAACAAGGCCAGCAGCGCTGCTGCGCCGTCGATGCCGCTTTGCTGGCCGAGCACCCAGACCAGCCAGACCACGGTGGCAAACATGGGAAATGCCATCGCATGGCGGAAGGTATTCATCCATGCGCCCGGTCGAGGTAGCTGGCGCGCCAACGCTGGCGACCAGCTGGCCGCCAGGTAAGGCAATGCCATGCCGATCCCGAGGGTGGCAAAAATCGCCAGCGCCTGCGCAGCGGGCAGCGCCAGCGCCAGGCCCAATGAGGCGCCCATGAACGGCGCGGTACAGGGCGAAGCAACTACCACCGCCAGAATGCCCGACAAAAACGCGTCCACCGAAGGGTTTTTGGCCTCCAGCGACGCCACGCTACTGGGCACAAGCTGGCCAAATTCAAACAGACCTGCCAGATTCAGACCGATCACGGTGAATAGCGCGGCCAGACCGGCCACCACCACGGGGGACTGCAATTGAAAGCCCCAGCCCAGTTGTTCACCCGCGCCGCGCAATGCCAGCATCAGCGCGCCCAGGGCGACAAAAGACAACACCACGCCCGCGCTGTAGGCGAGACCACCAACACGCTGGCTGCGCTGATGGGTTCCATGGCGGGCAAAACCCACCACCTTGATGGCCAGCACCGGGAACACGCAGGGCATCAGGTTCAGGATCATGCCGCCCAACAGGGCGCCCAGCAGGGCCAGCCAAAGCGAGGTCGGCAAATTCAATGGTGTGGCTTGACTGCTTGTGGATGGGGCCGGCAAAGTGTTGCTTGCAGCTGAACCGGCACTCGGTGAATCAGCTGGCCAGGTACCGCTGACCCGAGCCTGGGTCACGAAGCCGAGCCGCTCCTTGCTGACCTGGCCGGCCAGCACCAGCGGCATGACCTCGGGGCTGGCGCCTCGATGCTGCGCGATCGGCACCTGCGCCGTCCACACATCGCCCTGCCAGCTTTGCGTCCATTTGGCCGCCGTTTCGATGACTTCAGGTGTTTCCGGGAAAAAGTCCAGGGTTTTGCCCTGCAGGCTGGCTGGCAGTCCGGCCACCGACACGTTCAGCGTGTGATCCTGCAGGGTGATGCTGCCTGGCGTGGACAGTGCAACGGGTTGCGCCTTGAAGGCGGCCTCGAAAGCAGCGCTGTTGCTGGCGGTGGAGCCCTCGACCGGAAGCCGCAGCATGAACACACCGTCCTGCGGCACGCATTCGAGCTTGCACACCAGCCAGCTGGCCTGCAGTTTGACGACGAGTTCCGGGTTTATAGCCGACGGCTTGAAATCGGGCGTGATGGTCAACGGCACCGGCAGCAACACGCTGCCGTCGTAACCGTAGTTGGCCAGGTTGCCAATCGGGATCTTGACCGGCAGCGGCCAGGCGATGTCTCCGGCCAGCACACCTTCGGGCAGCGTCCAGTTCAGCATGGTGGCTTGACCCGAGTCACCCGAGTTTTTCCAGTAGGTGTGCCACTCGGGTTGGTGTTTGATTTGCAGTCCGACCCAGACCGCTTTGCCAGCCGCGACGCCATCGGGCGCGTACGCCATCAGTTCAGCCTGCACTTGCTCGGTGGTGACGGTGTTTTTGACCGCGTCCTGCCCCCTGGCAGCTGTGGAAAGTGTGCAAAAAGCGATGATGAACAATGCTGCGAGTGCTTGCAGCAGGCGTTTCAGGGAGATCATGGCGTTGTAAGAGACGGGCTCGGTTTTGAAGTTCCGCAAGTTGGCGCCGTGCTGGCTCAGGCCTGGGAAGCGTCGGAGGCGAACAGCGACGCTTGCTCAGCCTGTTTGGCAAACACCGCCGGCAATTTGCGCGGCGCCTTGATGCGCAGCTGCTTGTTGACATTCATGCGGCCGAACACCACTTCGATGTCGGCCGTCGTGACTCCAAACAGCGGCGCCAGAAAGCGCACCATGTGGTCGGTGGCGCGCCCCGCCACGGGTGCGGCGGTGACGCTGACCTTGAGTTGCTTGCCGTAGGGTTTGCCGATGGCATCCTTGCTGGCGCTGGGTTTGCCCAGGATATTGACCACCAGCACATCGCCATCCCAGGCGAAGAAGGAATCACCAGTCAGGTTGCGGGCGCGTTTGTCGGACATGGTGCGATGGTATTGGCAGGCATCGAGACTCTTGTTGGCGTACTGGTGCGGCAGCATCCGGCCCCGGCTACCAGGTGCGCACACGCCCGGTGTCGATGTGGACAAACTGCTCGCGCGGGTAATAACCCACGCCGCCGGCCTTGAGCGACAGGGCCGCATCACGCAATTCGGCCAGCGGCACACCGGGCAGCCGTACGTCGATGGCCTTGCCCTCCATGTGCAGGCTGTGTTTGGCTACACCGCCGCCGCGCGTGCTGCGCAGCCGGGCGTTGGTGAGCGGGCCCCGGTAGCCCGAAATGATCTGGTAGGTCAACGGCGTCGCGCCGCCCAGTGCCAGCCGCACGTCGTGCAGCAGGTCGAACAGATGCGGATCAATCTGTCCGACCTCGCCCGAGTAATGGTCTCGCAAAAAATGGTTCAGCGTTCCCAGCGCTTGCGGCACATAGTTCGCACCGCTGGCGTACACCAGGTCGATGCGTTCGCGCGTGTGGGTGTGGTCGAGCATCAGGCTGCGCTCGCCCGTGGCGGCGGCACGCGCCTTGCGGGCCGCCAGACCGAGTCCGGAGCCCAGCATGGCCACCTGGGCAGTACGGTGCAGGAAAGTCCGGCGCGAGGGCAGAGGTGAAATGGCGGTGGCGTGCTTCATGGCTTGCTATTTTAAGGAATTCATCAATTCGGCAAAGGCGATGGCGACAAGTCAGCGGAATGCTGGCGCAGTGCCTGGTCCAGCAGCTTGTCATGGCCATAGAGGTCAGGGTAAAAAAACACCCGGCCATCCTTGGCCACTACGGTGCTGTAGGCGATCAGCACGATCAGGGCTTGCTTCAGGCGCAAGGTGCTGGACTTGCCGCTGCTCATGGCGGTTCGGATGCGCTCCTCGGTCCAGCCCGGGTCGTTCTGCAGCACAAACTGCGCCAGCGCCACTGGTGCCTCGACGCGGATGCAGCCGTGGCTGAAATCGCGCCGGTCGCGCTCGAACAGGCTTGGTGTCGGCGTGTGATGGAGGTAGATGTTGTCATTGTTGGGAAAAACGAACTTGATATCGCCCAGAGCATTTTTGGGCCCCGGGCGCTGGCGGATGCGCCACTTGCCCGCCAGCACCGCATCCAGATGCTCTGGCGCCAGGGTGGTCACCACCTGACCGCCAGGGGTGACGAACTCCATGCCCTGGCGCTCGAGGTAACCCGGATCGGCGCGCAAACGGGGCACGGTTTCCTGGCGCGCAATCGAGGGTGGCACATTCCAGTAGGGGCTGAACTCGATGAAGCGCATCTCCTCGTCGAACAAAGGCGTGCGCGTGTCGAGCGCCTTGCCGATGATGACTTTCATGGCAAGTTTGACCTGGATGCGCCCGTCCTGCACCTCATAGGCGCGCAGCATGAATTCCGGCACGTTCACCACCACCATGCGCGGCGCCTGGCGCAGGGGAGTCCAGCGCAGCCGCTCCAGCGTGAGCGCAATCTGCCTGGCGCGCTGCCCGGGTGGCACATTCAGCTGTTGCAGCGTCTTGGGCCCGAGCATGCCGTCGGCTGTCAGGCCGTGGCGCTCCTGGAAACGCATCAGCGCGGCCATCAGTTCGCCTTCGAATTTATCTGGCACGGGTGTTGCGACTGTCAGATCACCGAGCACTTGCAGGCGCTGGGTCAGCAGTGGCAAGCCGGCATAGGCCTGACCAGCCTCCAGTATTCGTCCGGGCAGCGGCGGCAATGGAGTTTGCCAGGCCGGGTGATCGGCGAGCGTGCGGTAGAGCGCCAGCGCTTGGCGCAGCGGCAATGCCATCGGCGCCTGGGTGGCCAGTTGTGCCACTGCCTGGCTCAGCCGCTGCTCGCGGACCACCGTGTGAAGCCAGGAGGCCAGATCGGGGCTAGGGCCGACGGGTGCTTCAAAGTTGGCCTTGACCTGCTTCGGGTTCACCCGTCCGACGCTCAGGTCGTTCAGGTAATGCAGCATCGCCAGGGTCAGGGCCTTGTCCAGCTGGCTTTGTTGCGCGGGTGTCAACGCGGTGCCGACGTTGGCCCGTGTCACGGCCAGGTTCAGTTCATTGGCCTGATAGTGGTGCGGCTCCAGTCCTTCCTCTGCCGCAGCGACCAGCAGACCGACTGCCTGCTGAGCCTGTGCGGTAGGCCGGTCAGCCTTGAACCAGAGCAGGGCTTCAGCGTCCGGGACGGGATCAGATGCCACTGCAACCGCCATGCTCCCGACGAGCCAGGCACAGATGACCCAGCCATGCCAGAGCCGGTGCACGGCATCATGCCGAAGGATTTTTGCCCTCAGCATGGGACGGCTTGCCCTGCGCCTTCCATTTTTCAAAGCACTCAAGGCCGCAAAAATTGACAAAATAATCTGATGCTTCGGACACGGTGGCTTCGGACAGGGGGACTTCCTTCAGACAGACTTCACATTTGACGGTCTCAACCTCGACGGGTTTGTCATGGGGTGTCATCTCATGCTCCTTCGGTCATGGCCATCCTGCAAGGTGCTGACGAGGAGAGGATGGCAGTCGGACTCGACAGCTCTGATGAACTGATTCTGTTCGTTACAGATGGCGTTGTCCAGCCCACTTGCCAACAGGCCGAAGCACCCATGACAGGTCAGGCAGGGCCTCCTGGCGCGGTGAGCGCCAGTCGACGCCGGACGGCCTCAAGGCGATACCACTTCCTGCCAGCTTGCGTCCGGATTGAAGGCGTTGATCTTTACTGCGGCGCTGTCCGTGGCCGCGCCGAGATCCTTCTGGAACAGTTTGCCATTGTGATTGACCATGAAGGTCATGATGCCGCTGTGGTCGTACGCATCCGGATAGGCAAGCATCGCAAAGCCGGCAATCATGCGGCCGTTGATGACATAGTTGTAGGCGCCGCCTGGCGCTGCCTTGCCCTGGCGTGTCAGGATTTTGAAGTGATAGCCGCGCAAGCCATCGCCCTGCTTGTGGCCAGCCAGATAGGCAGAACTTTCTGCGATCAGCGGTCCGAAAGGACTCATCTCTTCACCCTTGGCAGGATCGGCAGACCAGTAAAGACCATCCTGTTTGCCGGCGCTGCTGGCGATCTTTCTTGCATACTCCAGCACGCCGTCGCCGTTGCGATCCTTGGCGGCGTAAGCGCGCTGCGCGTCGATATAGGCGTGCAGCACCGCGATGGCGCTGCGTTCGTTGCCACCAATGCGCCGGTTCAGGATTTCCTCGCGACCTTCTTCGGATGCAAAACGCCAGTTGGCGCCAGCGCGCACCAAGGGAATCGGCATCGGCCAGGCCTGGGTGCCAATCAACAGCACACGCCGGTCCGGACCGCGCTCTTCCAGGTGATGGAAGGCTTCGAGTTCCGCTGCCAGATTGGCGTAGCGGACGGTATCGTCTGCCTTGTCACCGGTCTGCACCAGATCTTTGTGTTTTTCGCCGACGATGGCCACCAGCGCAGACACATCGTTGGCCTTGAGTGCGGCTGACAGTGCCTCGACTGCCGCCTCGGGGGTTGTAAAGCTCTTTTGCTCTGCAGCCAGGGTCACCAGGGGCAGCGCCAGAACCAGTGGAGCGGCGAATTGCCGCAGCCTGGACATCAAATGGAATGGTTTCATGGGATTTGTCGAAATAAGAATTTAAAGCAGGCCTGTCATGGTGTTGTTCTGATCGCCATTTGCCATTTCCTAGCGACGACGACCGCCACCGCTCTTCGGCAAGGGTGGCCGTGAACCTGCGCTGCTGCGGCTTGAGGCGCCGCGTGCGCTGTTCATCTGGGTCTGGCGTGCGGAACTGTGGCTGTCAAAGGCGGTATTGGACGATCTTGGTTGCGTTTGTGCCGTCGGGCGTGACGCGTTGCTGGCGCCACCAGCACCCGATGCACGGTCATCTCCGGCGCGCTGTGCAGAAGGACGTGTACCAACACTGCTGCTGACCTGGCCCGGTTTTTTGTTCGGTTGCCATTGGCTCGAGCCGCCGCGATTCACGTTGCCGGTGTTGATGTTGCCGGTGTTGATGTTGCCGGTGTTGATGTTGCCGGTGTTGATGTTGATATTGCGGTCGATGTTGATGTTGTTGTTGCCGCCGTAGCCGTAATGCGATACATAGTGGCCACCGCTCCAGGCCGCACCGATGGCTGCGCCCCAGATCACACCAGCGGCCAGCGCGGCACCCGGAGCATAAGGATAGTAGTACGCGGGGTAGGGCGCTGGATAGTAAGCCCAGGACGAATAGCCACCATACACCACCAAGGTCGCAGGGTTGTATTGCGGCACATAAATCACCTGCGGGTCGGCAGGCTTGATGGTGATGACTTCCTTTTCGACCACCACCACCTGTTTTGAATCGGTTTTGAGGTTGCCGGTCGAATAAGCCTTGCGTCGGAAAGTCTGGATGGCTTCGAGCACCTCGCCCTGATCTGCGACCACAGCCTCGCCGAGTGCCGAAGTCCAGTTGAGATCATTGCTCATCATCTTGACCACCTCGGGGTAGTTGAGCAGCGACTTCACGGCATCGTCCCAATTGTCATCAAGGGCGAGCTTGGGGTTGGTCTTGCGTTTGTCGAGATAGCGGTCTGCCTGCACCAGTTGCAGCGGATTGGTGGATGCCGGCAGGATGATGCTGACGAGATCATCGGGGTAGAGCGCAATCGGTCCCACGAGCTTGTCAAGTTGTTCGGCCGAGTAAGCTGCTGAAGCCGATGTGGCCGTCGCAGTGGCAGCAGGTGCCTGGGCGAACAGGGTCGGCGTGAAAAGCGAAGTGACCAGAATGGCCAGCGATGTCATATGGCGCGAGCGGCGGCTTGTGGCAAAAGGCAAGTTGGGTGAATCATGTTTCATGGCAGCGTCTCGACGTTGAAAAAAGTGCTGGACAGTTTATGACTGGATGCCGAATTTTGGCAAGAATTGATGCGCTTGATGGGGCATGGACAGATCTTGAGACACCCGTGCCCCTGATGAAGTTCACTTTGGGGTGGCTGGTGCGATGGCTTCGAACAGCATCATTGTGTTTGGGCCTTCGCTGCCGGACGACGTGATGGCAAGCCGTCCGGACCTGAAATCAAAGCGACGTGCCGTCTGCAAGCGCTCGAGAAACCGCGTTTCAGCCGAGCTCACTGCATCCGGACAGGCCATGCGCGTCCCGGCGACCAATCCCACCTTCAGCTCGCCTGGCAGGGTTCCGGGTGTGACTCCGGTCGTGTAGCGGTTGCAGCCTGAATGGCCCGTGAAGCGGCCTGCCGCATAGCTGAGCGTCACTTCGGGCTGCGTCGCGGCAGGCTCGGCAACGCCCCATGCGTGCAGCACCCAGTTGGTGCCCGCGAGCGCGTCCAGCGTGAGCCGGCCTGTCTTGATGTCGTCTTGCGCTTTCAGATGGCCATCAGCGAGGCTCCAGCCCAGATCAGCCAGTTCACCCGGGCAGCAGGCAGGGTCGCCGGGGCCTGCGCGAACCAGGCTGGCTTGCAGCTTGCCGTCATTGATCTGCAACGACCGGATTTGCACCCGGTCGCCCAGGGCCACGGTGGCCACATTGTCCAGCTGCTTGCCCAAACGCTTGACGACAGCCAGGTACGACCATTGTGCCGTTGCGCCGGCGCTGTGGGTCAGGTGCACGACAGCTTCGGCTTGTCCGTCGGCATCGAGGTCGCCGACCACATGCAGAGCGTCATCGAGGGTGACGATGTCGCGCGATGCCGCGCCGGGCTCATGGGGTGCAGCTTGCCAGCGACCATTCTGCAGGTGCACCAGATCAGGCAAACTGGCCAATCCCGAGAAGCTCGCGTTTTGCAACTCGGTGAGCTTTGGCGCTTTCGCGGGCTCAGCACTGTCATGCGGGGCAGCGCAAGCGGCGCACAACAGCACCAGCGTAGCAGCAAGGGTCTTGTGATTCAGGCACAAGCTCATGTGGGTCAGTTCAACGTGTCGTCTTTGTAGTATTTGGTACCCTTGGCTGTCAGCTCCAGGGCGAGCCCGTCATCGCTGAGCTGGTACAGCCAGACGCCGGGGGAAATGGACATGGCGCCGGAAAATACCTCCGTACCCTTGCCGCCTGCTTTGGCTGTGGCCGAACTCTGCGCGCTGATTTCCATGCCGGTATTGATGAACTTGTCAAGATCAGATTTGTTCTCGAAGACCCAGACCAGCCTGAATTTTTTCACCCCGAAACCCAGTCCTGCCTGTATCTCGACCATCTTCATGAAGGTTTCCTTTTTGGTCTTGTTGTCAACAGCCAGGCCTTTCCCAGTGCCTCCGCCGGCGACGAAGAGCTTCATGCCAAAATTGCTGAACACCGCATAACCTGCGGCGCGCTCGACAGCGGCCTTGGCGCCGGGCGAGGTCTGGTACAGGCTTTTCAGGGTTTCACTGGCCATGCTGCGGGCTTCCTGTTGCAACTCGGCCTTGCTGGCGGCCTGCGCCACGTTGCCCACGGCGATCAGCAGCAACGACATCAACAACGCCATCAGGCTGCGCATGTGCAGGTGTAATCCCCCAGAGGGCAACAGGCGGGTGCAACCATCTTGTTTGCGGATGAATTTCATTTTGATATCCTTTCGGATCATGTTGGAAAACATCACTTTATCAGTTTCTCCCTCGGGATTCTGATTTTGCCGCGAAAGTTGAAATACCCGTGGCCTGCGATCTGGCGCCGGACGCGCCACCAGCTGGCCTGCCAACGGTGCATGATGGACAACAACGCCCGCACCTAAAATGAACCGAATGCCGAACCCACAAGGGGTTTCAAAGCGGGACGTTTGGACCAGAAATCCGTGCTTGGTGCTCATCCCGATTTGTCCCATGCCTGAGAAATACCTGAGATGCACAGCAACAGACTGATTGCCTTTCTGCTGACCTCGCTGCTGGCCTGTGCCGCCAGCAGCCAGTCCTGGGGCGACCGCTTTGTCGATGCACAGGACGGCAAGTTCGACATGTCCAGCCATCTGCTGGAACACCGCGGCTTTTTGCCGGTGCCACTGCTGATCACCGAGCCGGCGGTAGGCTATGGCGGCGGTGCAGCGCTGCTGTTTTTCAGCGAATCCATTGCCCAGTCGCGGCAGCGCAGCGAGGCGGCCAAAGAGCGCTTTGCGCCACCTGACATTGGCGCCATCGCCGCGTTCAAGACTGAAAACGGCAGCCAGGGTTTTGGCGCTGGCTATTTCGGCACTGTGGCTGGAGACAGTTATCGTTACCTGCTGGCTGCGGGCAAGGCCGAACTCAATCTGGATGTCTATGGCTTGACGGATCAATCACGACGCTTTGCGCTGGATGCCCCATTTGCGCTGGCGCAGGGCTTGGCGCGCGTCAACAACAGCGACTGGCTGCTGGGCGCACGTTACCTCTATCTGGGCAGCTCGGCCAGCTTTATCCGGGAACGACCGGCCGAAATTCCGGCGCGCCAGCTTGAATCCAACATTGGCCGCTTCTCGCTGTTGCTCGACTATGACTCGCGCGACAACATTTTCACGCCCTCCAACGGTTCCTATCTGGAGCTCGATGTCGGCATGGCCCGTCCCGACCTCGGCAGCACCTCGAGTTTTGAGAGTGTCATGCTGCGCGGCTTCACCTACTTGCCGCTGGCCCAATCTGCCGTTCTCGGCCTGCGTGGTGACGGCCAGTTTTCGCGCGGCGATGTTCCGTTTTACGCGCTGCCCTACATCAAGCTGCGTGGCATTCCGGCATTGCGCTACCAAGGCAGCAATGTGCTCGTGGCAGAGGCCGAGCTGCGCTACAAGCTCGACGCACGCTGGGCCTTGGTGGGTTTTGCCGGCACCGGACGGACCGATGGCAACGACACGCTAATGACCCAATCCCAGACCGCCAGTGCGCTGGGCATGGGCTTTCGCTACCTGATTGCGCGCAAGCTCGGCCTTTATGCCGGCATGGACGTGGCGCGCGGACCGGAAGAAACCGTCATTTATTTTCAGGTGGGCAGCGCCTGGAATTGAATCCTTGATTGGTCAATGGCGCTGTTGTCAGTGACCCGCGCTCACATCAGCCACGGCCAACGCGGTCATGTTGACGACCCGGCGCACGGTGC
>JBBINL010000065.1:0-12997 GCA_037443905.1 Burkholderiales bacterium | reverse complement strand
TCTGGACATTGGCGCTGCCATCACCGAGCTGGGCGTGGGTGAGGCGCTGGTGAGTTTTCTGGATGCCAAAGGCCGCCCCTGCCCGACTGAGCGCGTCTTTGTGCTGCCGCCGGCCAGCCAGATCGGGCCGATTACACCGGCGCAGCGCCAGACGCTGCTGCAAGACTCCATCGTCGCCGGGGTTTATGAAAAACACCTGGACCGTGAGTCAGCCTATGAAAAGCTCAAGGGGCACGCCGCTGCGCGCGCCGCCCAAGCCGACAGCAAAGTCGACAGCAAAGCCGCCAGCACCCGCACCCCTGACGCGCCTGCCGCGTCGGGTGGCGGCATGTTCGACAGCATCAGCTCGGGCCTGGGCAGCATGCTGGGTGGCGGCGGCGGTCGGCGCACATCGGCGGGTGAACAGTTGTTCAAAAGCGCCGCCAGTTCCATCGGTCGGGAAGTGGGCCGCCAGATCATTCGCGGTGTGCTTGGCGGCATTTTTGGTGGCAAGCGTTAACGGGCATGGATTTTGAACCCGTCCCCGGACATGAACAAGGCACAATCTACTCTTATTTTTGAAGCGCTATCATGACTCAATCTGACCCCATGGTTCACGTCATCGACCACCCGCTGGTGCAGCACAAGCTCACGCTGATGCGCCGCAAGGACGCCAGCACCACCAGCTTTCGCACGCTGCTCAACGAGCTGGCCATGCTGATGGCCTACGAGGTCACGCGCGACATGCCGATGCAGGAGGTGGAGATCGAGACACCACTGGAAACCATGACCGCCCGGGTCATCGACGGCAAAAAACTGGCGCTGGTATCCATCCTGCGCGCCGGCACCGGCATTCTGGACGGCTTTTTGAGCGTGGTGCCGGGCGCGCGCGTGGGCCACATCGGCCTGTACCGCGACCCGACCACGCTGCAGGCGGTCGAGTACTACTTCAAGATGCCCAAGGACATGCCCGAGCGCGACGTGGTGGTGGTTGACCCGATGCTGGCCACCGGCCACTCGGCCATCGCCGCCATCACGCGCATCAAGGCGCTGCAGCCCAGGTCGATCAAGTTCGTCTGCCTGCTGACTTGTCCCGAAGGCGTCAAGGCGCTGCGTGCGGCGCACCCGGATGTGGCCATCTTTACGGCGGCCATCGATCGCCAGCTCAACAGCCACGGCTATATCCTGCCGGGCCTGGGTGATGCAGGTGACAGGATTTTTGGCACGCAGTGAGCGTTGTCGGTCAAAAAATCACACCTCCAGCCATTCCCTTCGGACGTCACTGGCCTGGCGCAGCGTCTGGGGCTTACCCTCGAACACCACACGGCCGTGGCCCATCACGTAGCAGCGGTCGGACACGTCCAGAGCAATCGTCAGCTTTTGCTCGATCAGCAGCACCGCGATCCCGCGCGCCTTGAGCTGCCTGAGAAACTGCCCCACGCCTTCGACCAGCCTGGGCGCCAGGCCTTCGGTGGGCTCGTCGATGATGATCAGGTCGGGGTCACCCATCAGGCTGCGGCACAGGGTCAGCATTTGCTGTTCGCCCCCTGAGAGCACGCCGGCCTCGGTGTGCTCTCGCGCCTGCAGTTGCGGAAACAGACGGTACATGTCAGCCGGCTTCCAGCGGCCCGTCTGGCGGCTGTGCTTCTGACCCAGCCACAGGTTTTGCGCCACCGTCAGGTCGGGAAAGATGTCGCGGCCCTCGGGCACGTAGCCCAGGCCCATGCGGGCGATCTCGAAGGTTTTCCTGCCCAGGATTTCCTGCCCCTGCCACTGCAGCGAACCCTGTGCCTCGACCAGCCCCATGATGGCTTTGGCGGTGGTCGAGCGTCCCGAGCCGTTGCGCCCCAGCAGCGTCACAATTTCACCCGCACCCACCCGCAATGCCACGCCGTGCAGCACATGACTCTTGCCGTAAAAGGCGTGGAGCTGGTCGAGGGTCAGCATGGCAAATGCCCGACGCGTGCCAGCCCCGCGCCCAGATAGGCCTCCTGCACCCGGGGGTCTTCGCGCACCGCCTCGGGCGTGTCAAAGGCCAGCAATTCGCCATGCACCAGCACGGCAATCCTGTCGGCCAGGCCGAACACGACGCTCATGTCGTGCTCCACCATCAGCAGGGTTTTGCCCTCGGTGGCCTGCCTGATCAGGGGGATGAAGCGGCGGGTTTCGGACTGGCTCATGCCGGCCGTGGGTTCGTCGAGCAAAATCACGCCGGCATCACCGGCAATGGTGATGCCCACCTCGAGCGCGCGCTGCTCGGCGTAGTTCAGGTGCATGGCCAGGGTGTTGCGCTGGCGCTGCAGATGCAGCATGTCCAGCAAGGCGGCAACCCGGCGGTTGACATCGTCCAGACCAGAGAGAAACTTCAGGAACGTGTATTTGTAGCCCATGCTCCAAAGCACGCCGCAGCGCAGGTTCTCGAACACGCTGAGCCCGGGAAAAATATGGCTCACCTGAAAACTGCGGGCCAGACCCATGCGATTGATCTCAAACGGTTTCTTGCCATCGATGCGCCACCCGTTGAGCAGGACCTGGCCGCTGTCAGGCGCAAAACGCCCGCTGATCAGGTTGAACAGCGTCGATTTGCCGGCGCCATTGGGGCCGATGATGCCGATGCGCTCGCCGGTCTGGATGGCCAGGTCGACGCCGCCAATGATGTCGGTCTTGCCAAGGCGCTTGCGCAGCGCTTTCAATTCAAGGGCATACGCTGGCTGCGACTGCTTGAGGAACATCAGGCCAGCTCCCGGCGCTTGTCATCCTGGGCCATGGCTTGCTGCAGGACATCCCACTGCCGTACAAATTGACGGCGTCTCGATTCAAACAACGCCAGACCGGTCAGCATGACAGCGCCGGCCCCCAGCCAGCTGCCAGGCCGACGGGTATCCAGCATGAGGCCGGCAAAGCGCAGCTCAGGCCCAAGCGCGGCACCGAGTTGCAGGTGGTACACCATCTCCAGCAGGGCCGCCGCGCCCGTTAACGCCAGCAGCCCGCTGGCCGCCAGCGTCAGGTAGCTCAGCCACAGCCGCTGCAGATAACCGTGCCTGGCCAGCCTCAGGTTGACCATGATGAGCGCGGCCACGCCACCCGGCGCATACACCACCATGATCATGAAGATCAGTCCCAGGTAGAGCAGCCAGGCCTGGGTGAACTCGGACAGCAGCACAAATGCCAACACCATCAGGATGGCACCGATGATGGGACCAAAAAAGAACGTGGTGCCACCCAGAAACGTGAACAGCAGGTAGGCGCCAGAGCGGGGACCGCCGAGCACTTCGGCAGTGACAATTTCAAAATTCAGCGCTGCCAAGCCACCCGAGATGCCGGCAAAAAAGGCGGCAATGACAAACGCCAGGAAGCGCACCATCTGCGGGTTGTAGCCGATGAAGGCAACACGCTCAGGGTTGTCGCGCACGGCGTTCAGCAGGCGCCCCAGCGGCGTGCAGGTAAAGGCATACATCAGCGCGGTGCAGACAAAGGTGTAGAGCGCAATCAGGTAATACAACTCGATCTGCGGGCCAAAGCTGATGCCCAGCACCGGGCTGCCCGCCACCCTGTTGCCTGACACACCCGCCTCACCGCCGAAAAAGCCGGGGAACATCAGCGCCGCAGCCCACACCAGTTCGCCCATGCCCAGCGTGATCATGGCAAAGGGTGTGGCCGCTTTCTGGCAAGTGACCCAACCCAGCACACCGGCCAGCGCCATGCCGGCCAGGCCGCCCACCAGCGGAATCAGACTCACCGGCAGCGCCAGCCCGGCACCCACGTAGTTGAGCGTGTGAATCGCCAAAAAAGCGCCCATGCCCGAATACACCGCGTGACCAAAGCTGAGCATGCCGCCCTGCCCCAGCAGCATGTTGTAGCTCAGGCAGACGATGATGGCGATGCCCATCTGGCACAACAGAGACTGACCCATGCTGCTGAAAACCAGTGGCGCCAGCAACAGCGCCAGCGCGTACAGACCCCAGGCGAGCTTGCCCCTCATCCATCGCCCCGCTTGCCGGCCAGGCCCCGGGGCCGAAAGATCAGCATCAGCACCATCAACAGATACGGCAGGATCGGGGCCACCGTAACGTCCAGGCCAACGGCAAAGGTCTGCAGCAAGCCGATCAGGATGGAGGCCCAGAACGCCCCGGCCAGCGAGCCGATGCCACCGACCACCACCACCACAAAAACAATGCCACCCAGCGCCAGCGCCATGCCCGGCTCGGTGACAAAGGCATTGCCACCCATCACGCCAGCCAGTCCTGCCAGAGCGCAGCCGCCGCCAAACACCCACATAAAGACGCGCGGCAAGTTGTGCCCGAGCGCCTCGACCATGTCGGGATGACTCAAGGCGGCCTGGATCACCAGACCGATGCGGCTATGCTTCAGCAGCAACCACAGCAACGCCAGTGTGATCAGGGCCATGCCCATCATGAAGGCGCGGTACAGCGGAAACTGCGTGCCGAACAGCGTCAGCAACGGGCCATCCAACGCTTGCGGCACACGGAAATCGACCGCGCTGCGGCCCCAGACCAGTTGCACCGCTTCCAGGATGATGTAGCTCAGGGCAAAAGTGATCAGCAGCTCTGGCACATGGCCGAGCCGGTGCACGCGGCGCAGCACAAAGCGCTCGAACAGCGCGCCCAGGGTGCCCACCAGCATCGGCGCCAGAATCAGGGCAGGCCAGAAGCCCAGCCACCCGGTCACGCTGTAGCCGAAGTAGGCGCCCAGCATGTAGAAGGAGGCATGGGCAAAATTGAGCACCCCCATCATGCTGAAGATCAGCGTCAGCCCGGCGCTGAGCATGAACAGCAGCAGCCCGTAGCTCAGGCCATTGAGCAGGGAGAGCGTGAACAATGCCATGCAAAGTCGATGAAAACGCCGTCACTGCGCGCGCAGTGACGGGGATGGATTCAAGGAGGGCAAGCGGTATTGCAACGGATACGTGAGGTTCGCATTGACAATCACCGCCGTCAGCGCAAATCGGGCAACTTGTAGTCCTTGAGAACTTCGCGCAGCTTGCTTTTTTGCATCTTGCCGGTGGCACCCAGCGGGATGCTGTCCAGAAACACCACGTCGTCCGGAATCTGCCACTTGGCGGCCTTGCCCACGTAAAACGCCAGTAACTCCTCGCGTGACACCTCGGCGCCAGGCTTCTTGACCACCGCCACGATCGGGCGCTCATCCCACTTCGGGTGCGCCATGCCGATACATGCCGCCATGGCAATGGCCGGGTGCGCCACGGCTATGTTTTCGATGTCGATCGAGCTGATCCACTCGCCGCCGGACTTGATCACGTCCTTGCTGCGGTCGGTGATCTGCATGTAGCCGTCGGCGTCGATGGTGGCCACATCTCCGGTGGGAAACCAGCCATCAATGAGTGGCTTCACGGCTTGCGCATCGCCCACACCCTGGAAGTACTCACGCATCACCCAGGGGCCCTTGACCAGCAGGTCGCCAAAGGTTTTGCCGTCCCAGGGCAGCTCTTGACCTTCGGCATTGACGATCTTCATGTCGATGCCGAAGAGGGCACGCCCCTGTTTCAGGCGCACCTTCATCTTGTCTTGCTCCGACATCGTGAGGTGCTTGTTCTTGAGCGTGCACACCGTGCCCAGCGGGCTCATCTCGGTCATGCCCCACGCGTGCAGCACTTCCACGCCATAGGTGTCGTTGAACGCGCTGATCATGGCCGGCGGGCAGGCCGAGCCGCCGATCACGGTGCGCTTCAGGCTGGAAAAGCGCAGGCCGTTGGGCTCCATGTGGCCCAGCAGCATTTGCCAGATAGTGGGCACACCGGCAGCGTAGGTCACCTGCTCGAGCTCGATCAGGTCATAGATCGATTGGCCGTCCATGCCCGGGCCGGGAAACACCAGCTTGGCCCCGGTCAGGGCTGCGGAATAGGGAATGCCCCAGGCGTTGACGTGAAACATCGGCACCACCGGCAGGATGGCATCACGCGCCGAGATGCCCATCACATCGGGCAGCGCCGCCGCGTAAGCGTGCAGGACGGTGGAGCGGTGACTGTACAGCGCCGCTTTGGGATTGCCTGTGGTGCCGCTGGTGTAACACATGCTCGATGCGGTGTTTTCGTCCAGCTCGGGCCAGTTGTAGTTGCCGGACTGGGTCGCCAGCAGGGCTTCGTAGCTCAATAAACCGGGGATGCCGGAATCAGCCGGTAGCTGGTCGGCTTCGCACAGCGCGACCCAGTTTTTGACGCTCGGGCATTTGCCATGAACCGCCTTGACAATCGGCAGAAACGTCATGTCGAAGCACACCATCTGGTCCTGCGCATGGTTCATCACCCAGGCAATCTGCTCGGGGTGCATGCGCGGGTTGATGGTGTGCAGCACCCGACCCGAGCCGCTCACACCAAAATACATTTCCAGGTGCCGGTAGCCGTTCCAGGCGATCGAGGCCACACGTTCGCCCTGCTGGACGGCAAAGGCATCCATCACGTTGGCCAGCTGGCGCGAGCGCCGCGCCGCCTCTTTGTAGGTGTAGCGGTGGATGTCGCCCTCGACCCGGCGCGAAACGATCTGGCCTTCGCCATGGTGGCGTGCGGCAAATTCGATCAGCGACGATATCGACAGTTGCTGGTTTTGCATCAATCCAAGCATGAAGTCTCCTTTTCAAGGTGTAGCAAACAAAGTAAAAAATTCACGATCAGTATGCAACATGTGACCAGCCACCAGTTCGAAAACCAGGAATTTGATCAGCTTTGCTTCAATGGCACCGTCGGCAAAGGCCTCAGTTGCCTGGCGATGCAGCCGGCGTGCCTGCGTGAGCAATGCCTGATGCTGCTGTGCATGTTCGGCCTGGTTGGCATACCCACAGGCCTGGAAAATAGCTTCTTCGTGGGCAAAGTGAATTTCCACATGGGTCAGCAGTTTTTCAAAAGCGGCCTCGAACGCCTGGGGCTGCTGGCCCCGCAGCGCAACCTGGTCCAGCAGCGCGTTGGCCAACAGGAACAAGGTTTCATGCTCCTCGTCAATCACCGGGTTGCCGCATCTGAAGACGTCTTTCCAGCGCAGGTGGACATAGGATAAAGGCGCGCTGTGAAGTGTCTCGGGGGCGCTTTCCGACAAAGTGGACACGCACAGATGGACCGTATTGCGACCACTTTTCTTCGCCAGGTACATGGCCTCGTCCCCCAGGCGCAACAATTCTTTCTCGGTCGCGCCATGATCAGGGTACAAGGCGACTCCGATACTCGAAGAAGTGTTCAGTACCACCCCCTGGGAAGTCACATACTCCAGCGCCAGCGCCTGGCGGATTTTCTCGGCCACGATCATGGCGGCGGCGCTGTTAGGCAAATCTGGCAACAACACCACAAACTCGTCTCCGCCCAGACGCGCTGCCGTATCGGACTCCCGCAGGCAGGCTTGAATGCGCTGCCCAACGGATAGGAGCAGCCAGTCGCCTACCTCGTGTCCCAGTTCGTCATTGATGGTCTTGAACTTGTCCAGATCAATAAACAAGAGTGCCAGACGGGTCTGATTGCGACGCGCGCGCGCCATCTGCTGCGACAAACGTTCCATCAGCAAACGACGATTTGGCAAATGGGTCAGCGGGTCGTAAAAAGCCATGTCGCGCACCTGCTTCTCGATCTGCGCACGCTCGGAAATGTCCTCCAGCGAGACTACCGCACCCGGACTGCCGCCACCCGCCAGGGGTGTCACACACATGCTCCACCAGCGCTGTCTGCCCCGCGCGGAATGCAGGTATTCATGCGAAAAGCGCGGCAAACGGCCACTCAGGACGGCCCTGATCCCGTCTGCCACGGTCTCATGGCTGCTTGTTGGCGGATTGACCACGATGGCCTGGCTGGCGACGAGGTAATTGGCACCGGGTCCCACATCAGGCAAGGTTTGGTCCGCCGACTGGGCATGCTCCAGAGACCGACGCCGCCAGGCATCGTTGACCTGCAGTACCACACCATGCTGGTCCAGTACGGCAATTTCAGCCGTCAATGAATCGAGCACATTCTGTAAAAAAGCGGCAGTTTCCTGCAATTTTGTCTCTCCTGTTGCGGGTCAGGCACACTGTCGATCAAGTGTTCAACCGTGTACAGCCAATGGCCCAATCTTCGGCCATGCAGCGAACAGGACACCAACCCGAGTATTCTGAGCTCAAGCCCCCCATTGGGCACCCGGCAAGGCCCTGGAGCAAGCAGGCCGCTCAATACCGTTCCATCCCGATCAAAGCGTGATCATACTCAACTGCACACGCCTCACGTCTGGCCCGGATGCCCCTGCAAAGTCCGGGTTTGAAAGCAAAACGAGACAATTCAACCATGAGTGTCGTCTTCGAACCTTTTCAGGTCCATCACATCGGACTGTCGTGGGACAACCATTTTCGCCGCCTGGGTCCAGATTTTTACACTGCCCTGGCACCCACCCCCTTGCCTGATCCCTACTGGGTTGGCCGCTCGCTACCAGTGGCTGAGATGCTGGGCCTGTCCGGTGAACAAATGCAGTCAGAAGCACTTATGAATGCCCTGGTGGGCAACCTGCCGATCAGCGGCACACAACCGCTGGCCAGCGTCTACAGCGGTCATCAGTTTGGCCATTGGGCCGGGCAGCTCGGCGACGGCCGCGCCTGCCTGCTGGGCGAAACCCATGGGCTGGAGGTGCAACTCAAGGGCTCCGGCCTGACGCCCTACTCGCGCATGGGCGACGGTCGCGCCGTGCTGCGCAGCAGCATCCGGGAGTTTTTGTGCAGCGAGGCCATGCACGGCCTGGGCATCCCGACCACCCGTGCACTGTGCGTGATTGGCTCCGACGAAGAAGTGGCGCGTGAGTCGCTGGAAACCGCCGCTGTGGTGACCCGCGTGGCGCCCAGTTTCATACGCTTTGGCCATTTTGAGCACTTTGCCGCGCGCAACCAGCTGGCGCAGCTCAAGCGCTGGCTGACTATGTGATGACGCGTTACTACCCCGAATGCCAGCGCGCCAGCGCGCTCGGTGCCAATCCCTACGCCCATTTGCTGCAGCAGGTGACCGAACGCACCGCCATCATGGTGGCGCACTGGCAGGCGGCGGGTTTTTGTCACGGCGTCATGAACACCGACAACATGAGCATTCTGGGCTTGACCATTGACTACGGGCCGTTTCAGTTTCTCGATGCCTATGACCCCGGTCACATCTGCAACCACACCGACCGCGGTGGCCGCTACGCCTTTGCACGCCAACCCGATATCGCCCACTGGAACCTTTATGCGCTGGCACAGGCATTGATGCCGCTGATCAAAGACCAGGCGCTGGCCTTGCAGGCCCTTGACAGCTTCAAACCGGTATTCGCTCGGCACTGGCAGCGCTTGATGCGTGCCAAACTTGGCCTGGTGGATACCTTGGACCAGCAGGACCTTGCCAGCAGCACGGGCGACAAAGATCAGACCCTGCTGGCTGACCTGCTCCAACTGCTGGCGCAAGACCGGGTCGACTACACCATCTTCTGGCGGCGTTTGAGCCAGGCAGTGGCTGCCCATGACTTTGATCCGGTGCGCGACCTTTTTCTGGACCGTGCGGCTTTTGATGCCTGGCGGCTGCGCTATGAAGAGCGTCTGGCAGCCGTTGCGCAAGACCAGGCGGCAAGCCTGATGCGTCAATCCAATCCGAAATATGTGCTGCGCAACTACCTCGGTGAATTGGCGATTCAGGCCGCTAAAGCCAAGGACTTTTCAGGCGTTGACCAGTTGCTCATGCTGGTGAGCCATCCTTTCGATGAGCACCCCGCGTTCGAGTCCCATGCCGGTTTCCCGCCCGAATGGGCCAGCCAGATTGAAATCAGTTGCAGCTCATAACCCCCGAGAGGCCTCCGACCATGACTTATCCCGTGCAAAAAACCGATGCCGAGTGGCTTGCCCTGTTGCAGGCCAAAGGCGCAGAACCCGTGGCCTACCAGGTCACGCGCCACGCCGCGACCGAGCGCCCGTTCAGCGGCAAGTACGAGCGCCACTGGGCCGATGGCAGCTACCACTGCATTTGCTGCGGGGCCAAGCTGTTTGATTCCAATACCAAATTCGACGCGCATTGCGGCTGGCCCAGTTTTTCATCGGCTGTTCCCGGTGCCATCCGCGAAATCACCGATCGCAGCCTGGGAATGACCCGGGTGGAAACAGTCTGCGCCCAGTGCGGCGCCCACCTGGGCCATGTGTTCGACGACGGCCCAGCGCCGGGCGGCCTGCGCTACTGCATGAATTCGGCTTCGTTAAACTTCACCCCTTCATGAAAATACTGATTGATTTTTTCCCCATCCTGCTGTTCTTTGGCGCCTACAAGGTCTACGACATCTATATCGGCACCGCTGTGCTGATGGCCGCCACCGTGCTGCAAATGGCGATCATCTACGGCCTCGACCGCAAGCTCACCGCCATGCACAAAGCCACGCTGGCCCTGGTGCTGGTATTTGGCACGCTCACGCTGGCGCTGCACGACGACCGCTTCATCAAATGGAAGCCCACCGTGCTCTACGCTGCCATGGCGATCGCTCTGGGCGTTGCCGTGTGGGTCTACAAAAAGAATTTTCTGAAGCTGCTGCTGGGCAGCCAGTTGACGCTGCCCGATCCGGTCTGGATGCGCCTGAACATCATGTGGATCGGCTACAGCGCCTTCATGGCGCTCATCAACGCCTATGTGGCAGCCTTCTACAGCACCGAGACCTGGGTCAACTTCAAGCTCTGGGGCTATGCCTTTCCGCTGATCTTCATTGTCGGCCAGGGCTTCTACATTTCACGCTACCTGGTAGCTGACGACAACAAAAAACCCGCACCATGACCCCAACCGCACAACTGTTGCAGGCACGCCTGCAGGAAAAACTGCACCCCCTGGCGCTGGAGGTGCTTGACGAAAGCCATCAGCACCACGGCCACGCGGGCGCCAACGGCACCGGCTTTGGCACCCACTTCCGGGTGCGCATCACGGCTGCGGCCTTTGCCGGCAAGTCTGCCGTGGCCCGACACCGACTTGTGTATGATGCGCTTCAAGATTTCATGGACCAGGGCTTGCACGCGCTCGCCATAGAAGCCAAAACACCCCAAGCCTGACAGCATCAGGCGAAAATCTCCAACTCACTTTTTATATAAACGCAGGATATTCATGAAACATAAACTGTTCTCCAGTCTCGCTCAATTTGCCGTTATTGCCAGCTTTTGCGCAGCATCAATGGCCCAGAACGTGGCCATCGTCAATGGCAAGGCCGTTCCCATGTCACGCGTCGAGGCCCTGAGCCAGCAAGTGGAGCGTTCGGGCCGGCCCGTGACACCCGAGATGCAGCAGCAGATCAGGGACGAAGTCATCACCCGTGAAATATTCATGCAGGAAGCCCAGCGCAAGGGAATCGAAGCCACAGCCGATTTCAGAAGCCAGATGGAACTGGCACGCCAGGCCATCCTGATCCGTGAACTGTTTGCCAACTACCAGAAAACCCACCCGGTGACCGATGCCGAGATCAAGGCCGAATACGACAAATTTGTCGCCGCCAACGCCGGCAAGGAATACCGCGCCAGTCACATCCTGGTCCAGACCGAAGCCGAAGCCGTGGCCATCATTGCCCAGCTCAAAAAAGGCGCCAAATTCGAGGAGATCGCCAAAAAATCCAGCAAGGACCCGGGCTCCGCTGCCAAGGGCGGTGACCTCGACTGGGCACCTGCCGGCAACTATGTGGCTGAATATGCCTCCGCGCTTACCGCCTTGAGCAAGGGTCAGATGACCGAAGCCCCGGTCAAGTCGCAGTTCGGCTACCACGTCATTCGCCTCGATGACGTGCGGGATGCCCAGTTGCCCAAGCTCGAAGACGTCAAGCCCCAGGTGGCTCAGCAACTGCAACAGCAAAAGCTGGCCAGATACCAGGAAGAATTGCGCCAAAAAGCCAAGGTTGAATAAGCTGCTCCAAGGTCGTCGTGACGTCTGTGGCTGGCCAAGCGCGGCCAGGCAGCAGGCCTCAGACGCGCTTCGCTTTGCGACATCGGTCCTCCGCCTTGCCCCGCATGACCTGAACCCTGTGCGTTTGACGACGCGAAAAACCCGGCACCAGAGAAAAAATAATTGGAATCTGACCCCAATTGATCGGGATTTCAGGACGAAATGAGCCAGCTGAAACCAGCCACCAGCGCAATCAGCACCGGCTGATGCAGCAGGTAATAGATCAGGCTCCAGCTACCCAGCCAGACCAGGGGGCGCGCAGGTGCGGGCACGGCTTGAGACAGCCAGTGTGGCCGATGTTGCAACATCCAGGCACCGCCAGCCGCACCCCACCACATCACGCCCAGCCAGGGAAACAGCGGCACATAGTCTTCGGTGATGGGTTTGCGGCTGATCCAGCCCAGCCAGTTCCAGCGCATGCTGTTGAAGGCATCGGCCCAGGACGCCAGCGGCCCGGTCTGCAACAGGTTTTCAAAGATGAATCTGGAGGCAATGGCGAGCGCGCCCAGCCACCACAACCAGTGCCCCCAGTGAGCGGTCAGCCGCACCACGATCAGCATCAGGGCCAGACCGTGGAGCACACCAAAATAAATGAAACTGTCGGGAAACATCAGCCACGAACCCAGCGAGACCAGCAGTGCGGCGCCCGCCACCTGTCGCCAACGCCGCCAGAAGCGCTGCCAGCTTTGTCCCTGCGCCGTGGCCACGGCCTGACCGATGCCCGCGCAGAGCAAAAACAGGCTGACGATCATGGTGCGCTGCCAGGTCCAGAACGGATCACGGTAAAAGTCCTGCTGCACCAGTCGGAAGTGCGTCAGGTCGAAAACAAAATGAAACACCGTCATCCAGACCATCGCCACCCCACGCAGCGCATCCAGACGGTCAAAACGTTGGTTTTTCATGGCCAAAGTGTAAATTCACCCGGTGTCAGATAATCCCGCCCCATGTCCCTGCTGCCGCACCAACTCGAACTTTTAGCTCCGGCTCGCGATGCCGCCATTGGCATCGAAGCCGTCAATCACGGCGCCGATGCGGTCTACATTGGCGGCCCCGGTTTTGGTGCGCGCTCAAGTGCTGACAATTCTGTAGCAGACATCGCCCGTCTGGTCAGCCATG
>JBBINL010000064.1:0-13292 GCA_037443905.1 Burkholderiales bacterium | reverse complement strand
AGGACCGAACAGCAAGGCTTTCATCACGCAATTGGCTGCACGAGGTATCCACCTTACGTCCTCCGTTCCATGAACTGGCGGACACACAAGGCAAACGACGCGCGACCAATGCATATCTGCTTGAGCTTGAATCGCAAGATGTTTCTGTTGTCGATATTGCCAGTCGTTTCGAGACAAAGGACGGTGACATCCTCGTTACTGATGAAATGGGACACCTGCTCTATCAGGACGCAACGCACCTTTCTGGCTATGGAGCTGAGAAAATCCGAGCCGTTCTGAAGGAAGCAATCCGTCTTCCGTGAATTGGATGTCGGGTGGATATTGCAATGCAAAACTGCGGATTAATCAAAGTTGATTGGACCGTCTTTTGTTGCGCAGAGTGTAAACGCCACCCCAATTGGCCCGCAGTCCGCCTGTGAGAACCAGCCCAAAAAGGGTGAATCGCACCGGCTTGCGTTTGTCTTAGGCCCGGGGTCGTTAAACTCGCACCCTTCACAATACGCCCTGACATGAGCCTCATACCTGCCACCATCCTTACCGGTTTCCTCGGTTCCGGCAAAACCACGCTGCTCAAGCGCGTGCTCTCGGAAGCCCACGGCCAGAAGCTCGCCGTCATCGAGAACGAGTTTGGCGAGGAAAACATCGACAACGACATTCTGGTGACCGACTCGAAAGAGCAGATCATCCAGATGAGCAACGGCTGCATCTGCTGCACCATCCGCGAGGACCTGCGCGAGGCGCTGCAACTGCTGGCGGCCAAAAAGCGCAAAGGGCTGCTCGACTTTGACAGGGTGGTGGTTGAGACCACCGGTGTGGCCGACCCCGGCCCGGTGGCGCAGACCTTTTTCATGGACGATGAAATTGCCGAGAGCTACCTGCTCGATTCCATTTTGACCCTGGTCGACGCCAAGCACGCCAACCAGCAACTCGATGACCGCCAGGAGGCGCGCCGCCAGGTGGGTTTTGCCGACCAGATTTTCATCAGCAAGACTGATCTGGTTTCAAGCCAGGAAACCGAAGACCTGATGCACCGCTTGAAGCACATGAACCCGCGCGCGCCGCAAAAAGTGGTGCATTTTGGCGAGGTGGCGCTGAGCGAGGTGTTTGACCTGCGCGGCTTCAACCTCAACACCAAGCTCGACATCGACCCGGATTTTCTTAAAGAAGAAGAACACGCGCACGACCACGCGGGACACGACCATGCGCCGGGCGAGGCCTGCAACCACCCGGATCATGCCCATGGTCACCACCACCACGCCCACGACGATGATGTCAAAAGCTTCGTCTTTCGCTCCGACAGGGCTTTCGATCCAGCCAAGCTGGAAGACTTTCTGGGCGCGGTGGTCAATATCTATGGCCCCCGCATGTTGCGCTACAAAGGGGTGCTCTACATGCAGGGCACCGACCGCAAGGTGATTTTCCAGGGGGTGCACCAGTTGATGGGCAGCGACCTGGGGTCCGCCTGGGGCAAGGACGAGAAACCTTGCAGCAAAATGGTGTTCATTGGCATTGACCTGCCCAAGGATATATTCTTGCAGGGCATGGAACAAAGCCTGGTTTGATTTTCTGTTTTTAACCCTTGGCCTGGAGGCGGGATGTTTGTATCGATTTTGCAAATGATGGGGTTTGCCCCGGCCAAACCTGTACACTCGCCCGCCGACGAGAAACCCGCGACTCAGGCCGACCATAAATCAACCCGGAAAAAATCCGTTGATGCGTTGCAGGCCATGCTGCCCGGCCACACCATTCAGGAAAAACCTGCGAGGAGAACACCCGTGAAAGCACAAGCTGCCAAAACCAAAGCGACTGCAAAGTCTGTTGCTGCTCCCGTCAAGCCAGTCAAGGCTGCTGCTCCCGTCAAGCCAGTCAAGGCTGCTGCGCCCGGCAAGTCGGTCAAAGCCGCCAGGCAAGTCTCTGCTGCCAAGGCGGCAATTCCTGCCAAGGCGAAAGCCATCCAGACCAAGCCTGTCAAGCCGGTTTCCCCCGTCAAGGCGGCGCCTGCGAAGGCCAAAATCGTCCAGGTTGTGGCGGCCAAGGCTGCACCGGTCAAAAAGACCAAAGCCAGCCCCGAGCCTGTGAGCAAGACCGTTTCACCCTCTCTCAAGAAAAAGCCCCAAGAAGTGTCCGTTCAAACCCCTGTGTCCCCAAAAACAGCAAGCTCCGCAGCCGCCAAGCCCGTCAAACAAACCGGTCCTGCCACCCAGATGACATCTTCCGGTGTGCCGGTGCGCACCGGACGGCCCTCATCGCGACTGGCCCAGTTGACGGTGCCCTCGATGGCCCAGTCCGTGGCCTCGACGGCCGCCAAGTCCAGCTTTACCCAGATGACCCCGATCCCGTCCATTGTTTCGCCACTGGCCTCGTCGGTCAAAAAAGACAAGAAACTGGCCAACAACTGGAAAACCAAGCCGGTTGAGGCCTTGACCGATGAAGAGGTCCTGGCCATGCCCGATGAGGCCTACATGAATGAAACCCAGCTGGCGTTCTTCCGGTTGAAGCTGGTCAATTTGAAAACTGCCATGCTCAGCAATGCCGGCGTCACCACCGAGCATTTGCGCGAAGACACCGTGGTGGTGCCGGACCCCGCCGACCGTGCCACCATCGAGGAGGAGCATGCCCTGGAGTTGCGCACCCGTGACCGCGAACGCAAACTGCTGAAAAAGATCGAACAGTCGATTGCGCAAATCGATGCCGGCGAATACGGTTATTGCGTCGAGACGGGCGAGGCCATCGGCGTTGGCCGTTTGCTGGCCCGGCCCACGGCGACGCTTTCGCTGGAAGCGCAGCAACGTCGGGAACTCAAGCAGAAAATGTTTGGCGACTGAGGCGACCAGACGTTCATCGGCGTCGGTGCGAACGCTATGGCAACAAAACCAACTGGCCCAAAACTGCTCTCCAAGGTTGCCAAGTTTGTCCGCTACCCCAATGTGCACTGGGGTGATCTGGACAAGATCGAGCGCGAACCTGCCGATGTGTCCGAGCCGTTGTTGGCGCACAATCGGCAAACGCTCAAGGACATGATCGAGCGCAAGCGTCATGAGGACGCGATCCGCAAGCATGAGTTCGACCAGTTGCGCCAGTTGCGCCGCGCCACGCCGATGGCCAGGCCTGACACCGGCGATGAGACCACCTTGCTTGACGCCACCACCGACCCATCGATGCTGGATGACCGGTCCCTGACGATTCGAAAAATTGACGAAATCGAAGCCCAGATGTCCAGGCAGTGGTGGAAAGTGCAGAGTCAGCCTTCACCGGCTGTTGCACCCCCTTTGCCCGCCGAACCGAACGAAGATGCTGAAAGCAGGTTTGCCTCGACCCAGCTGATCAGCGGCCTGATCGACTTCGACGATATCTCCACCCTGCTCGGGCTGGAGCCTTCGGCGCTTCCGGTCACGCGCGATGGCGAGCCCGAATCGGGTTCAGATCGGCCGCAGCCGATCGAAACCAAGGGCTTTGATTCGTCCAAATTGTTTGCCGCCGAAATGGCCGACAACCTGTCGGATCCTGATCTGGAAGAAGCCGCGGTGCGTTTTGCCAACGGTGATGATGCTGGCGCCGAGACGGTCTTGGTGAACGCCTTGCATGCGCATACCGTGCTGGGCCCTGTGGCCCAGGCCCAGGCCGAAGCTCTTTTCGATCTTTACCGCAGTCTGGGGCAGGAAGCCGGTTTTGAGCGAGAAGCACGCCATTACGCGCAGCAGTTTGGCTGCTCGGCACCGGTTTGGGCGCACTCCTCTCGTGCGCCGGGCGACCCGCAAGCCGGTTCGGCGCCCGTTTGGGTGTGGCGTTGTCCGGCCCGGCTTGAAGCGTCGGCGCTGGACCGGCTGCCTGGTCATTTGTCGTCTGAGCATGGGCTGTCGCTGGATTGGTCAGAACTGCAACAGATCGCCGAGCCGGCGGCGCTGGAACTGTCCGCGTTGATGGCCGCCTGGAGCGAGCAGACGGGAGCGCTTTATTTCGCTGGCGAACAGGTGCTCGCTGATCTGCTGCGCGCCGCCACGCCCCGGGGCGTGCGCCAAACGGCGCCTTGCTGGTGGGCCTTGAGGATGGATCTGCTGCGCATTTTGCTGCGGCAGGATGAATTCGAAATGGCTGCCTTCGAGTATTGCCTCACCTACGAAAAAGCCCCCGATCCATGGCGCGAGGCACGTTGTACGCTGCTGCAGTCAGCGCCCGAGGCGCCGCCCAACGCTGCCGCGCTGGTGGCGCTGACAGGGGATTTGCAGGGTGATGCCGCCCAGGGGCTGACTGCCTTGCGTGAGGTCAACCTGGCGGCCCGGATGGTGACAGTGTCCTGCAGCCAACTGATACGGGTCGAATTTGCCGCTGCTGGCAGCATTCTGAACTGGGTGACCCAGGGCAAAGTGCAGGGCTGCCAGATTGAATTCAGGGATGTCCCGCCACTGGTGGCTTCATTTTTCAATCTGATTGGCATCAATCAGCATGCGCGTGTGATCACACGATCGCACTGATCAACACAGGATTTTTCATGGAGCAATTTCACGGCACCACCATCATCAGCGTGCGCCGCCAGACGCCCGCAGGCATGCAGGTGGCCATTGGTGGCGATGGCCAGGTCACGCTGGGCAACATCGTCGTCAAGGGCACGGCGCGCAAGGTGCGCAAGCTCTACCATGGCAAGGTGCTGGCCGGTTTTGCCGGTGCCACGGCCGATGCTTTCACGCTGTTCGAGCGCTTCGAGGCCAAGCTGGAAAAGCACCAGGGGCATTTGGTGCGCGCCGCCATCGAGCTCACCAAGGACTGGCGCACCGACCGCGTGCTGCGCCGCCTCGAAGCCATGCTGGCGGTGGCCGACCTGCAGGCCTCGCTCATCATCACCGGCAACGGCGATGTGCTCGAGCCCGAGAACGGCATTGTGGCCATTGGCTCGGGCGGTGCCTACGCCCAGGCCGCTGCCATTGCCCTGCTCCACCACACCGACCTGTCGGCCACCGACATGGTCAGGAAATCACTTGAAATTGCCGGTGAGATTTGTATCTATACCAACATGAATCACACCATCGAATCACTCTGACCATGTCCTCCCTCACCCCCCAGCAAATCGTCGCCGAGCTCGACAAACACATCGTCGGCCAGCAGCAGGCCAAGCGCGCCGTGGCCATTGCGTTGCGCAACCGCTGGCGCCGTCAGCAGGTCGGCCTTGACTTGCGCGCCGAGATCACGCCCAAAAACATCCTGATGATCGGCCCCACGGGCGTCGGCAAGACCGAAATTGCGCGCCGTCTGGCGCGTCTGGCCGATGCCCCGTTCATCAAGGTCGAGGCCACCAAGTTCACCGAGGTCGGTTACGTGGGCAAGGACGTCGATGCCATCATCCGTGACCTGGCTGACATCTCGGTCAAGCAAACGCGTCAGGCCGAGACCCAAAAAGTGCGCGAGCGCGCGGCCGATGCCGCCGAAGAACGTGTGCTCGACATCCTGATACCGATGCCCAAGCCGGAGTTTGGTGTGGTGGAAGGCGCCGAGCCCGAGAGTGTGGCGCGCCAGACCTTCCGCAAGAAAATGCGCGAAGGCCAGCTCAATGACCGGGAGATCGAACTCGATGTGGCGCAATCCGCGCCGCAGCTCGAGATCATGGGCCCACCCGGCATGGAAGAAATGACCGAGCAATTGCGCGGTATGTTCGGCCAGCTCAACCAGAACAAGACGCAAAAGCGCAAACTCAAGATTGCCGAGGCCCTCAAGCTGCTCGTCGATGAAGAAGCCGCCAAGCTGGTCAATGAGGACGAGATCAAGATCCAGGCGCTGCAGATGCTGGAGCAAAACGGCATTGTCTTCATCGACGAGATCGACAAGGTGACCTCGCGTGCGGAGAGCAGTGGTGCCGAGGTCTCGCGCCAGGGCGTGCAGCGCGACCTGCTGCCGCTGGTGGAGGGCACCACGGTGTCCACCAAGTACGGCATGATCAAGACCGACCATATCCTGTTCATCGCCTCGGGCGCGTTTCACCTGAGCAAGCCCAGCGACCTGATTCCCGAACTGCAAGGGCGCTTCCCGATCCGGGTCGAGTTGCAGTCGCTGTCGGTCGATGACTTCGTGGCGATCCTGACGCAAACCAGCGCCTCGCTGGTCAAACAGTACCAGGCCTTGCTGGCCACCGAGCAGGTGACCCTTGAATTTTCCGAAGATGGCATCGGGCGACTGGCGCAGATTGCTTTTGATGTCAACGAGCGCACTGAAAACATTGGCGCGCGCCGCCTGGCTACCGTGATGGAGCGCCTGCTCGACGAAGTCAGCTTCAATGCTGCCAATCTGGCAGGACAGACTGTCCGGATGGATGCGGCTTACGTAGAAGCACGACTGGCAGAACTCAGCCAGAACGAAGATTTGAGCCGGTTTATTCTTTGATATCTGAGACCTTGCGGGTCAGACCACTCGCGCAGCGACGTGCTCTGACCCCAACACTTTGTCGGATGTCCGGATGTCCACCTTGCGGGTCAGACCACTCGCGCAGCGACGTGCTCTGACCCCAACACTTTGTCGGATGTCCGGATGTCCACCTTGCGGGTCAGACCACTCGCGCAGCGACGTGCTCTGACCCCAACGTCACAGACCTGTTCACGATTCCTCGCGCATCACATTCACATGAAACGCTAAGTGCTTCATTTAGAACGATTTTCTCTCTGATTTTGCTTGCCAATTCGTTCTAAGTCTTTGATTTCATTGTAAAAAATTTATTGCAAATTGTTTGCACACGCGGTTTTTGCTGCTACAGTGCAAAAAAGTGCAATTTAGTGGTGAATTGTGCTTTCCAACTGCAATTTTCATGACGTTTGCAATTCAGAGGTCGGCTATCGTGTTTCAAGGGGCTTCCTCATTAAGTCTTGACGCAAAGGGTCGGCTGTCTGTGCCAACCCGGCATCGCGACGTCTTGAGCGCGCTGGCCTCAGGTCAGCTCACCATCACCAAACACCCCCACGGTTGCCTGATGATTTTTCCGCGTCCTGAATGGGAAAAATTCCGTGACCGGATTGCCGCTTTGCCGATGTCGGCACAGTGGTGGAAGCGGATTTTTCTGGGCAATGCTATGGACGTCGAGATCGACGCCACCGGTCGCGTGCTGATTTCGCCTGAATTGCGGGCGGCTGCCGGCATTTCCAGGGATTTGGTGTTGCTCGGCATGGGCAGTTTCTTTGAGTTGTGGGACAAGGCCACCTACGACGCCCAGGAGGCGCAGGCCATGCAGGGCGACATGCCCGACGTTTTCAAGGACTTCTCTTTCTGAAGGCCGACGGTGGAAACTCCATGGACACACACCACCGTTTTATTGAGCGAAGCAGTCGACGCTTTGCTCGGCCAGACTGACGCTGGCGGACAGCCGAGCTCGCCGCTGTCCGCCAGTGTGGCGCCGGTGTTTGTCGATGCCACCTTTGGCCGTGGCGGCCACAGCCGCCTGATCCTGTCGCGGCTGCCAGCCCAGGCCCGCCTGATCGCGTTCGACAAGGACACCGATGCGCTGACGGAGGCGGCCACCATTTCGGATCCACGCTTTTCCATTCGCCACCAGGGCTTCAGCCATCTGGGCGAACTGCCGGCTGCCAGTGTGGCCGGGGTGCTGCTTGACCTGGGCATCAGTTCGCCGCAGGTGGACAACCCGGCGCGGGGTTTCAGTTTCAGGTCGGAAGGTCCGCTCGACATGCGCATGGACACCACACGTGGCCAGAGCGTGGCCGAGTGGCTGGCGGGTGCCGAAGTGGACAAAATTACGGAGGTCATACGTGACTATGGCGAAGAACGGTTTGCTGGGCCCATTGCAAAGGCGATTGTTGCGCGCCGACAGGCAGGGTGCCCTGTTTCAACCACCACTGAACTGGCCGGAATCGTGGCTGAGGCGGTCAAAACCCGCGAGCCGGGCAAGGACCCTGCAACGCGCACATTTCAGGCTTTTCGGATTTTCATCAATGCCGAGCTTGAAGAACTGCAACAGGCGCTAGCAGCGGCGCTCAAGGTGCTGCAACCCGGCGGCCGTCTGGTGGTGATCAGCTTTCATTCGCTCGAAGACCGGATTGTCAAGCAGTTTCTGGCGAAACACTCGCGCGAGGTGTTCGACCGCCGGACTCCCTTTGCGCCGCCACAGGTGATGCAATTCAAGGTCCTGGCTCGCGTCAGGCCAGGTGCTGCCGAGGTCGCCGCCAACCCGCGTTCGCGCAGCGCCATCATGCGGGTGGCCGAGCGCCTGGGCAGCGCCGCCATGGAGACGCACGCATGATGCGGCTCAATCTGGTGCTGTTGCTGGGCGTGCTGCTCAGCGCGCTGTATCTGGTCGATGTGCAGTACCAGTCGCGCCGGCTCTACTCCGCGCTGGACCGGGCGCAGTCGCAGGCGCGCCGGCTGGCGCAGGAAAACGAAAGCCTGCAGGTCGAAAAGCGGGCCCAGGCCACCTCGGCGCGGGTCGAGATTCTGGCCCGCTCGAAATTGCAGATGCGCGCGGCCACGCCGGCGTTGACGACTTACGTCAGCTATGCCAACGGGGCTGTTTCACCCGTGGCCGCAAGTCCGGCGCAGGGCCCCGCCAGCGCGGCCAGCGCAAGCCAGCCATGAGCCGCGGCATCACCTACACCCTGAGTCCCTTGCTGGCGAGCCCGACGCCGGTGTGGCGCAGCAAGTTGATCGTGGCCACCATCGCGCTGGCTTTTGCAGGCCTGATCGGTCGCGCGGTGTACATCCAGGTCATTGAAAACGAATTTTTCCAGAGGCAGGGCGAGGTGCGTTTTGCCCGCACGCTGGCGCTGCCGGCCAGTCGCGGCCGCATTCTGGACCGCAACGGCGTGGTGCTGGCGTCGAGCATTCCGGTGCCCAGCATCTGGGCCATTCCGGAAGATGTGCCGCGCGATCCCGACAGCCTGAAACAACTCGCCAGACTGCTCGACATGCCGCTGGCCGAGCTCAACAAAAAGCTCGAAGACGAGGACAAAACCTTTGTCTGGCTCAAGCGCCAGGTTGATGAATCGGTGGGCAAGCAGATCGCTGCGCTGGGCCTCAAGGGCATTTACCAGCGCAAGGAATACAAGCGCCAGTACCCCGAGGGTGAAGCCGCCGCGCATGTGGTGGGTTTCACCAATGTGGAAGACCAGGGCCAGGAGGGCATGGAGCTGGCGTTCAACAAGGAGCTGGGCGGCAAGAATGGCTCGCGGCGCGTCATCAAGGACCGCATGGGCCGCGTGGTGGAAGACGTGGGCGAGCAAATCGCGCCGGTCGATGGCCGCGACCTGCAACTCAGCATCGACAGCAAGGTGCAGTTTTTTGCCTACCAGACGCTCAAGGAGGCAGTCTTGCTGCACAAGGCCAAGGCAGGCAGCAGCGTGGTGCTCGATGTGCAGAGTGGCGAGGTGCTGGCACTGGCCAACTACCCCAGCTTTGTGCCCGACAAACGCCGCAATCTGAGCGGTGCGCAGTTGCGCAACCGGGCCTTGACCGACAGTTTCGAGCCGGGCTCCACCATGAAGCCCTTTGCCATCGCCACGGCACTGAACCTGAGGCAGGTGACGCCCGAGACGCAGGTACAGACCGCACCGGGCCGCCTGACCATCGGCAGCGCCACGATCAGCGATTCGCACCCCCACGGCATCCTGAGCGTGAATGAGGTGATCCAGAAGTCGAGCAACATCGGCACCGCCAAAATTGCGCTGCAATTGCCGGCCCGAAAAATGTGGGAGATGTACAGCCAGGTCGGTTTTGGACAAAAACCGGAGCTGCCTTTTCCGGGTGCCGTGAGCGGCCGCCTGCGCCCTTACCAGAGCTGGCGCCCGATTGAGCAGGCCACCATGAGCTATGGCTACGGCCTGTCGGTGAGCCTGTTCCAGCTGGCCCACGCTTACACCATCTTTGGCCGCGATGGCGACCTGGTGCCGGTGACCATGTTCAGAACCGACGGGCCGGTCATGGGCGCGCCGGTGATCGAGTCGCGCCACGCCCATGCCGTACGTCACATGCTGCATCTGGTCACGGGGCCAGGCGGAACGGCGCAAAAGGCGCAGGCCATGGGCTATTCGGTGGGTGGCAAAACCGGCACCGCGCGCAAGATCGAGGGCAAGGGCTACGCCACCAAAAAATACCGCGGGGTGTTTGCCGGCCTGGCGCCGATCGACGCGCCCCGCATTGCCGTGGCGGTGATGATCGACGAGCCCGGCGACGGCAAATATTATGGTGGCGAAGTGGCGGCGCCGGTGTTCAGCCAGACGGTGCAGCAAACCCTCAGGGTGCTCGGGGTCGAACCCGACATGTCGGTCAAGCCGCAGGTGATCACCGATGCCGTGGAGGAAAGTTTCTGATGCTGGCGCGCCTGCACACTGCGCAAGAAGCCGCCGCCTGGCTGCGCGCGCGCGTCACCGGCACGCTGCGCACCGACAGTCGTCAGATCCAGCCCGGCGATGGCTTTCTGGCCTGGCCCGGTGCGGCGGTCGATGCCCGTGACCATGTGGCCAGCGCCCTGGCCGCTGGCGCCCGGGCCTGTCTGGTGGAGCATCACGGCGTGGGGGCTTTCGACCTGGTCGACGCGCGGATCGCCAGCTACCATGACCTGAAAGCGGCCAGCGGCCGGGTGGCTGACGCCTGGTTTGGCGCGCCGAGCCACAACCTGGCCGTGCTCGCGGTGACCGGCACCAACGGCAAGACCTCGACCACCTGGTGGCTGGCGCAGGCGCTGTCGAATCTGGCCGAACCCATCCCCTGCGGCGTGATCGGCACGCTGGGCGTGGGCGTACCGCCCAAGCTGGTGAGCACCGGCCTGACCACGCCTGACCCGGTGGTGTTCCAGGCGGCGCTGGCCGACTTTGTCAGACAGGGCTTGCGTGCCTGCGCCATCGAGGCGTCGTCGATCGGCATTGAAGAGCATCGGCTCGACGGCACCCGAATTCACACCGCGGTGCTGACCAATGTGACCCAGGACCATCTGGATTACCACGGCGACATGGATCGCTACTGGAAAGCCAAGGCCGGCCTGTTTGCCTGGCCGCAGCTGCGCGCGGCGGTGATCAATGTCGACGACGCTTGCGGTGCGGAACTGGCGGGGCAGCTGGCCGGCAGCGCGCTGGATGTGTGGACGCTGTCGATCGTCCCGGGCGCTGCCAACCACGCCCGCCTGCAGGCGCAGGACATTGCTTACGAGCCCCAGGGCGTGGCCTTCACCGTGGTCGAAGGGCGGCAACAACAGCGCCTGGCCAGCCAACTCATTGGCGCCTTCAATGTGAGCAATGTGCTGGGCGTGATCGCCGCCATGCGCACCCTGGGCGTTCCCCTGGCTGCCGCCGTGCAGGCGTGCACAAGGATCACGCCGGTACCGGGCCGCATGGAATGCCTCAGCGCGCCGGGGCGAGCGCTGGTGGCGGTCGATTACGCCCACACCCCTGATGCGCTGGCGCAGGCGCTCGACGCCCTGCGTCCCATGGTGCAGGCGCGTGGCGGCAAGCTGTGGTGTGTCTTTGGCTGTGGCGGCAACCGTGACACGGCCAAGCGCCCGCTGATGGGCGCGGTGGCCGGGGCGCGCGCCGACCGCGTGGTGGTCACCAGTGACAACCCGCGCCGTGAACCCATGGACGCCATCATCAGCCAGATCCTGCTCGGCCTGACCGGGGTGGCTGAGGTGCAGGTGGAGCCTGACCGGGCGCGCGCCATTGCCCAAACGCTGGCGCAGGCTGCCGCGGCTGACGTGGTGCTGCTGGCCGGCAAGGGCCATGAGGACTATCAGGAAATTGCCGGCCAGCGTCTGCCGTTTTCGGACATCGCGCAGGTGAAAAAAACATTGATGCAGTTGTCTGGATTGCCGCACAACGGCATCGCTTTGCTGCAACCAGGCGTCACGGCCAACAATGTCAGGTCATCCACGGGGCCTGAACCCATGGATGGACACGTCGCTGATGCGCCTGGCAATGACATGATGACGCTGCAACAGGTCGCCGCCTGGCTCGACCCCGTGCTGTTGACGGCGCACGCTCTGGACAGTTCCCGAGTGGCGATACGGCGCGTCCACACCGACACGCGTACGCTGGCGCCGGGCGACCTGTTCGTGGCGCTGCGCGGCGAGCGCTTTGATGGCAACGACTTTCTGGTCGAGGCCCGGGCCAAGGGCGCGGTGGCGGCCATTTGCCAGGGCGACGCAGCATTGGAAAAGCTGCGTCAGGCAGGTTTGCCGGGACTGGTGGTGATGGATGCCAAGCAGGCGCTGGCTCGCCTGGCAACGCACTGGCGGGCCAGGTTCAGCTTGCCGCTGATCGCCGTGACCGGCTCCAACGGCAAGACCACGGTGACGCAAATGATTGCCAGCATCCTGCGCGCTTACCGGCCAGGGGCCAGTCTGGCGACGCAGGGCAACTTGAACAACGACATTGGTGTGCCGCTGACCGTGCTGGGATTGCGCGCCCAGCACCAGATCGCGGTGGTCGAGCTCGGCATGAACCACCCCGGCGAAATCGCCGCTCTGGCCGCCATTGCCCAACCCACCGTGGCACTGGTCAACAACGCCCAGCGCGAGCACCTGGAGTTCATGCAAACAGTGGCCGCCGTGGCGCAGGAAAACGGTGCGGTGATCGACGCCTTGCCCGCCTCAGGCGTGGCCGTGTTCCCGGCAGACGATGCCTACAGCGCGTTATGGGCAGACATCGCTGGCGCCCGCGCGCGTCTGTGTTTTGGCCAGCCGGTTGCCAGTGCGAACGAGGCACGGCCATCCATGCCTGCAACGGTGCACGCCACCCAGGCCGTCTGGTCCGGCGCGGCATGGCAGGTCAGCGCGATGACGCCGCAAGGCGAGTTGTACTACGCCCTGCACATTGCGGGCGCGCACAACGTCAGGAATTCACTGGCAGCCGTGGCCTGCACGCTGGCGGCGGGTGTGCCGCTGGAGGCCATTGCCGCCGGGCTGGAAGTCTTCGAGCCGGTCAAGGGCCGCTCGCGGGCGCTGCTGGTTCATTTCCGGGGTCACGCCTTCACGCTGGTCGACGACACCTATAACGCCAACCCCGACTCGGTGCGCGCCGCCATCGAGGTGCTGGCAGCGCTGCCCGGCCCGCGCCTGCTGGTGCTGGGCGACATGGGCGAGGTGGGCAATCAGGGGCCGCAGTTTCATGCCGAAGCGCTGCAATTGGCACTGGCACGGCAGATCGACAGGATCATCGTCACCGGCAGCGCCTGCGCGCAAGCCGCAGCACCCTTCAAGGCGATCGTGGTACAGGCGCAGATGGCCGATGTGCAGGCCGCCGTGCTGGCCGCGCTGCCCGGGGTGGCCAGCGTGCTGGTCAAGGGCTCGCGCTTCATGAAGATGGAGCGGGTGGTGCAGG
>JBBINL010000063.1:0-13681 GCA_037443905.1 Burkholderiales bacterium | reverse complement strand
ACCTCTCCATCTTGGCACTCAGTTGCCGTAAACCGCAAGCCTGACGGCAAGCGGCTCGCTTGGGACGGGGAAGTCCCTTTCATTCATTGGGGTTTGAGATGATGGCGAGTGGGTTTGCGAGGCAGTTTGGATGGCTGAGAGGCGTTCATAGCACGGCTATGAACACCGAGCAGACGCCCAAAATGACCGCAAAGCCGCCGCCAGCGCTCAAACAGCACCTAAGGTGCGCCCAATGGATCTCGGTTCAAGGTCCGTGAGCGGTATCGGGCAGGATGCGGCTGGCTCGCGATGACGAGTTCGAAGCTGGCTCAGGCAGCGGCACGCGGGCGCCAAACTTGCTGCGCTTGAGGCTGAAGAATGTTTTGACGTTGCGCACATTGGCGTCAAAGGTGAACAGGCGCTGCGTCAACGCCAGATAGTCGGGCATGTCACGCGCGTGCACCACCAGACAAAAATCCGGCCCTGGCGAGACACGGTAGCACTGCTGCACCGCCTCCTCCAGTGCCACCTTTTGCTCGAACGCCTCCAGCGCTGCCTGGTCCTGGCGGTCCAGCGTGATCTCGACCACGGCACAAAGACCATGACCGATCACACTGGCAAGGATGTCGACACTGAGCACCGCGATTTCGCGTTCGATCAGCCCGGCATCACTCAGGCGCTTGACGCGGCGCAGGCAGGTGGGTGGCGACACATGCACCAGCCCGGCCAGATCCTGGTTGCTCAGAGACGCATCCGTTTGCAGTTGCGCCAGCAGTTGCAGGTCGATGGCATCGAGGTCGATACGAGGAAGGTTCATGCCGCTCTCCAGCCATCAGCGGCGCTGCCAGCGGCTTGCCCACCACGGCCACAACAGGTTCAGCGCCAAACCCAGCAGCACCAGAAAGGCCGCCAGCAGTTTCCAGCCCGGCAAGCCCTCGCCCAGCCACAGGGCCGAGCCGCCCATGCCGAACAGCGGCACCAGCAGCGCCATCGGCGTGATGGTGGCCGCCGAATAGCGTGACAGCAGCCAGCCCCAGGCGGCGTAGCCAAACAGCGAGTTGCCCCAGGCCTGCCAGGCCACCGCAGCCCATGCGAAGGCGTCGGCCTGCTGCAGGCCGGCAGCCAAGGCGTCCCAGCCCTCCACCCAGAGCGACAGCAAGGCCAGCGGCGGCACGGCAAACAGGCTGGACCATACCACGTAGGCCACCATGTTGATGCGCCCGGCCGCACGCGACACCAGATTGCCACCAGCCCATGACAAGGCAGCCAGCAAAATCAATCCCAGGCCCGCCAGCGTGGTGCTGCCATCGGTGTGCGCCACGATGACGCCCAGACCGGCTGCGCCCAGCGCCAGTGCGATCCACTGCACCCGTTGCAGCGATTCGCCGGCCATCAGCATGGCCAGGCCGATGGTAAAAAACACCTGCGTCTGGATCACCAGCGAGGCCAGTCCGGGCGAAATATGCCCGTTCATGGCGACAAACAGCAAGCCGAATTGGCCCACGCCAATCAGCAAGCCATAGCCTGCCAGGTTGCGCCAGGACACCGCAGGGCGTGGCAAAAAAAACACCATCGGCAGCAGCACCACCAGAAATCGAAGGGTGGCAAACAGCAGCGGCGGCATTTGCCCCAGGGCCATCTTGATGACCACAAAGTTGGTGCCCCAGACCGCCACCACGGCCAGTGCCAGGGAAAAGTGGCGCAGGGTAAGTGATGATTTCATTCAGATTATTTTAATTTGTGAAATAAATATTTATATATTTTAATTTTAGAAATAAACGTTCAATACCAAAATCATTTCGACAACCTATTTCATCATCATGATTCTAAGATAACCCCCATTCATTGAGGAGTTGTCCATGTGCGGCATTGTCGGTGCAGTCTCAACGCAAAACATCGTTCCCATTCTGGTGCAAGGTCTGGCCCGGCTCGAATACCGGGGTTATGACTCCTGTGGCGTGGCGGTCCATGCCAACGGCCTGCAGCGCGCCCGCAGCACGGCGCGTGTGTCGGAGCTGATGGCACAGGTCAGCGCCACCCACCTGGCTGGCAACACCGGTATCGCCCACACCCGCTGGGCCACCCACGGCGCGCCAGCCATGCACAACGCGCACCCGCATTTCAGCTACGGCCCGGGGCTGGAAGCGGCCACCCACCCCGGTCATATTGCGCTGGTGCACAACGGCATCATCGAAAACCATGAGGAGCTGCGCGCCGCTTTGCTCGCCAAGGGCTATGTGTTTCAAAGCCAAACCGACACCGAAGTCATCGCCCACCTGATTGACAGCCTTTACAACGGCGACCTGTTCGAAGCCGTCAAAAGTGCCTTGGGCTCGCTGCACGGCGCCTACGCCATTGCGGTGTTCTGCAAGGACGAGCCGCACCGCCTGATCGGCGCTCGGGCCGGTTCGCCGCTGATTCTGGGTGTGGGAGCAGACGGCCAGTCGCACTACCTGGCCAGCGATGCCATGGCGCTGGCCGGCGTGACCGACCAGATCATTTATCTGGAAGAAGGCGACGCGGCCGACATCCAGCTGGGCAAATACTGGCTGGAGGACAAGAACTTCAAGCCGCTCACACCGGCGCAACGGCCCATCAAAACGGTGCACGCGCACAGCGGTGCCGCCGAGTTGGGGCCGTACCGCCATTACATGCAAAAGGAAATTTTCGAGCAGCCACGCGCCATTGCCGACACCTTGCAAGGCGTGACCAGCATCATGCCGGAACTGTTTGACGGATCAGGAGCCAGCGCGGCGCGAGTCTTCAGGGACATCGACTCGGTGCTGATCCTGGCCTGCGGCACCAGTTTTTACAGCGGCTGCACCGCCAAATACTGGCTGGAGTCCATCGCCAAAATTCCGACCCAGGTCGAAGTGGCCAGCGAATACCGTTACCGCGACTCGGTGCCTGAACCACGCACCCTCGTGGTCACCATCAGCCAAAGTGGTGAGACCGCCGACACACTGGCCGCGCTGCGCCACGCGCAAAGCCTGGGCATGACCCATACGCTGACCGTGTGCAACGTGGCCACCAGCGCCATGGTGCGCGAATGCGAACTGGCCTATGTAACACGCGCCGGCATCGAGATTGGCGTGGCTTCCACCAAGGCCTTCACCGCCCAGTTGGCCGGCTTGTTCCTGCTGACACTGGCACTGGCGCAATCGCGCGGCCTGCTCAGCGAGGCCGAGGAAGCGCGTCACATCAGGGCCATGCGCCATTTGCCGACCGCTTTGCAGGCCGTGCTGGCGCTGGAACCCCAGGTGATCGCCTGGTCGCAGGAATTTGCGGCCAAGGAAAACGCGCTCTTTCTGGGGCGCGGCCTGCATTACCCGATTGCCCTCGAAGGCGCGCTCAAGCTCAAGGAAATAAGCTACATCCACGCCGAGGCCTACCCGGCCGGCGAGCTCAAACACGGCCCGCTGGCACTGGTCACCAGTGCCATGCCGGTGGTCACGGTGGCACCGAATGACGCGCTGCTGAAAAAACTCAAGAGCAACATGCACGAGGTGCGCGCCCGTGGCGGCGTGCTGTACGTGCTGGCCGATGCCGATTCGCACATTGAAAGCAGCGAGGGCGTGCATGTGATCCGCATGCCCGAGAACTATGGCGAGTTGTCCCCCATGCTGCATGTGGTGCCGCTGCAGCTGCTGGCCTACCACACGGCGTGTGCGCGCGGCACCGATGTCGACAAACCACGCAATCTCGCCAAATCAGTGACGGTGGAGTGACGGAATAAGCATGGCGAGCTTTTTGGACTGGCACCGCCGGAACAGGAAGGACGGGTGCGATTGACAGTGATGTGGTGAAGATGGCGCCAAGCCGATGACATCACTTTGCTTGCAGTCGTTGGATGATTGGCAGGGAAATCGGGGCCCTTTCAAGCGCTGCGTCGCGGTGGCGGGTTTGGCGTCAAGTGGTCATTTTTCGAGACACCACTGCACTCTGAATCACACCCGCAAAGTCCGCTGTCAGGCTAATTGCCGCTGGTCATTCTCCGGGCCCTGAGCACGACATGGATGTGGCGCAGATTGCGCAGCGCGGCGTCGAGTTGCTGCACATCGCGAACGGTGATGATGAACTTCAGATCAACGGCACCTTGCCGGAACTCGTCAGCCATGTTGAGCTGGATGATGTCCACCTCGGCAGCGGCCAGTGCTGCCGCCACTTTGGCCAGGACCCCTTTGCCATTGTTGACCGTCACCACAATGCCTGTCTCGAAGGCACGCACCGGCTCATCGGCCCACTCCACCACCAGGAAGCGCTCGCTGTCCTTGTTCCTGAGCTTGACAGCCACAGGGCAGTCCTGTGCGTGAATGGTCAGGCCCTCACCGCGGCCAAGATAGCCGACGATCGAATCGCCAGGAATGGGACGACAGCATGTGGCAAAGCGCACCGAGGTGTTCTCGCTGCCGTCGATGACAACACCACCCTGGGCCACCGCCTCAGCATCCATGAAACGTTCGCGCGTCAGCAACAGGGCATCCGGTTTTTCGCCCGCCTCATAGAGCAACTTGGCCAGCCGCTTGGCCACGATGCTGGCAATGCGCCGGCCCACGCCGATTTCGACCAGCAATTCGGAGCGCGTCCGGATGCCGCTGAAACGCAGCAACTTGTCCCACACGCCAGACATCGCCCCCTGTTCATCAGGCAGGTGCTCGATGCCTTCCGCGCGCAGGGCCTGCGCCAACATTTTTTCACCCAGGTTCTGCGAGTCATCCTGCGCCAGCGAGCGCAAATGCTGGCGGATTTTGGAGCGCGCCCGCGCGGTGCGCACAAAACCCAGCCAGGCCGGGTTGGGATAGGAGTCCTTGTTGGTGATGATCTCGATCACATCGCCGTTGTGCACCTCGGTGCGCAGCGGCACCTGCTCGTTGTTGACCCTGGCCGCCACCGCATGGTCGCCCACATTGCTGTGAATGGCATAGGCAAAATCGACCACCGTGGCGCCGCGCGACATGGCCATGATGCGGCTTTTCGGGGTAAAGACATACACCGCGTCGGGGAACAGGTCGACCTTGACATGCTCCCAGAACTCGGTGGCATCGTGCGTTTCGTTGCCAATGTCGAGCAGCGATTGCAGCCATTTCGAACCCAGACGGTCGCGGTTGGCTATGGCTTCGCCGGGTTGCTCCTTGTACAGCCAGTGCGCTGCCACGCCGGTTTCTGCCACCAGATGCATGGCTTCGGTGCGCACCTGAAATTCGACGTTGATCCCGGATGGCCCGACCAGGGTGGTGTGCAAGGACTGGTAGCCGTTGATTTTGGGAATGGCAATATGATCCTTGAACTTGCCGGGCACGGGTTTGTAGAGCTGGTGCAGCAGCCCGAGCGCGGTGTAGCAATCAATCAGTCCCGGCGCAATCACGCGAAAGCCGTAAATGTCGGTCACCTGGGCAAATGACAGGTTTTTTTCTGCCATCTTGTGGTAGATGGAATAAAGTGTTTTTTCCCGACCTGAAATTCTGACGGGCATGCCATGCTGCTCGAACATGGCCTCCAGGTCAGCCTGCACTTTCTGAATCAGGTCACGGCGCCGTCCCCGGGACTTGGCGACCGCCTTGCTCAGCACGGCGTAACGCCAGGGCCGAAGGTACCTGAATGACAGGTCCTGCAACTCACGGTAGGTCTGGTTGAGCCCCAGGCGGTGCGCAATCGGAGCATAGATTTCCAGCGTTTCTGAAGCAATGCGCCCCCATTTGGCGCGTGGCGCGTCAGACAGTGTGCGCATGTTGTGGGTTCGGTCGGCCAGCTTGACCAGAATCACGCGCACATCGCGCGCCATGGCCAGCAGCATTTTGCGAAACGACTCGGCCTGGTTTTCCTCGCGCGTGTTGAACTGCAGTTTGTCCAGCTTGGTCAGGCCGTCCACCAGTTCGGCCACCGGTGAGCCGAAGCGTTCGATCAGATCCGGCTTGCTGACCTCGCAATCTTCCATCGCATCGTGCAGCAGGGCGGCCATCAGCGCCTGGGCATCGAGTTTCCACTCGGCGCATTGGGCCGCCACCGCGATCGGATGGGTGATGTAGGGTTCACCGCTGTTGCGCAGTTGCCCCAGATGCGCCTCGTCCGAGAATCGGTAGGCCAACTTGACCTGGGCCAGGTCGCTGGCGCTGAGGTAATCGAGCCGACTGGTCAGGCGCGCGAAACTGGCTGCCGCCGCATTCGATGCGGCCGCACTCGTCGCATCGTCAGGCAAGCGGTCAGCCTTGGCGACTTCTGACGGTTTCGGGGTGATGGCAGCGCACATGCCATGAATATAGCGCGCCCGATGCGGATCTGGACACCCAAAGCAAAAAAGCACCGCAAGCGGTGCTTTTTGATGGCGCTGTGGGGAAGAGCCCTTACAAAGGCACTTTTTTCAGCATTTCGATGCCCACCTTGCCCGCCGCAATTTCACGCAGGGCGGTCACGCCGGGCTTGTTCTTGCTCTCGACCTTGGCTGCATGGCCATGGCTGAGCATGCGCGCACGGTAGGATGCCGCCAACACCAGTTGGAAGCGGTTAGGAATCTGCAGCAGGCAGTCTTCAACAGTGATACGGGCCATGAATTCTCCAAAACCAGGTGAGGTGCACTAGGCGATGTGCAGTGCTTCAAAGGTGTCTGCCCTGGCGCGGCGCTGCGCCAGGTACTTGAGCCGCTGGGCATGAACGATGGCTTTCAGGTCAAACACGGCGCGGTCAAACAACTCGTTGATTATAACGAAGTCGAACTGGGACACCTGCGCCATCTCGGCCGCGGCATTCTCGAGCCGGGTGTCGATCACGTCTGCGGTATCTTCGCCACGCCGCTCCAGGCGCGAGCGCAACTCGTCCCAACTCGGCGGCAAAATGAAGATCGTGACCGCGTTGGAAAAAATCTTCCTGATTTGCAGCGCCCCCTGGTAATCGATTTCAAGAATCACGTCCGAGCCCTGCTTCATGCGCTCCTCGATGGCTTTCTTGGAGGTGCCATATCGGTGGTTGTGCACACACGCCCATTCGACAAAGGCGTTGGCCTGCACCATGGCATCGAACTCGCCCTCGGAAACAAAAAAATACTCGCGGCCATGCTTTTCCTGTCCGCGCGGCGCACGCGTGGTGTGCGACACCGATGGCCGCACCTGCGCGTCGAGCTCCAGCAGCGCATTCACCAGGCTGGACTTGCCAGCGCCGCTGGGGGCGGCCACAACAAACAAATTTCCGGGGTAGTCGATCACAGCGGGGCTCTTGGTCATGACGGCGTTGGGCTCATTCTATGTTCTGCACCTGCTCGCGCATCTGCTCGATCAGCACTTTCATGTCCACCGATATGCGGGTGAGTTCCAGCGCGGCAGATTTGGAGCCCAGCGTGTTGGCCTCACGGTGCAGCTCCTGGATCAGGAAATCGAGCCGCTTGCCGATTTCGCCGCCCTTGGCCAGCAGACGGTCCAGCTCATCGAGGTGCGAGTTCAGGCGTGTCAATTCTTCGGCCACGTCGATGCGAATGGCAAAAGCGGTGGCCTCAGCCAGCGCCCGGTCCTGCGCGGCTTCGGGCAGGACGCCGCCATCGACCAGCCCCATGGCTTCACGCCAGCGATCCAGAAAACGCTGGCGTTGCTGCGCTACCAGCTGCGGCACCAGCGGCTCGGCTTGCGCCGCCAGGCTGCGCAATTGCGTCATGCGGTCCTGCAGCATCAGCACCAGGCGGGCACCCTCGCGCTCGCGTGCCGCCAGCAGCGACGCCAGCACCTGCTCGGCCAGGCTGATCAGGTCGGGCTGCCAGTCATGCTCGCTCTCGGTGGACCCTGCGGACAGGCGGATCACGTCAGCCACGCTCAGGCAGGCCGCCTGCGGCAACCAGGATTTGACACTGTCCTGGATCGTGTTGAGGCGTTGCAGCAGCCGCGACGATGGCTCAGACACCGGACCGGCAGCGTTGCCTTCCAGCGCGGCGCGCACCTCCACCTTGCCACGCTTGAGGCCGCGCACCAGCAACTCGCGCAGGGCGGGCTCAAAGCCGCGCAATTCATCGCTCAGCTTGAAGGTCAGATCCAGATAACGGCTGTTCACCGAGCGGATTTCAAGACCCAGTCTCGCCGCGTAAGACGCTGAACTGTCGGCCGCCGGGGAAGTGGCGGCAGTGCTGTGCTGGGCGCTGGCGTAGCCGGTCATGCTGTAAACTGACATGTCAATCATCCGTTGAGTTCAATGGTGTCGAGAATAACCCGGTTCCAGCGCCAACCGTTGTCTGCTGCTTTGAAAATATGGCCACCCGCAAGCCCTCCCCGCTCACACCCGGCACCCTGATCGGGGGCTATCGGGTGGTCCGACGGGTGGCCGCGGGTGGCTTTGGCGTGGTTTATCTGGCCCTCGCCCCCGATGGCCAGCAGGTTGCCATCAAGGAATTCCTGCCAACCTCGCTGGTGACACGCGAGCCGGGCCAGTTGCAGCCGCAGGTGGCCCCTGAAAAGTTGTCACTGTACCGGCTGGGCCTGAAAAGTTTTTTTGAAGAAGGGCGCTCACTGGCGCAAATCTCCCACCCGTCGGTGGTCAGCGTGCTGAATTTTTTCCGGGAAAACGAAACCGTTTACATGGTGACCAACTTTCTGGAGGGCGCCAGCCTGCAGGACTTCATCGTGGTGGCGCGCAATCTCAGGCAAGCCAAGGTCTTTCGCGAGTCCACCATCCGATCGCTGTTTGATGAAATCCTGCGCGGCCTGCGCATCGTGCACCAGCACAAAATGCTGCACCTCGACATCAAGCCAGCCAACATCTTCATCACCGACGACAACAAGGCCGTGCTGATCGACTTTGGTGCCGCGCGCGAAGTGCTGAGCAAGGAAGGCAACTTCATCCGGCCGATGTACACGCCCGGCTTTGCCGCGCCCGAGATGTACCGGCGCGACACCACCATGGGGCCCTGGACCGATATTTACGCGATCGGCGCGTGCATGTTTGCCTGCATGCACGGCTTTCCACCCAGCGATGCGCCGCAACGCACGCCTGAAGACAAAACCTTGCAGACCCTCAAGCGCCTGCAAGGCGTTTACTCCGACGACTTGCTGGAAATTGTGGCTTGGTGCATGAAACTCGATCCGCTGATGCGGCCACAGACGGTGTTCGACCTGCAAAAGGAAATGAATCGCACCGGAGCACGGCGTTACACCCAGCTGACGATGAGCGACAAGTTCAAGCTCCAGTTTGACAACGCGCTGGCCAACACCAAAAAAACGGTTCTCAAGGTCACGGAATTAGGCAAGAACTTCTGATGCAATTTTCCGTCTTCCAGCAAAGCCGCCAGGGTGGGCGCAAGATCAACGAAGACCGCGTGGGCTATTGCTACACCCGTGACAGTGCGGTGCTGATGCTGGCAGACGGCCTGGGCGGTCACCCCGAGGGCGAGGTGGCATCGCAACTGGCTATTGAGACCGTGGCGGCCATGTTTCAGAAGATGGCGCAACCCAAACTGGCCGATGTGGCCGATTTTCTGGGCGACGCCATGATGGCGGCGCATCTGCGCATTCAGAAGTACGCAATCGACAAGAGCATGCACGATTCGCCCCGCACCACGCTGGTGGTGGCGCTCGTCCAGTCGGGTCAGGCCAGCTGGGCCCACTGCGGCGACTCCCGGCTTTATGTGGTTCGCCAACAGCAACTGCTGGCCCGCACCCAGGACCATTCCTTTTCCGAACGCAGGCGCCGCCAGCATGACGCAGCGCAGCCTTCACCCGCCGAGCGCAACCGCAATGTGCTGTTCACCTGCCTGGGCTCGCCCATCAAACCCGTCTTCACGGTGGCCGAACCACTGGCCTTGCGTCAGGGCGACAAACTCATGCTGTGCTCCGATGGCCTGTGGTCAAGCCTGCCCGAACCAGACATCGTCAACGAACTGGTTGGCAAGACCGTGGAACAAGCCGTCCCCGATCTGGTCGACCAGGCTCTGGCCAAGGCAGGCGAGCACAGCGACAATGTCACCTGCCTGGCATTCTCATGGCTCACGCCTGATGCCCCGCAACCCGGTCAGGGTGACAGCGCCACGGGTTTGACCAGGCAGGTCGATTTGCTTCTGACCGACGGCCATGCTCTGAATCGCTGAAGCACCTGCCCGCTCGTCCCCACCCTTTGAGCCTCCGACATGACCCCATTTGAAAGAACCGGCGGGCGCGCCGCCAACGCCCTGCGCCCCATCATCCTCACCCGCCACTACACCCGGCATGCCGAAGGTTCGGTGCTGATCGAATTCGGCCACACCAAGGTGCTGTGCAATGCCTCGGTGCTCGACAAGGTGCCGCCGCACCAAAAGGGCAGCGGCCAAGGCTGGGTCACGGCTGAATACGGCATGCTGCCGCGCGCCACGCACAGCCGCAGCGACCGCGAAGCCGCGCGCGGCAAGCAGACCGGGCGCACGCAGGAAATCCAGCGCCTGATCGGCCGCGCCCTGCGCTCGGTGTTTGACCTGACGCTGCTGGGCGAGCGCACCATTCACCTCGATTGCGACGTCATCCAGGCCGATGGCGGCACCCGCACGGCCGCCATCACCGGCGCCTTCGTGGCGGCGCAGGATGCCGTCAACGGCCTGCTTTGCGCAGGCAAGCTGAGCCAATCCCCGATCCGCGAAGCCGTGGCGGCGATTTCGGTGGGCATCGTGCAGGGCACGCCGCTGCTCGACCTCGACTACAGCGAGGACTCGGCCTGCGACACCGACATGAACGTGGTGATGACAGCCAGCGGCCATTATGTCGAGGTCCAGGGCACGGCCGAGGGCGCCGCCTTCAGCCGGGCCGAGATGGATACGCTGCTGGCGCTGGCCGACCAGGGCATTCGCGAACTGATTGAGTTGCAGCAGGCGGCTCTTGCCAAACCCTGACGCCGATCGAACTTCATGGCGCGCAAGCGCTCACCCTTGCTCATGAAACTTGTTTTAGCCTCCAACAACCCCGGCAAGCTGGCCGAACTGCAGACCATGTTGGCACCGCTGGGCATCGAACTGATCCCGCAGGGTCAGCTGGGCATTCCGGAATCTCCCGAGCCGTTTCACACCTTCATCGAGAACGCGCTGGCCAAGGCGCGTCATGCCGCCCGGCACAGCGGACTGCCCGCCGTGGCTGACGATGCCGGCCTGTGCGTGGATGCGTTTGGCGGTTTGCCGGGCGTGCAAACGGCTTTTTACGCCACCCGGTTTGGCTACCCCAAGAGTGACGACAACAACGTCACCGCCTTGCTCGAACAGATGCAAGGCATCGACAACCGGCGCGCGGCGATGGTCAGCACACTGGTGGCACTGCGCTCGGCCGACGACCCCGAACCGCTGGTGGCGGTGGGCCGGGTGGTGGGTGAAATCGCGCGTGAGCGCCGGGGCTCCAACGGTTTTGGCTTTGACCCGGTGATGTACATCCCCGAGTTTGGCAAGACCTTCGCCGAGCTTCCCATCGAGGTGAAGAACGCCCACAGTCACCGGGGCCGCTCGGTGGCGGCGATGGTGGCGCTGATGCGTGAGCGCTGGCTGTGAAGGACAAGCCATGGACACCGGAGCCCCTGGCAGCCGAACCCTGCCATCCTGAAGCAAAGCGATGATCCCGATCCAGCCGGAACCCCCGTTGACGGATGCGCCTGTGGTCACACGCGACATCCAGCACTACATGCGCCCCGGCACCCTGCAACTGGGCAGCCTGCCGCCCTTGTCTTTGTATGTGCACCTGCCCTGGTGCCTCAAAAAGTGTCCTTATTGCGACTTCAACTCGCATGAAATACGCAGCGCCGAGTTGCCCGAGCAACGCTACCTGGATGCCCTGATGGCCGACCTGGAGGCGGCCTTGCCGCTCATCTGGGGCCGCAGCGTGCAAACGGTGTTCATCGGCGGCGGCACACCAAGCCTGTTTTCGCCTCAGGCCATCGACCAGATGCTGGGCAACATCCGGGCGCGGGTGCGGCTGGCGGCCCAGGCTGAAATCACGCTGGAGGCCAACCCCGGCACTTTCGAGAAAGACCGTTTCAAGGCCTATCGCACCGCAGGCGTGACGCGCCTGTCGGTGGGCGTGCAAAGCTTCAACGACGATTTCCTGCGCGCGCTGGGCCGGGTCCATGACCGCGCCCAGGCGCTGGCGGCTGTCGAGGAAGCGGCACAAGCCTTCGACACCTTCAACCTCGACCTGATCTACGCTCTGCCCGGCCAGACGCTCAACCAGTTGCGCGCCGATGTCAGCACCGCGCTGGCGCTGGAACCCGGACACCTGTCGATCTACCATCTCACCATCGAGCCCAACACCTACTTCGCCAAGTTCCCGCCAGCCCCGGTGGACGACGATCTGGCCGCCGACATGCTCGACCTGATCACCGACCTGACCGGGGCAGCGGGTCTGCAACGCTACGAGGTCTCGGCCTACGCCCGACCCGGCCATGCCAGCGCGCACAACATGAACTATTGGCAGTTTGGCGACTATCTGGGCATTGGCGCTGGCGCCCACAGCAAACTCAGCTTTGCCCACCGCGTGGTGCGCCAGGTGCGCGCGCGCAACCCGGCGCTTTACATGGCACAGGCCCTGGCCGGCCAATGCGTGGTGCAGGACGATGAGGTCAAGCGATCCGAGCTGCCCTTTGAATTCATGCTCAATGCGCTGCGACTCGCGGGCGGGTTTGATGTGAGCCTGTTTGCGGAGCGCACCGGCATGCCGGTGTCAGCCTTGCAGGCCGGGCTGGCGCATGCGCAGGCGCAAGGTTTGCTCACGGTGGACGGCAGCCATGTTCAACCCAGCGCGCGCGGCTTTGACTTTTTGAACGACCTGCAATCGCTGTTTTTGCCAGCTGCGCGGTAACCGGACCTGACTACCCTGGCTTGCTGCAGGCCTTCAGAAGCGTAACCCCCTGATCTGAAGGAATCCAGTCGGATAAAGGCCGGCAGCGGCCCGGCACGCAGACATCGTAGTCGGGTGTGAACTCGGAACGCGTCAGGCGCAATTCAGGCGGGGTCGGGATGGCTGGTGGGTATTCAAACCAGCCCTTGCGCAGCACCGCGTCGGGCGGCGGTTCCATGCCGGCGGCCGAGCCTTTGACGCGTGCTTGCACCGCGTGCAAAACCGGCTGGCGCGTGCGTGCATCGAGCTGCACCACGTAGTCTTCCTCCCAGCGCACCTTTTCGATCGAATGCGTCCACGCCAGCGTGAGCTGGGTCACCGGCACAAACACCTCGGGCGTGCCTTGCAGCGCCGCGGCCAGGCTCAGGCAAACCCCCAATGTTGCTGGTCCGTCCAATGGATGCCGACGTCCCTACCCGCTCAAGCAGAGCGCGTCTTGCGCTGGCGGCCGCGCCAGACGTGCCATACGAGAAACGCGGCCACCGCTGCAAAGCCGATCTCGTCGGTCAGCGGCAGCGCCACGACCAGAAAGCTCGCGGCCACGATCGCTGTCAAGCGCTCGAAGGCGTTCAAGGGCGTGAACAAAAAGCCGATCGCCCCCGCACCCCACATGCCCACCGCCACCAGTGCCTTGACCATCACGTAAGCGGTGGCGCCGAGGTCGTCGCCTTGCAGCATCAGCGCCGGGCTGTAAACCGCCATGAACGGCACGACGAAACCGGCGATGGCCACACGAATTGCCTGAAAACTGATCGTCAGGCCGCTGGCACCGGCGATCGGTGCGGCGGCAAACGCGGCCAGCGCCACCGGCGGCGTCAGGTCGGCCATGATGCCAAAATAAAAAACGAACATGTGCGAGACGATCAGCGGCACGCCCAGCTTGAGCAGCACCG
>JBBINL010000062.1:0-13767 GCA_037443905.1 Burkholderiales bacterium | reverse complement strand
ATGGCAACACCGGCAGCAGTTTTTGCAGTTTGGCAAACACATTCAAGAATTTGTCTTGCTCACCAAAAATGACACTGGGGCGCAGAATGCTCAAGTCGAACCCGGCCTGTGCTGCTGCCCCGGCACCGCCACCCACGGCGGCCTGCACCAGAACAGCCTCACCCTCGCCCTTGGTGCGCAGGTACATGGAGGGCGCCAGCGCGGGCTGAAGCGCATCGGCCCCCAGGGCACTGACATGCACCACCTGGGCGATGCCATTGGCCAGACAGGCGTGGGCAATTTTTTGCGGCAAGGCCACATGCACATGCTCGAACACGGCCTGCGTGCCATGCAGAATGGCCACCAGATTGACCAGCGCGCCGTGACCGGCGGCCGCTCGCGTCAGGGCCGCCTCGTTGTGCACATCGAGCTCCAGCACCGTCAGACCAGGCAGATGCATGACGGTTTTGGCATTGGCACGGCGGCGCGTCGGCACGGTCACCTGCCAGCCCTCACGCACGAGCTTCTCACACACATGGGCCCCGACAAAGCCGGTTCCGCCTAATACAATGATTTTTTTCATGACCTGATGATGCTCAAAAAAATAAACACGGCCCGATTCTGGGGTTAAAGGACACTCTGCACAACTCGTGGCGGTCTGTGGCAGCAGGGACTCGGGCGGTCTGCGGCGTTGGCTTTTTTGCCAATAGCTACGGCTATTGGCTGCAAAACCCGCCTTGCATCCCATCCCGATCCGCGCTACCACAAACTCGCCAGAGTTATGCAGAGTGTCCTAAACAATGACCGGCTCGATCTCCAGCCGGATGCCAAAACGCTCGTAGACACTGGTCTGGATCGCTTTGGCCAGTGTCATGACCTCGCCACCAGTGGCACCCGAACCATCCACGCCGCTGCCCCTGTTGACCAGCACCAGCGCCTGTTTTTCATAGACACCCGCCATGCCAACGGTCTTGCCGCGCCAGCCGCAGGTGTCGATCAGCCAGCCCGCGGCCAGCTTGAATGCACCGTTGTCCAGTTGGTAATAGACCACCCCGGGGTCGCGTGCGATGATGTCGGTGCATTGCTCGGGCGTGACCGTGGGGTTCTTGAAAAAACTGCCCACATTGCCGATCAACGTTGGGTCGGGCAGCTTGTCGCGACGGATGGCGCAGACCCAGTCGAACAGCTGCTGCGCGGTCGGTTGTGTGACACCCTGTGCAACCAATTTTTTGTCGATGTCGGCATAACCCAGCACCGGTTTCCAGGGTTTGGGCAGGGCAAAGCGCACACGCAAAATCAGCGCCCGGTCTTTCAGTCCAACGGGCTGGAGACCCGCCGTGGCACCGCAAGCACTGGCGTGTTTGAACACCGAATCACGATAGCCAAACGCGCATTGCGCCGCGTTCAGGGTGAACAATTGACCGGTCTGCAGGTCGACGGCATCCAGCGCGTCGAATCGGTCTTGCAGCTCGACCCCGTAAGCGCCGATGTTCTGCACCGGCGCAGCGCCGACGGTTCCCGGAATCAGCGCCATGTTCTCCAGGCCAGGGTAACCGGCTGCAAGCGTCCAGGTGACAAAATCGTGCCAGTTTTCACCGGCACCGGCCTCCACAATGAACGCTTTTTCAGTCTCCTGAACCAGGCGCCGGCCCATCACCTCGACTTTCAGCACCAGTGGCCTGACATCGCCGGTGAGCACAATATTGCTGCCGCCACCGAGCACAAATTTGGGACTGGCGGCCCATTTCGGGTTGGCCAGCAGCGCCTGCACATCGGCCTCGCCACGGATGCGCACCAGGGCATGGGCCTTGGCGACGATGTGCAAGCTGTTCAAAGGCTGCAGGGGAACGTTTTTCTGGACTAACATGGCGGGATTGTCGAACATTCAGCGAGAACCCCTATGCCCTCTTTTGACACCGTTTGCGAAGCCAGCATGGTCGATGTGAAACACGCCATTGAAAATACAGCCAAGGAAATCACCACCCGCTTTGACTTCAAGGGCACGCCGGCTGCCATCGAGCTCAAGGACAAGGACATCACGCTGATTGGCGACGCTGATTTCCAGCTCGGCCAGATCGAGGACATCCTGCGCAACAAGCTCACCAAGCGCAATGTCGATGTGCGTTTTCTGGACAAGGGCGACGTGCAGAAAATGGGCGGCGACCGGGTCAAGCAGGTCATCAAGGTGCGCGACGGCATCGAGACCGAACTGGGCAAAAAAATCCAGCGTCTCATCAAGGACAGCAAGATCAAGGTGCAGTCGGCCATCCAGGACGGCAAGCTGCGCGTGAGCGGCTCCAAGCGTGACGACCTGCAGGCCGCCATGGCGCTGATACGCAAGGAAATCAGCGACATTCCGCTGAGCTTTGACAATTTTCGCGACTGAGCACGCCCGCCTCGTCAGCGCAGCTTTGGCACCATGAGTTTCATCCTCCAGTCTGAAGACGAGTATGAAGACCTGCTGAGTCTATGGTCCGACCTGGAGGCAGGGCTGGGCATGGTGCTGAGCCAACCGCACAGCGTGCAGGAGTTTGCCGCGCGCATTGGCCAGTACGACCGCTGGATGCAACACCTGATCCAGCAAGACAGCGACGTGGCGCTTTACCTGTTGTTTCAGCTGGCCGCCCACTCGCCGGTAGGCTACAGCGCCTCGCACGCCCTGGTGTGCGCCGTGCTGTGCCATATGGTGGCGCAGGAATTGCAACTGCCCGGGACCGAGCGCGACAGCCTGGTACACGCTGCCATGACCATGAACATTGCCATGACCGAGCTGCAGGATCAGTTGGCGCTTCAGCGCGAACGTCCGACTGCGGCGCAAGACATCGCGGTGCGCGCCCATGCCGCGCGCGGAGCCGAGCTGCTGCGCCATCTGGGCATCAGGGATGGGCTCTGCCTGCAAACCGTGCAGCTGCATCATCAGGATCCGGACTTGCAACAGGACCTGGCCACCTTGCCCCCGGCGCAACGCCTGGCGCAACTGCTCAATGTGGTGGACCGCTACGCCGCCATGATCAGCCCGCGCCGCACGCGCGACGGGCGCAGCGCCACCGAGTCAGCCAAAAGCATTCTCCACACCGGCCATGGACAACCCAGCCAGGTGGGCCAGATGCTGTTGAAGGTGGTCGGCCTGTTTCCGCCCGGCACCTTTGTGCAATTGGACAATCAGGTGGTGGGCGTGGTGCTGCGCCGCGGGCGCCAGGACAACTGCCCCGAAGTGGCCCTGGTACTCGACGCCAAAGGCCAACGGATACGTCCGCCCACCCTGCACGTCTGCGCTGGCGCCAGCCCGGCCATCAACGCCGCATTGCCCGCAGCCAAAGTGCAGGAACGCCTCAACCACCACCTGATCCTGCAACTGGGCTCGCAGGGGCAACTGATTGACCGTTGATGAAGGCCACCATCATGCGCGCCACCGCCAGGCCATCGTGCCCCTTGTCCAAAGTCTGCACAAAGGCCTGGTACTTGTCTTCGCCGAACACGGCGCGCCGTTTGTCGAGCAGGAAAGCACTGTAGTCTTCGACGAACTCGGGGTGCGGCTGCACGCAAAACACATGGTCGTCCACCGCGAATGCTGCCACCGGGCAAAAGTCGCTGGTGGCCAGCAATCTGGCGCCGCCGGGCAGTTCATGCACCTGGTCCTGGTGGCTGGCCAGCATGGCCACTTCTTGAAGACCCTGCGCCTGCGGCAAGTCTGACGCCAGCCATTGGTACTGCATGCGCCCGGCACCCCATCCTTGCGGCGCGCGGCCCACTTTGGCGCCCAGACACAGCGCAATCAGCTGATGACCAAAACAGACACCAATCAGTTTCTTTTTGGACTTCAACAGCGCCTGCACCTTTTCCTTGAGCGTCAGCACCCAGGGCTCCTGAGAAAACGCATCGGCCTTGCTGCCTGTGAGCAGCACCGCGTCATAGGGATCGAACGTGGCGGGGTAGTCGCCCTTGACGGTGTTGAAAATGTCAAAAGTACCCTCTGCGCCAGCCTGGCGCAACAGGCGTTCGAACATGGCACCGTAACCAATATAGGTCGGCTCGACCGCCGGGTCCAGGAAATCGTTCTCAAGAATGCAAAGTTTCATGGCTGATTGCTTCAGGTCAGGATGATTGATCGATGCGGGGGGGATGGCGATGGCCATGCTTGGCGTGCCCATGCACAGGCGCGTGCGCCACCGACTCGGCACCGGTTTTTTTACCAAGCTTTGATTCGGTCCCCTTGATCAGCCGGTTGATGTTTTCGGCGTGGCGATAGAGCAAAAACAGGGCCATGGCGGCCAACGCCAGCGCCACGTATTTGTTCATGTTCCACAAGTCGCCGCCGCCCAGCACATACACCACCGGGGCCAGTAGCGCAGTCGTGATGGAAGCCAGCGACGAATAGCGAAACACCAGCGCCATTCCCAGCCAGATGACCATGGCAAAGAGTCCCAGCCAGCCGTTGACCCCGAGCAGCACGCCCAGCGCGGTGGCCACACCCTTGCCGCCCACAAAACTGAAAAACACCGGGTACAAATGCCCCAGAAACGCCGCCAGGCCCACCAGCGCCATGGTGCCCTCGCCCAGTCCATAAACCGGGCCGTACCACTTGACCAGCAGCACCGGCAACCAGCCCTTGGCCGCATCGAGCAACAGCGTGACGATGGCGGCAGCCTTGCTGCCGGATCGCAGCACATTGGTCGCGCCCGGGTTTTTGCTGCCGAAAGTGCGCGGGTCATTCAAGCCCATGACCCGGCTGACAATGACGGCAAACGACAGCGACCCGATCAGGTAGCCGGCCAACACCGCCAACAGCGGTATAAAAATCTTCATGGATTCCAAATCAACTCCTGGCCACCCAAGCCTTTGGGGGCAACAGTCTGATTTTGCCAGTTCATCAGGCCATTGGGTTGCGCTGTCAAACCTTCCGGCACGTCAATCTTCCGGATACGTGTCACCGCATGAAATTACACATCGTTACTTCACTTCATAACCATTTTTAAATAAAGGGTTTTAGCATCGAGTCACGCTTGACAAAAGGTTTTCCAGACAGCCTTGTCCAGTCCATTTGTCAAGCCAAAGCACCTGTGACAGGCACAACGACGCGCTGGCATGGCACAGACAGCATTCAACCAACCCAAAGGAGATGTGATGAATCCAGGAATGAATCCTGCCTTGCGCACAGGTCTGGTCAGCGCAGCGGTGGCGCTGCTGGTGGCCTGCGGTGGCGGCGGCGGTGGCAGCAGCGATGTTGGCACTTCAACGATAGAGTCCCAATTGGCCTCGAGTCGGCAAAAAAATTCAGATGACAGCAAGAAAATAAAGGAAAGCCATGACGGCGACAGCGGAGATGACCACAGCGACAGCGGCGATACGTCACCAACACCAACACCGACACCCATCACGAACGGCAACTTCAAGTTGCTGGCCTGGAATGATCTGGGCATGCACTGTGTCGACGGCAAGGACTACTCGGTTTTCTCCATTCTGCCACCCTACAACAATCTGCACGCACAACTGGTCAGCACCAGCGGTGGCCTGGTGACCAGCGGCGTCACGCTGACCTATGAGGCCATGGCCGATGCGACGGGCTCGATCAACACCACCAGCGTCACCAAAACCAATTTCTGGAGCTGGGTGAAGTCACTATTTGGTTCATCCCTGGCCGATGACGTGGGTCTGGCGGGCAATGCCACCACATCGAACACGCCGCGCCCCATGACCTACAACACCACCAACAAGTGGTTCGAGGCCGAGGGCATTCCGATCACGCCCTATGACGACAAGGGTGCCAAGAACTTTTACCCGATGGTCAAAGTGGTGGCCAAGGATGCCGCGGGCAAGGTGCTGGCCACGGCGCGCACCGTGCTGCCAGTCAGTGACGAGATGAGTTGCAAGTCGTGCCATGCCTCGTCCACGATCAGCGCCGATGCCAGGCCCGCTGCAGGCTGGGTCAACGATGCCGATCCCGAAAAAGACTGGAAGAAAAACATCCTGCGCCTGCATGACGAGAAAAAAATGACCAACCCGGCATTCACTGCAGCGCTCGACCAGCTGGGTTTCAACCCGGCTGGCCTGGCGGCCACCGCCGAGGCTGGCAAGCCGATACTGTGCGCCGCATGCCACAGCTCGAATGCGTTGCCGGGCACCGGCATCGTGGGCATCACCCCGCTCACGCAAGCCCTGCATACCCAGCACGCCAGCGTGAAGGCTCCTGTCAGCCAGCTCACGCTGGACAGCAGCAGCAACCGCACATCCTGCTACCTGTGCCACCCGGGTTCCGAAACGCAGTGCCTGCGCGGCCCCATGGGCAATGCGCTTGACGCCAGCGGCAAACCCGCCATGAATTGCCAGAGCTGCCACGGCAGCATGTCGGCCGTGGGCAGCAGTGCGCGCACCGGCTGGTTGAATCAACCCACCTGCCAGTCTTGCCACCATGACGGCAAGCGCGAGCTCAGTGGCGTGACAGCGACCGGCACACCCAAGGTCTGGAGCGACCAGCGTTTTGCCTCCAACGCCAACGCCCCCGCAGCCGGCCTGAATCTGTACCGCTTCAGCACCGGCCACGGCGGCCTGCAATGCGAATCCTGCCATGGTGCCACGCATGCAGAATACCCTTCTTCGCACGACAACGACAACGTGCTGAGCCAGGATCTGCAAGGTCATGCCGGCACGGTGAATGAATGCACGGCTTGCCATGCCACCATGCCGAGCACCGTCACGGGCGGCCCACACGGCATGCACAGCACCGGCAACAACTGGATTTCCGACCACAAGGATGCCGCCGATGGTGCAAGTGGCGCCACCGCCTGTGCCTATTGCCATGGCGCGGACTACCGTGGCACGGCGTTAAGCCAGGTCAAGATGACGAAGACCTTCAATGTGGAGAAAGGAACCAAAACCTTTTCCGCAGGACAAAACGTGGGCTGCTACGACTGCCACAACGGCCCCAAGGGTGATTGACCCAATCCGGAAGGCAAGGCCAGGTCAGATCAGTACTTCTGCCAAGGCGCACTGTACTGGCCTGGCCCCCAGCAAGGCCACGCACACCTGCGGGTCGATGCCCACCAGATAACCGCGCCGCCCACCGTTGATCAGTATTCTGGGCAAATCCAGAATGGTTGATTCAATGTACACCGGCATGGCGCGGCGCGTGCCAAACGGCGAGGTGCCACCGACCAGATAACCACTGTGCCGGTTGGCAACTTCGGGGGTGCAGGGCTCGACCGACTTGGCGCCGATCTGGCGCGCCAGATTTTTGGTCGACACCTTGCGATTGCCGTGCATCAACACCACCAGCGGCTTGGCGTCCTGGTCCTGCATGATGAGGGTTTTGACCACATGGAACGGGTCCCAGCCCAGCTCGGCCGCGCTGTGCAGCGCTCCACCATGCGCCAGATAAGCGTAGGGATGCTCGCTAAACACCACCTTGTTCGCCTTGAGCCAATGGGTGGCGGGGGTTTCAGAAACGTGCTTGGCCATAAACCTTCCCCGACATGCAACAGCGGACGCTGGCCATCGTCCCGGATTACTTCAACTCATACTCAAACGTGCTCACCACCCGCAAGCGCTTCATGCGCGTGCTGCCGTTGTCGAAATCATGGCCATCGTCGCCGGTGATCCGGATCACACCCTGATTGGCATTTTTCAGGGGCCCGAGCTGGGCACCCGCCTCGGCCGCAAACTTTTCGGCCTGCTCGCGGGCGTTGCGTGTCGCCTGCGCCAGCAGCGGCGCCTTGACATCGTTGAAACCACGCAGCTGGTAACGCGGCCCACCTGGCCCCGCACCCTCACCACCGAGTTGCACGCCAGCCTGAATCAGCGGGTCCACCGCACGCGCAGCGGCTTCAACCTCGGCCACTCGCGGGGACTTCACCAGAACCTGGCCCGTGCCGTTGAACCGCAGGGGCTGATTGCTCTGGGCATATTCACGCGCAAACAGGTCCTGCACCTGAAGGGGTCTGGCCTCGATCTCGGTGTCGGCAAAGCCATTCGTTTTCAGGAACGCCACGACCTTCTCCCGGTCTGCCGAAAGCGCCTGCTGCACGGAACCAAAGTCATTGGCCGCACGGCGAAAGGACAGCGTCCAGATGGCAAAATCGCTCTGCACGTCTTTTTCAGCCAGGCCCTTGACCGTGACGGAGCGGTCCGACATGCGGAACCGCTGCAAGCCCTGACCCACCGCAAAACCAGCCATGGCGATGCCAAGCGCCAGCAAAAGTGCCGCAATCCATCTTGGAAAAAGCGTATTCATGAAGGGCTCTCAATAAAAAGAAGGGCAACAACTGGCGCCCATGACAACGGCAACATACCAGTACCGGTTGTTCACCAGATACGTCACTTTACTGGGCAGGATCGCGCATCTCCCAGCGCAGCGCGTCAATCGCCTTGAGCAATTCCGGGTTCAGCGTGGTGCCCCAGGCATCCAGGCATTCATCCAGTTGTGCCACCGAGGTGACGCCAATGATGGTGCTGGCCACCTGCCATTTGGTGTAGCAAAACGCCAGCGCCATTTGCGTCGGCGTCAGGCCATGCTCACGCGCCAGGGCGCTGTAACGCCGGGCTGCGGTCAGTGCCTCAGGTCGGCCCCAGCGCTGCTTGCGGCTCGATTCAAATTTGGTCAGGCGGGCTTCAGGCGATGTGCCTGGCCCGGTCAGGCCGGTGCTGTCGTATTTGCCGGTGAGCAGGCCAAAAGCCAGCGGAGAATAAGCCAGCAGCGATACGTTCAGGCGCTGCAGCGTCTCGTCCAGCGCGTTTTCAACGCTGCGGTTGAGCAGGCAATAGGCGTTCTGCACCGTGGCCACACGCGGCAGGCCATATTGCTCGGCCAGGCGCACAAACTCGTGCACGCCGTAAGGGGTTTCGTTGGACAGACCCACCGCGCGCACCTTGCCAGCCTGCACCAAGCGGTGCAAAGCCTCCAGCTGGGCGTGAATGGAGGTGCCTTCGCTGCCGCTGGCAGGCTGGTAATAAATGCCGCCAAAAGCCGGCACCGAGCGCACCGGCCAGTGAATCTGGTACAGGTCGATCACGTCGATCTTGAGCCGCTGCAAACTCCCGTCGCAGGCTTGCCGAATGTCTTCAGCCGTCAAGTCGGGGCTGCCACCGCGAATCCAGGGCATGCTGCGCGACGGGCCAGCCACTTTGGTCGCAATCACCAATTGCTCGCGAGCGCCGGGGCGCTGGCTGAGCCAGTTGCCGATGATTTTTTCGGTGGCGTTGAAGGTTTCGGCGCGCGGCGGCACAGCATACATCTCGGCCGTATCGATAAAGTTGACGCCGCGCGCCAGCGCGTGGTCCAGAATGTCGAAAGCTGAGGCCTCATCGACCTGCTCGCCAAAGGTCATGGTACCCAGGCAGACCGGGGTGACGTGCAGGTCGCTTTGACCCAAGCGAATGGTTTTCATGCGTAATTCAAAAAATGGCTTGCCAGCCGATTTTGATAGTTTACGGTCTTGCGGCAGTGTCCGCTGTCGCCTTCAGGGCAAGCGCCCGTTCTTCTTCCTGCAGCCTCAGCACGCGGCGCTGCACCTTGCCGGTGGTGGTCATCGGCAGGGCGTCCAGAAACTCGATCTCCTTGGGGTATTCGTAGGGAGCCAGTTTGTCTTTGACGTGTGCCTGCAGCTGCGCGATCAACTCGGCCTCAAACTGGGTTCTGGGACCCGCGTAATTGGCGCGGGCCGCCAGAAAATCAGGCGACAACACCACATAGGCCTTGACCACCGCACCGCGCGCCGCATCGGGCTTGGGCACCACCGCCACGTTGGCCACGGCCGGGTGCTTGACCAGGCAGTTCTCGATCTCGCCAGGGCCGATGCGATATCCCGCGGCCTTGAACACGTCGTCGCTGCGGCCCTGGTACCACAGGTAACCCTCGGCATCGCGGCGGGCCAGGTCTCCGGTGCGACACCAGTCGCCGGTGAACTTGGCCAAGGTTGAAGCCGCGTTTTTCCAGTAGCCCAGAAAAAAGATGGGATCGTGCCGGCCGTGGAGATCCATGCGATGGACAGCCACGTCACCGACCACGCCCTCGGCGCATTCATTGCCGAAGTCGTCGATCACCGCCAGCCGGTGGCCGGGGTAGCCCAGGCCCATGCTGCCGGGTTTGGGCGGCCACAGAGCGGCGCAGTTGCCCACGATGTAGTTGATCTCGGTCTGGCCGAACATTTCGTTCACCGTCACACCCAATTGCGCTTCGCAGTAGTCGAATACCGCGTCACCCACCTCCTCGCCCGCGCTCATGATGGCCTGCAGCCTGAGGCCAAATTGCTGGCTGACGGGCTGGCTTGGGCTGCCCGGGCAGGCCTTCATCATCGCCTTGAGCGCAGTCGGAAAAAGAAACGTGTGCGTCACGCCGCAGTCGCGCAGCAATTCCAGCGCGGCTTGCGGGCTGAAGCGGCCCTTGAACGCCACGATCGGCCGGCCGAAAAAGAGCGAGGGCAACAGCGCGTCCATCAGGCCACCGGTCCAGGCCCAGTCGGCCGGGCTCCAGAACACCGCGCTGGAACCCGCAGGCAGGTGATCAGGGTTGGTCAACTGGCGCAGGCTTTGCACCGGCTCGCCCTGCGCCGCCATGTCGAAGCCGAACCAGTTCTGGCTGCACAGAAAACCGGTCAGGTTGCCGATCAAAGCCTGGTGCGGTATCAGCGCGCCCTTGGGGTTGCCGGTGGTGCCGCTGGTATAGATCAAGATGGCCGGGGCGTCAGCCTGCGTGGCCACCATGGCAAACTGATTGCTGGCAGCGCCGAGCGCCTTGGCATAGCTTGCATCCGCCAGATGTTGTGTCTCTGAGTCAAGCTCCACTCCCAACACCTTGCGCAAAGCCGGGCACTGGGTGCGCACTGCCTGCACGCTGGCCAGCGTCTGCGCGTCGCCAATGGCCACCACCGCAGCGCTGTCCTGCAGCCGAAACGCCAGCGCCTGCGGTCCGAACAGTTGCGACAGCGGCATCGCAATCGCGCCCATTTGCAGCACCGCGATGTAGGCCACGGCGGTCTCGAAGCGCTGCGGCATCACGATGGCGACCCGGTCTCCCGGCTGCACGCCCATGCCAACCAGCACATTGGACAGACGATTGGCCCGGTCCTGCAGCCTGGAGAAGGAATTGAAAGTGCGCCCGACCCCGGACTGGTAGGTCTGGACAGCCACGTTTTTTGCAGTTTCCGGCCGCGATGCCCAGCGCGCGCAGCAGGCTTGCGCCATGTTGAACCGGGCTGGCACCTGCCAGACAAAGGCGCGGCGCAAGTTGTCGTAAGTGTTTGGAAAATCCCATGCACAGACTACGCTGCCGGGCGGAGGCAACGTCGCTTTGTCGCTGGTTTGACTGACTGGCATGCTGATGACTCCTTATGATTAGCCAAATGTACCCAATCCAAAGAATTTCCCATAGCGAGTTTGTCCCTATTCGTACACTTTGTTACCACGTTCGCTGCTGGGGCGAACCCGGCCCCGGCAAAACGCCGCTGGTAATGCTGCACGGCTGGATGGATGTGGCGGCCAGCTACCAGTTTGTCGTGGATGCCCTGACGCAAGACCACTTCATCATCGCGCCCGACTGGCGCGGCTTCGGCCTGACACCGTCTGGTGGCGCAGACAGCTTCTGGTTTCCTGATTATTTGGCCGACCTCGACGCACTGCTCGACCATTACGCCCCCGGCCAATGCGTCAACCTGGTCGGCCACAGCATGGGTGGCAACGTGGCCATGCTGTACGCCGGTCTGCGCCCCGAGCGCATCCACCGCCTGATCAACCTGGAAGGCTTTGGCCTGCCTGACACCGTGCCAGCGCAAGCGCCAGGGCGGATCACGCAGTGGATGAACGAGGTCAGGCAATTCCACCAGGGCGCCCTGAGCCTCAAAACCTACGATTCGCTTGACGCCGTGGCAGCGCGTTTGGCCAAAAACAACCGCTACCTGAGCATGGACAAGGCACGCTGGCTCGCCAGCCACTGGTCGGCAGAAATGACGCCCGGCCAATGGACGATTCTGGGCGAGGCCGCCCACAAGATCACCAGCGCGCATCTCTACCGGGTCGACGAGGTGCTGGCGATTTACCACCTGATCAGCGCTCCGACCCTGATGGTGGAAGCCCAGGACGACAGCATGACGGCCTGGTGGCGCGGCCAATTTACCCTGGCGCAACACCACGAACGGCTCAAATCAGTGGCGCAGGTCGAAATCGTGACCTTACCGGACTGCGGCCACATGCTGCACCATGATCAGCCGCAGGCGGTGGCGGCCTTGATCGAGCGCTTTTTGTCACAATAAATCAGTGGCATTCCAGCTTTACCAGTGGTAGGCTATTCACCACGAAGTCGTTTCCTATCACCCTTGCGGAGGCTGTTCATGAACAACGGATTGCGGCCAATCATTTTTCCTCACCCTGGCTTTGGCGTTGGCACACTGGCCGCAGCGGCATGGCTGGCCTGCGGCTCAGTGGCAGCCCAAACCCAGGTGGTCAAGCCACCAGTGGCGCAGTACTGGATGGATGTGGCCACGATCTCCATGGCCGGCATGGACGACCTGCCCGACATGGGCGCCCTGGGCGGCATGATCGGAGGCATGACCGGCATGCCCGGCATGGGCGGGGTCAGTTTTGGCGCCACTCGCGGCATGATGCCCGGGCGCTGGCTGGACCTGGCGGTGCGCACACAACGCAAGCCTGCGGGCACCGAGGCGGTGCAGGCCATTCCGGCCGGCCAGGCCATGGGGCCCAGCCTGACGCTGTTGCCGGTCAAACCGCAAGCTGAAAAGCCCGGCCAGCGGGGTGGTGGCAGCGTCGATGAAGTGCCTGAGCAGCCAAAGGGCCGCCTCCTGTTTTACTGGGGCTGCAGCGACAGCGTGCGCCCCGGCCAGCCGCGCATTCTGGACTTTGCCAAGGCCGGCGTCGAGGATTACGGCAAATTCATGATGGGCCGCGCCACCCGCGACACCGGAGCCAAAGCCATCCCCGGACACGCTGTCTGGCCCAACGAGACGCACCACCAGAAAGTGCCACCACAAGCCTCCCTGACCGGCGCGCATGCGCTGACCGGCGAAGGGTTGCCCGCCAGTCTGCAATTTTCCATTGGCCCGCAGCAGGATTTCATGCCCAGGCTGGCTCTGGTCAGCCAGGGCGGTGGCACGGCGGCCACACAGATCAACTGGCAAAGTTTGCCGACGGCTCAGGCTTACTTTTTGAATGCCATGAGCGGCAGCGACAACGCGGGTGCGACCGAGATGGTGATCTGGAGCTCATCCGACGTGCCTGAGCCCGGCTGGGGTTTGATGGACTACGCCAGCAACGCCAATGTGGACAAATGGCTCAAGGAAAAGGTCTTGCTGCCCGCCAGCAAGACTTCTTGCGCCATTCCTGCAGGAATTTTTGCCAAGGCCGAAGGCGCGATGCTGCGCGGCATTGCTTACGGCCAGGAGCTCAACCTGGCGCACCCGCCGCGTCCCGCCGACAAGCGCGTGGCATGGGAACCTGAATGGACGGCCAAGATCCGCGTCAAGGCCCTGACCATGGTGATGCTGGGTGAAGAAAGTGATGCGACCAGTTCCGGGCAGATGCCACCCCGCACAGAAGAACCGGCACCGGCCGACCCAGGCGCGAAGCCGCCGCTGGGCATCCCCGGCTTGCCCGATGTCGGCAAGACGCTCAAGGGCCTGTTTGGGAGTTGAACCGAGGGCGTGAGAAAATGGCGGGTTATTTGACACCCAATAACTATCAGGACCCGCATCATGGAAGCAGAACGCATCAACGCCATTGGCACAAAACTCGCCGATTTGACGGCCCGCACCCTCGAACTTCGGGGGTATCTTTGACTACGACGCC
>JBBINL010000061.1:0-14000 GCA_037443905.1 Burkholderiales bacterium | reverse complement strand
ACCCAATGCTTAACTTCGTGAGCCATCGCCATGCCCGACCAGCCATTCCGCGCCCTGAAAGACATGAATAACGGCATTTTCATCATCGCTCACGCACCCCTGGCCACGGCCCTGCGCCAGTGCGCGCTGCATGTTTTTCCGGAAGCCGCTTCATGCCTTGCAGTGCTGGATGTCCAGCCCAACGTCCCGGTCGATGAATCGCTGGCCACGGCGCGCATGGCCATGGCGCTGCTCAATACCGGGCGCACGCTGGTTTTGACGGATATGTTCGGCGCCACGCCGTGCAATGTGGCGCAAAAGCTGGTCGATGGTGTCAATTCAAGACTGGTCGCTGGCGTCAACCTGCCCATGCTGTTGCGGGCGATCACGTATCGCAACGAGACCATGGATGCGCTGGTGGCGCGTGTGCTCTCCGGGGGCACCCAGGGGGTCATGCAAGTGGCTGTCACGGCGCCGCAAAATCAGCAACGCAAAGCAAATGATCAAAACCACGACTATCATCAGCAATAAGTTGGGATTGCACGCCCGCGCATCGGCCAAGCTGACCAAATTGGCGGGCAGTTTTCCGTGTGAAGTCTGGATGTCGCGCGGCGAGCGCCGTGTCAACGCCAAAAGCATCATGGGCGTGATGATGCTGGCGGCCGGCATGGGCTCGGAGGTTGAGATTGAAACCAGCGGCGAGCGGGAGCAACAGGCCATGGAGGCCTTGCTGGCTCTCGTGGCAGACAAGTTCGGAGAAGGTGAATGACCTTTGCCATCCAGGGTCTGGCAGTCGCCAGGGGCGTGGCCATTGGCCGCGCCGTGCTGGTGGCCTCGAGCCGGATGGATGTGGCGCATTACTTCATCACGCCGGAACAGATTCCGGTTGAAATCAAACGGGTGCGCGATGGTCGCGATGCTGTCGTCGATGAAATTCACCGTCTGCAGACCAGCATTTCCCATATGGGGCCCAAAGAAACGCCCCAGGAATTGTCGGCGTTGCTCGATGTCCACCTGATGCTGCTGCAAGACGAAGAACTTGAGGCCGGCGTGCGGCACTGGATCAAGGACCGCCTTTACAACGCGGAATGGGCGCTGACCTCGCAACTTGAAGTCGTGGCGCGCCAGTTCGACGAAATGGAAGACGATTACCTGCGCGAGCGCAAGGCCGACCTGGAGCAGCTCACCGAAAAAATCTTGCGTGCCATGCGTGGCGTGTCATCGCCTTTGATCCAGCCGCCCTTGCGTTCGCAGCGTGGTAGATCGCAGCAGGACCTGTTGCTTGATGACACCATGGACGTGCCATTGATCCTGGTGGCGCACGACCTCTCGCCGGCTGACATGCTGCAGTTCAAAAATAGCGTGTTTGCCGGTTTCATTACCGATGTCGGCGGAAAAACTTCGCACACGGCCATTGTGGCGCGCAGCCTGGATATCCCGGCGGTGGTCGGCGCGCGCCTGAGCAGTCATCTGATTCAGCAGGACGACTGGGTGGTCATTGACGGTGACGTCGGTGTGGTGGTGGTGGACCCGTCGCCGATCATTCTGGCCGAATATGGTTTCAAGCAACGCCAGGGTGAGCTCCAGCGCGGCCGCCTGGCGCGCCTGCTGCACACGCCGGCGGTGACGCTGGACGGGCAAAAGATCGAGCTGCTGGCCAACATTGAAATGCCCGACGATGCCGTCAACGCCCTGAATGCTGGCGCCGTGGGAGTGGGCCTGTTTCGCAGCGAGTTCCTGTTCATGGGGCGCCACGGCAAGTTGCCAAATGAAGAGGAGCAGTACCAGGCTTACCGTCGCGCGGTCGAAGGCATGCAGGGCCTGCCGGTCACCATTCGCACGGTCGATGTGGGCGCTGACAAACCACTTGATGACACCTTGCGCGACGATGCCCACCTGAACCCGGCTCTGGGCCTGCGCGCCATTCGATGGAGCCTGGCCGACCCGGCCATGTTTTTGACGCAACTGCGCGCCATTTTGCGCGCAGGTGCCCATGGCCAGGTGCGTTTGCTGATTCCCATGCTCGTGCATGCCCGTGAAATCCGCCAGACCATGGCGCTGATCGACCATGCCCGTGTGCAGTTGGACAACCGTGGTGTGGCTTACGGGCCCGTCAAGATCGGCGCCATGATCGAAATTCCGGCCGCGGCGCTGACGCTCAAGGTGTTTTTCAAGTATTTCGACTTTCTCTCGATCGGCACCAATGATCTGATCCAGTACACGCTGGCCATCGACCGCGCCGACGAATCGGTGGCGCACCTCTATGACCCGATGCACCCGGCCGTTTTGCGTCTGGTGGCCAACACCATTGCCGAAGGGCAGGCACAAGGCAAGCCGGTCAGCCTGTGCGGTGAAATGGCGGGCGATGTGAGCATGACCAAGCTGCTGCTGGGCATGGGTTTGCGCAGTTTTTCCATGCATCCGGCGCAAATCCTGGTGGTCAAGCAGGAGGTGCTGCGATCGGATGCCAGCAAGCTGGCGCCCTGGGCGGCGCAACTGATTGCCGACGACGAACCCATGCTGAAGCCGCCAAAAACGGCTTGATGGCATTGGAGTAAACCCAAGCCCGGATTCCTCAGTGACCGCATGAGAAATCCAGGCTAAAAAAGCCGGAACAGCAGCGGCAGCAGCAACGACGCCAGTACCACCTGCAAGCCCAGCGCCAGCCCGGCAAATGCGCCAGCATCGCTGTTGACCTGCATCGCGCGCGCAGCGCCAATGCCGTGCGCTGCTGTGCCAAGGGAAAAACCGCGCGCCATCCAGCCCTCGGTGTCGGTCGGAATTTTCAGCAAGCCGAACAGTGCCTTGCCACTGAGCGCGCCCACCATGCCGGTCACCACCGCAAACACCGCCGCCAGCGCCGGAATGCCGCCAATTTTGTCGGCAATGCCCATGGCCACAGGCGCGGTGACTGACTTGGGCGCCAGCGACAGCACCACGTCATGCGGCAAGTCTGCCAGCCTGCCCAGCAGCAGCGCCGAGCCGCTGGCCGCCGCGCCACCCACCAAGGCCGCCGCCAGCAAGGCGCTCCAATGCTGGCGCAAGGCGCTGCGCCGCTCCCACAGCGGCCAGGCCAGCGCCACCACGGCGGGCCCCAGCAGGAAGTGGATGAACTGCGCCCCCGAAAAATAGCTTGGATAGTCCACGCCGGTCAAGGTAAGCAGACTGGCCAGGGCTATCACCGACCATAGCACCGGATTGGCCCAGGCCGCCTGATCGAGGCGGGCATACAGCGCGTGCGCCAGCACATAAACCATCAGTGTGGCGGTCAGGCCAAACAGCGGCGTGGCAGACAGGTAAATCCAGAGTTCGACAAACCTAGGCATCACGCCGACCCTTGAAAGCCCGCAGCACCAGCACCGTCACAACCAGCCCGATCCAGGTGGACAGCACGATGATGGTCAGCATGCGGACACCGTACTGGCCCAGCAGTCCCAGGTGCGTCATCACGCCCACGCCCACCGGCACAAACAGCAGCGACAAATGCGAGAGCAGGAAATTGGCGCACGCCGCCACGGGGTCGCGTACCAGCGGCAGTCGCAATGCCAGCAACAGCAGCAACATGCCGACCACCGGCCCCGGAAAGGGCAGGCGCAAGCCCCGCGACAGCAGCTCACCCAGAGATTGCATGGTCAGCAGCCAGGCCAGTCCGCGCAAGCCGTTCATTGGGCCTCCAGGTCAGAACCGGGGCAAATCCGGGTGCTTGATCTGTCCGCCGCGCACCAGCATCTTGCCGTATTCGGCGCAGCGCTGCAGCGTCGGGATGACCTTGCCCGGGTTGAGCAGGCCCTGCGGGTCAAAGGCGCGCTTGACGCCAAACATCTGCTCGTTCTCGGTGGCAGAAAACTGCACGCACATGCTGTTGAGCTTTTCCACCCCCACACCGTGCTCGCCTGTCACGGTGCCGCCCATGGCCACGCTGGTTTCCAGAATGTCGGCGCCAAACAGCTCGGCGCGGTGCAACTGGTCGGCATCATTGGCATCAAACAGGATCAGCGGGTGCAGGTTGCCGTCGCCGGCGTGGAACACGTTGGCGCAGCGCAGCTGGTATTTGTGCTCCATCTGCTGGATCGCCAGCAAAATATCGGCCACCCGTTTGCGCGGAATCGTGCTGTCCATGCACATATAGTCGGGGCTGATGCGCCCGCTGGCGGGGAACGCGTTTTTGCGTCCGCTCCAGAAGGTCAGTCGCTCCTGCTCGTTCTGGCTCACCGCCACTTTGGTGGCGCCTGCGCCCAGCAGCACGGCGCTCATGCGGCCTATTTCCTCCTCGACCTCTTCAGGCGTGCCGTCGCTCTCGCACAGCAAAATGGCTTCAGCGCCAAGGTCGTAGCCGGCGTGCACGTAGTCTTCCACGGCCGCCGTCATGGGCTTGTCCATCATTTCGAGCCCGGCCGGAATGATGCCCGCGGCGATGACCGCGGCCACGGCATCACCGGCTTTGCGGATGTCGTCGAAGCTGGCCATGATGCAGCGCGCCAGGATCGGTCTGGGGATCAGTTTGACGCTCACCTCGACCACCACGGCCAGCATGCCCTCACTGCCAATCACCACGCTCATCAGGTCGTAGCCGGGCGCGTCCAGCGCGTCGGAGCCAAACTCGACCGGTTCGCCCGCCATGGTGAAGCCCTTGATCTTGACGATGTTGTGCAAGGTCAGGCCGTATTTGAGGCAGTGCACGCCGCCCGAGTTCTCGGACACGTTACCGCCTATGGTGCAGGCAATCTGGCTCGACGGGTCGGGCGCGTAATACAGGCCCAGAGGCGCGGCCGCCTCGCTGATGGCGAGGTTGCGCACGCCGCATTGCACCACCGCCGTGCGCGACACCGGGTCGATTTTCAGTATCTGGTTGAATTTGGCCATCGACAGGGTGACGCCCAGGGTATTGGGCATGGCGCCGCCCGACAAGCCGGTGCCGGCACCGCGCGCAACCACCGGCACGTTGAGCGTATGGCAGGTTTTGAGCACGGCCGCCACCTGTTCCTGCGTTTCAGGCAGGGCCACCACCAGCGGGCGCTGGCGGTAGGCGGTCAGGCCGTCGCACTCGTAGGGCGTCGTGTCTTCGTTGTTCCAGAGCAGGTCATGGGCGGGCAAATGCGCCGACAGCGCCTGGACGACTTGCGTCTGGCGCTCAGATCGCTGCAGGGCTGAAAATTCTTGTGGCATGGCGGGGGCGTTCATCTGCATCCTTGATCTGGCCGGCTGCAACGAGCCGTGTTGTGACCCTTTACTTTAAGGCTTGGCGCAGGCATCGTCGTTGAAGAATTTGACAAGTCTTGCTGAAATTTCTCAAACCATGCTTTGCTTGAGCCAGTCGGCAAAGGCCACGCATTCCCAGCGCTCCATCATGCCGGTGCGCCAGCACAGGTAATGGGCATGGGGGCTGGGCACATTACCAGCAAAAACCTCGCTGGTACCCAGGCGCACCAGTGCGCCGTTTTCCAGCCACGGCACAGCCAGCTTGAGCCGGATCAGGGCAATGCCCATGCCGGCGGCCGCGCCATCGCACATCAGTCCGACATCGTTGAACTGCGAGCCGTCCACCGGTTCGGGCCAGTCCAGCGCGTTGGCGGCAAACCAGGTGCGCCAGGGCTCCAGCGGGCTGCGCAAAAGTTCCTCGCCTTCCAGGTCTTGCGCCACGTCAAAGGGTCCGTGTTCACGCACATAGGCGGGCGAGGCCAGCGGCGTGACCTCGTCCTTGAGCAGGCACACATGCTCCACATCGGCATAGCGGCCGGTGCCAAAGCGGATCATCAGGTCGGCGTCCTCGGCAACCACGTCGAGCAGCGGGATCGAGATTTGCAGGGTCAGGTCGATCTCGGGGTAGGCCTCGGTGAACTGGCGCAGGCGCGGAATCAGGATGGAGCGTGCAAAGGTCGGCGTGACTGCCAGACGCAGCTTGCGCTTGCCCGGCATGGCCGCAGAACCGGGAAATTTTTGCAGCATGCCCAGGCCGTCACGCACATGCGCGAGGTACTCCACGCCCTCGATGGTGAGCGAAAAATCGGCCCTGCCAAACAGCTTGGTGCCAATGATCTGCTCAAGCTGCTTGACCCGGTGGCTGACCGCGCTGGGCGTCACGCACAGTTCTTCTGCGGTTTGCGTGACACTGCGCAGGCGCGCCAGCGCTTCAAAAGTCAGCAGGCATTGAACGGGCGGGATGCGGACGCTGGACATGTTCTGATTGTGGCAGCAGGTGGCGCAAATGCACTGCGTAGAATCCCTGCCTGATGACCGAACGCGCCGCCGTACTCGCCCAATACCTGATCCCCAGGCAAGCCATCACCTTGCTGGCCGGGCGCATTGCCCGTGCCCGGGGCGGCCTGCTCACCACGCGGCTGATCGCCTGGTTTGTGCGGCGCTACAAAGTCAATATGCTCGAAGCCGCCAACCCTGACATCGCCAGCTACGCCAGCTTCAACGACTTTTTTACCCGCGCGCTCAAAGACGGTGCACGGCCGCTGGCGCAAGCCGATCTGATTTGCCCGGTGGATGGCGCCATCAGCCAGTTTGGCCGCATCGAAGGACAGCAAATCTTCCAGGCCAAAGGCCACCGCTACAGCAGCACCGCGCTGGTGGGGGGCGATGTCGCGCTGGCCGCGCAGCTTGACAACGGCCACTTTGCCACGCTTTACCTGAGCCCGCGAGACTACCATCGCATCCACATGCCCTGCGCCGCTCGCCTGGTGCGCATGATTTATGTGCCAGGCGAGCTGTTCTCGGTCAACCCGGCCACCGCGCGCTGCGTGCCGGGGCTGTTTGCGCGCAACGAGCGCGTGGTGTGCGTGTTTGATCGCCCCAACGGCAGGGGCACGTTTGTGCTGGTGCTGGTGGGCGCCACCATCGTGGGCAGCATGGCCACCACCTGGCACGGTGCTGTCAATGCCCCGCGCCCGGGGCGACTGACCGAGTGGCGTTACGACGATCAGCCCATTGAACTCAGGCAAGGCGAAGAGATGGGGCGGTTTTTGCTCGGTTCCACCGTGGTCATGCTGTTCCCGAAAGGCGCACTGCAGTTCAACCCGGCATGGCAGCCAGGAGGCGCCATACGGCTGGGTGAGGTGATGGCGCGAGGCGTCTGACCATCAGCCCTTCGCCTTGGCGTGTGCCGAGTGAACACTCAAGGGTGCAGGCTGATGGTTGGCGCCAAGGTGCATGCCCAAAGCAACGAGCCCAGGTCTTTCCGGAATCTGCCGGTAGGGCGGGGGATCAGAGCTACTTGAAAATCACGGTTTTGTGGCCGTTGATCAGCACGCGGTGTTCGCTGTGCCATTTGACCGCGCGCGCCAGCACCTGGCTTTCGGTGTCGCGGCCCAAAGCCGTTAAATCTTCCACCGTTTTGCTGTGGTCCACGCGCGCCACGTCCTGCTCGATGATCGGACCTTCGTCAAGGTCGGCGGTCACGTAGTGGGCGGTGGCGCCGATCAGCTTCACACCCCGGTCATGCGCCTGGTAATAGGGCTTGGCGCCCTTGAAGCTGGGCAGAAACGAGTGGTGGATATTGATGGCGCGGCCACTCAAATTGCGGCACAGATCGTCGGACAAAATCTGCATGTAGCGCGCCAGCACCACCAGCTCTGCGCCCTCGGCTTCGATGATCTCGATCTGTTTGGCTTCCACCCTGGCCTTGGTCGCTGCGCTTATCGGCAGGTGGTGAAACGGCACGTTGTAGCTGGCGGCCAGCTGGTAAAAGTCGCGGTGGTTGGAGATGATGGCGCAAATGTTCACGGGCAGCAGGCCGCTTTTCCAGCGGAACAGCAGGTCGTTGAGGCAATGGCCTTCCTTGCTGACCATGATCACGGTGCGCATGGCTTGCGCCTGGGCGCGCAATTGCCATTGCATCTGGAACGGCGCGGCAAAGTCGGCCAGCTCTGCTTTCAGGTTGTCAAAACCAGGCTGGCCGCAGGCAAACTGCACGCGCATGAAAAACAGCCCGGTGCTGGTGTCGTTGAATTGCGCGGCTTCTTCGATGTTGCCGCCGCGTTCCAGCAAGAAGCCGGACACGGCGTGCACCAGCCCCAGGCGGTCGGGGCAGGACAGGGTCAGGGTATAAACAGGATTCATAGGGGCGGTATTGTCGCAGCCTTGCATGACGCTGCGGGGGATACGCACATGGACATCGAGTCACTGCAACAAACTTTGCGCGATTTCGCCGCAGCGCGCCACTGGCAGCGTTTTCACACGCCCAAGCATCTGAGCACGGCACTGATGGTGGCAGCCGCCGAGCTGGCCGATAGGCTGTTCCACCTGCTGCAGCTGGCGGATCAGTGCGCCATCGACCAGCCTGCTGCCGTGGCCGGCAAGCTGGTCAGGACCGCCATCAAACATCCTGCAGCCGGCGCAGTGCTGTCGCGTGGATAATCCGATCCATGCGAATTCCCTTTACCAAAATGCAGGGTGCCGGCAACGACTTTGTGGTGCTCGACGAGACTCGAAGTCGTTTCGGCCTGGGCGCGGCGCAGTACCGCTGGCTGGCGGACCGCCACTTTGGCGTGGGTGCCGACCAGATCCTGACGGTTCGCCCTTCGCCCGCGCCAGGCATTGATTTCGAATACATCATTCACAACGCCGATGGCGCCGAGGTTGAGCAGTGCGGCAATGGCGCGCGCTGTTTTGCCCGTTTTGTGCGAGATGCCGGCCTGACCCAAAAAGACGCGATCCGGGTGCAGACCCGGGGTGGAGTGATCGAGCCGGTGCTCAGGACGGATGGCCGCGTCACGGTCAACATGGGTGAGCCGGTGTTCGAACTGGAGCGCATTCCGTTTGCGCCGCTCATGGTGCCTGCACAAGCTGGCGGCACATGGCAGCAATGGCCGCTGAAGCTGGCCACGCCGGGACAAGACACGGTGGTGCTGGTGGCCGTGGTGTCGATGGGTAACCCGCACGCTGTGCAGCGGGTGGACGACGTGGACACGGCGCCGGTCCTGCAGCAGGGCACGCTGATCGAGCGCCACCCGTTTTTTCCGAACCGGGTCAATGCCGGCTTCATGCAGGTGCAAAACCGCCACCAGATTCGCTTGCGCGTGTTCGAACGCGGCGCCGGCGAGACGCTGGCCTGCGGCTCGGGCGCTTGTGCGGCCGTGGTTGCTGGCATCCGGCTCGGCTGGCTCGACGCCGAGGTCGACGTGCAGACCCGCGGCGGCTTGCTCACCATTGCCTGGGCTGGCGGCAATGCGCCAGTCATGATGACGGGTCCGGCCACCACGGTTTTTCACGGCACCCTTGAACTCCCCGACCATTTACCGAGCGATTGACCACCATGCCCAATTCATCCTTGCCCAGCGCCATCACCAACCCGATCACCGAAGACGATATTGCCGACTACCTGGCCAACACGCCTGATTTTTTTGAGCGCCATGCCGAGATGCTGGCTGCGGTGCATCTGACCAGCCCGCATAGCCAGCGCGCTGTGAGCCTGCAAGAGCGTCAGGCCAACATGCTGCGCGAAAAAATCAAGCTGCTGGAACAGCGCATCATGGAGATGATTCGCAACGTCAACGAGAACACGGCACTGTCCGACAAGTTGCTGTACTGGGCACGCACGCTGTTTTTGAACATCGACCCCGCGAATTTGCCCGAGCTGATGGCCGACGAACTGGCCGACCAGTTTGCCGTGCCGCAGGTGGCCATCAAGGTTTGGGGGGTGGATGCGGCCTATGCCGAGGCGGCGTTTGCACAGGGTGTCAGTGAAGACGCCAGGATATTTGCCAACTCATTGACCGGGCCATTTTGCGGCGTCAACACGGGTCTGGAGCTTGTGAATTGGCTGCCAGAACCCAAGGCGGTCGCCTCGCTGGCCATTTTGCCGCTGCGCGACGGCCCGGTCGGCAGCACGGCACCCGTCTTTGGCCTGCTGGTGCTGGCTTCACCCGACGCCCAGCGCTTCAACAGCACCATGGGCACCGATTTTTTGGCGCGCATTGCCGAACTGGCCAGTGCCGCGCTGTCACCGCTGCGCTAAACCTCGCCCATGGGCGGTCCTGTCAAATCCCTTCATGGCGCGCCAGGCGTGGCAATCCATGACCCCCCTGCCAATCAGCGGGTGAGCCAGCCCATGGATCCGCTGGTGCAACGCTACCTGGACCATGTACGCTTCGAAAAACGCCTGGCCGAGCGCACCGCAGCGCTCTACACACTGGACCTGCAAAAACTGCAGGCTCATGCGGCACAGGCTGTTGTCGGCTTGACCGAGGTCCAGCCCGGCCACATCCGGCGCTGGGTGGCGCAAATGCACAGTGGCGGGCGCAGCGGCCGGGGCATTGCGCTGATCTTGTCGGGATGGCGCGGCTTCTACATCTGGCTCGGGCGTGAAGGGCTGGTGGCCTGCAACCCGGTGCTGGATGTGCGCGCCCCCAAAGCCGCCAAGCCCCTGCCCAAAGCCCTGAGCGTGGATGATGCGGTGCAAATGGCGAGCTTCGGGAGCACCGCCAACGACGCCTGGCTGGAGGCGCGCGACGCGGCCATGGTCGAGCTTCTTTATGGCGGCGGTTTGCGCGTGGGCGAGCTGACCGGGCTCGACGTGCAGGCCAGCGCTGCGGCGCGCGGCTGGGTCGATCTGCCGGCGGGCGAAGCCCATGTGCTGGGCAAGGGCAGCAAGCGGCGCATTGTGCCGGTGGGCGCAAAGGCGGTGCAGGCGCTACAGGTCTGGCTCATGGTGCGTGCCCAGGCGGGCACTGCAGCGCAGGTGGCCTTGTTCATCGGACGCAATGGCACACGACTGACGCCGCAATCCATCTGGCAGCGCGTGCGCCGGCGCAGCCTGCAGGCCGGTCTGGCGGCGCCCGTGCATCCGCACATGTTGCGGCATTCGTTTGCCAGCCATGTGCTGCAGTCCAGCAGCGACCTGCGCGGTGTGCAGGAGCTGCTGGGCCACGCCAACATCAGCACCACGCAGATTTACACCCGACTCGATTTTCAGCACCTGGCCAAAGCCTATGATGCGGCGCATCCGCGCGCGCACCTGAAATCAGGTGGCTCAAGTGGTTCAAAATAGGGGCTGGCAAGAATTTCTTTCTATAGGTGACTTATGCAAAAGCAGATCAGCGTGGTGTTGGACAAAGGCGTCGAATTCACATTTCATGTGCCCGAAGGTGCGCCACTGACGCACGATGCCGCACGGGCCTGGCTCGACCAGCAGTTCACCACGCTCGACTGCGAACCGCTGCGCGCCAGCGGCAAGGTGCTCACGGCTGACAAGGTGCTGGTGGTGACTCAAGCCGCAGGTGCCGCCTTGCTGGGCGATGCCAAATGGTCGGCTGACTATGTTGCCGCGGTCAGCTCGGCCCTGGGCAAGCCGATGATCCGCGTCGATGTGCCGGCCATGGCGATCACCTATTGAAAACCATTCGCCTGCGCGCGGGCAAAGAGCGCTCGCTGCTGCGACGTCACCCCTGGATTTTTGAGTCGGCCATTGCCAAGGGCGGGGGCGATGCCGGTGAGACCGTGCGTGTGGAGGACGCGCAGGGCCGGTTTCTGGCTTGGGCAGCGTTCAGCCCTGGCTCCAAAATCCGCGCCCGGGTCTGGAGCTTTGACGAAGCCCGGCGCATCGACGCCGGGTTTTTCGCCGCTACCTGCGCCAGCGCCGTTCGGGCCAGATCCCGCTTTGACATCCGGAGCAATGCCATGCGGCTGGTGCATGGCGAGTCCGACGGCCTGCCCGGGCTGATCGTGGACCGCTACGGCGATACGCTGGTGGCGCAGTTCACCTCCAGCGGCGTGGAGCGCTGGAAGAACGTGATTGCCAACGCGCTGCTTGCCACCACCGGCCTGGACAGGCTCTACGAGCGCAGCGATGCCAGCAGCAGGGCGCTTGAAGGCCTGCCCGGGGTTACCGGCTGGCTGCGCGGCCACGGTGAGGTCGAACTGACGCTGCAGGAGCACGACTGGCAATTGGCGGTGAACATCGCCGAAGGCCACAAAACCGGCTTTTACCTGGATCAGCGCGACAGCCGCAAGCGCTTTGGCGACTATGCCCGCCGCCTCAAGTTCGAGCGTGTGCTCAACTGCTATTGCTACACCGGAGGCTTTACTGTGGCAGCGCTGAACGGCGGCGCAAATCATGTGACATCGATTGACTCCTCCGGCCCGGCACTGGCCAAAGCGGCCGCCAATGTGGCCCTGAATGGCTTCGAGGCTGGCCGTGCCACGTTTCTGGATGCCGATGTCAACGTCTGCCTGCGCCAATTCATCGAGCAGGGCCGCAGCTTTGACGCCATCGTGCTCGATCCCCCCAAATTTGCGCCCACCGCAGCGCATGCCGAGCGCGCCGCGCGGGCCTACAAGGACATCAACCGGCTGGCCTTCAAACTGCTGGAGCCGGGCGGTGTGCTGTTCACCTACAGCTGTTCGGGCGGCATCAGCGCCGACCTGTTTCACAAGATCGTCGCCTCGGCCGGCTGCGACGCCGGGGTTGATGGTTATATTCATGAGCGCATGGGCGCCGCGCCCGATCACCCGATGACCGTCAATTTCCCGGAAGGCGAGTACCTCAAAGGGTTGGTGGTGATGCGCAAATAAGCTGCATTCGGGGCCAAATGAAAGCCAACCCTGCTGTCTTCTTTGACAGATTGACTCTGCGAAATACAATCTTTTGGTGCCGCACAAATAATGTCGATGCACCAAGGAGAACGCCATGCAAGCCACCACAACAAACCCAACTGTCAAGGTCATCGGTGCCAATGGACAAATTTCGCTCGGTAAACAATTTGCAGGCCGGCAAGTTTTGATCGAGGAACAGGAAACAGGTGTTTGGCTGATTCGCACCGCGACGGTTATTCCTGATAACGAACGCTGGCTGCACGATGCACAAACGACTTCTAACCTGACGCGAGCTATAGCGTGGTCAACGCAACATCCTGCCTCTGACGCGCATTCCGATACTGTCCTGGCGGCTGCGGCCCAGAGTGAGTAAAACGGATGGGCTCCAGCAGCAACCAGATTCGGCTGGATTTGAATAACCCGGTTTTTCAGGAAAACCTGTTTGGCCTGCAAAAGCCCGAACGCAACTCAGCTATTGATACCCTGCGGAAAATCCAGCAACTTAACTGGGACCAGCTTTACCGTGACAAAGGTTTGAAGTGGGAAAAAATCGTGAGCGTGAAGCCGCCACAAGGCATTGACGCAATCTACTCATTGCGACTCACACGGTCCCGTCGTTGTATCGCGTATCGCGACGGGGATTTCATGCGACTGTTGTCCGTGGCACCTGATCACGACAGCACCTACGGTCAAAAATAAGTCGCTGTGGAACTGGATGCAAAGCCTGGTCATGTTGGCATGATGCCTGCCAGTGACGTCATTTCGTGTCCCCTTTGTGCCTTATTTGCTTTCCGGGTCGGGTCTCGCCCCGGTGTGACTTACTTGACTTTGCGTGGCCAAAGAAAAATAAGCAAAAGAAAGGCCACCCTACTGTCTGCGACCCGCAGCATAACCAGCCAGCGCAGGCGCATACAGAAGGGGGGTGGGGCATCCGAACATCCAGACCTCCGTCTCGTGCTGCTGCGCAGCACACTGGGTGGATAGGTTGGCAAGGTGAAGGCCTTCAAATGGCAGAACTGTACGGCTTAAAGGAGCGTGCGGTTGCCGCACTTGGTTTTGGCCACCTCGATTGCCATGGCTTCAATTTCGGCCACGTCTTGTGGGTGTGTTTTTCGATAATGCGCAGGTGTGTATCAAGAGCACCACCAAGCAGGTCGGTGACCGTCAGCGCTATGGCCAACCGATCTTGAAAAAATCGCTCGCAAGACGCGCACGCACTGGAACTGCCCGGCGGGCGTTGGGTGCCGCATGATCTGCGCCGCACGGCCGCCACCATGATGGTGCAACTGGGCGTGCTGCCCGACGTGGTCGAAAAGTGCCTGAACCACACTAGAGGGTCACAGCGGCCCTCATTCATCCTCATGGCTCCCAGTGTAGCCACGATCAATTCAATGGCTTACAGAGCTTCAGGCTATCCATACTTGAATGAAGGACCGAACAGCAAGGCTTTCATCACGCAATTGGCTGCACGAGGTATCCACCTT
>JBBINL010000060.1:0-14108 GCA_037443905.1 Burkholderiales bacterium | reverse complement strand
GACCGTCTTGTCTTCAATGATCCGCGGCGTGACAAATACCAGGAGCTCGCGTTTGGTCTGATAGTTGGCATTGTTCTTGAACAAATAACCGACTCCAGGCAAATCTCCAAAAAATGGCACTTTGGTGGTGTCATTGGATTCGACGAGTTCAAAAATTCCGCCAATCACCACCGTGCCACCGTTGTCCACCAGGACTTGCGTTTTCACATTCTTGGTGTTGATGGCCGGCCCTGCCTGTGTGGCAACGCCCCTGGAGTCCTTGCTGACATCCAGATCCATGATGATCGTGCCTTCAGGCGTGATCCTGGGGGTGACCTGGAGCATGAGCGCGGCATCCTTGAATTCTGTCGTGCAAGCCGCCGCGTTGTCTGAACAGTTCAGGTATGGGATCTGCTCGCCCTGCTTGATCAATGCCGGTTTGCCGTCTGCCGTCACGACCCGCGGACTCGATATGACCCGGCCCTTGCTGTCGGCTTCCAGGGCAGAAATCTCAAGATTCACGAAACGGTTGGCAACCGCATTGAAGATGGACACCGCAAAAGTGGCCGGGTTCTGGCCCAATATACCTAGTGCCGGCATATTGACGAAGTTGCCGAGTGTGTTTGTGGGTCCACCCGCGCCACTGGAGGAGACCGCGTTGTAATAGTCAGTGCCGATGACAGCGCGGGTATCGCCAGACAGCTGATAGCCACCGTCGCCACCCTGCTGGGCCCTGAGGTCCACGGCACCAAATTTGACCCCCAGTGATTTGCCAAAATCATCCGTGGCCTCAACGATGCGCACCTCGATCATGACCTGGCGCACAGCCACGTCGAGCTTTTTCAGTAGCGGAATGATCTGCTCCAGTCGGGACGGCACGTCTGTGATGAACAGCAGGTTGGTGCGCATGTCGGCGGTGGCATTGCCGCGCGGACTCAGGGCGCGCCCGGCGCTCTTTTCGCCGCCCCCTGCACCGGTCAACTGTTTGGCAATCTCGTCTGCCTTGGCATAACTCAACTGGAAGGTTTGGGTTTGCACCGGTTCGAGCACGAGTGTTGCAGCCTTGGCTTCGAGTTCCAGCTTTTCCTTGGCAAAGATTTCTTCCTTGGGGGCAATCCACAGCACATTGCCCGTCTTGCGCACACCAAGCCCCTTGGCCTGCAAGATGATGTCAAGCGCCTGATCCCAGGGCACGTCCTGCAAGCGCAGCGTGACCGTGCCGTTGACGGAATCGGATGTGACCACGTTGAAGTTGGTAAAGTCGGCGATGACCTGCAGCAGGGCACGGATTTCGATGCTCTGGAAGTTCAACGACAACTTCTGGCCGCTATAGCCCGGCCCTTGCGACAGCTTGTTGGGGTCTTCCCTGACAGGTTTCACCTCCAGCACAAACTGTTCGTCGGTCTGGTAGGCACTGTGCGTCCACACGCCCTGCGGCGCAATCTCCAGACGCACCCGGTCGCCCACCTGGCTGGTGGTGATGGTTTTGATGGGGGTGGCAAAGTCGGTCACGTCAAGGCGCCTGCGCAGACCTTCGGGCAGACTGGTTTTCATGAGCTCGACAATCAGCAACTGGCCCTGCTGGCGCACATCCACGCCAACCTGGCTGTTGGGCAAGGCCACCACCACGCGGCCCGCGCCTTCTTCACCGCGCCTGAAATCGAGATCGCGCAGCGGCAATACATCGCGGGCCTGGTTCTCGGCAAACAACCGGGTGGCCGGTTCCGGGGCGGATCCTGGCAGCGCATCGAGCACCACCAGCAGCGACTTGCCTTGCCATTGGGTTTTGTAGGTGGTGGTTTGCTTGAGGTTCAGCACCACCCGGGTGCGGGCGCCGGCCTGCACCACATTGACCGACCTCAGGTTGCCCTGGTTGACCTCCACCGTTTGGCGCCCCATGGCGCTGGCCACATCGGGAAAATCAAGCGCAATACGCGCTGGCGACTGGATGGAAAAACCCGTTGGCGGTGTGCTGAGCGCCTCACTCAAATCAATTTTGACGACTTCAACGCCACCTTGAACGGTGCCGGTGACCGACTGGATGGTCACCTGGGCTTGCGCCAGGGCAGCCGTCAGCAGCAAACTCAAACACAGCGCCAGTTGATGCCACCAGCGATCTGTCCAACCAATATGGCGTTGTTTCATTTTGACCTCTCTTGCAACAGCAGACTGGCTGTGCGCTCTATCCATTCACCCACAGCATCCTGCACAATTTCGCGCAGGACGACTTCGTTTTCGACAATTTTGACGACGCGCCCGTAGTTTTGCCCCAGATGATCGCCCAGTTTCACTTGGTACAGCAGCGGGCCGACTTTCACCAGGGCCACCGGTTGCCTTTCTCGCACCATGCTGCCCACCAGAGCCATGGTGTCAAGCGGAAATTCTTCCAGCGGTTCTTTGCGGCGCGCCAGTTCTGGCGCAATCAGGGTGCTGTTGAAGGCGGCCCGATTGGAGTCTTTGTTCAAAACCTGTATCAGCTTTTGCTTGCTGAACGGGTCAAGTTCGGCAAACAGTTTGTAAGGTTCTGGCTTGAACGGTTTGGGTGGCGTGACTTGTTTGATTTTGGGTTGCGTTTGCGCTTTTTGCTCGGCCATCCACTGATTCATCTCGTCACGCGAGGACGATCCGCAAGCCGCCAACAGCCCGGCCAGCCCCAATAAAACAATCGTTTTCAAGAACTTCATGATCATTTGGCCGGCTTGGACTTGGCAGTGGCTTTGCGCTGCGCGTTGATCTCGTTGACGTCGAGATAGCGGAATGTCTTGGCGGTCACATTCATGGTCAGCGCGCCCTCTTTGGCTGCTGCGATGACCAGGTTGTTGAGCGTGACAATGCGCGACAAATTGGCGATATCAGAGGCAAAAGCACCCATGTCGTGGTAGCGGCCCGTGACGCGCAGGGCAATGGGCAGCTCGGCGTAATAATCATTGATGACCACCTGGCCAGGTCTGAACAGCTCGAACTGCAGGCTGCGGCCCAAACCCGACTGGTTGATGTCGGACAGCAGCGCATCCATTTCAGCCTTGCTGGGCAATTGCTTCTCGAGCTGGGTCACGTATTGCTGCACTTGCTCGCGTTGTTTTGTCAGCGCTTCGAGGTTGACGGCTTTGGCCAGCTTGTCTTTGTATTCCTCGCGCAACTTGAGCTCGGCGGCTTGCGCCTGCGCCAATTCTTCCTTGACATCGGCCAGCCAGACGAACCAGAGCGCCACAAGGCAGGCGGCAGCCAGGGCAAAAAACACGGCAAGGCGTGGCAACAAGGGCCAGCTCCACGGGTTGTTGCCGTCCAGATTCCGGAACTGCCTGAAAACACTTCCAAACCGTTCCTTGAAATCGATGTTGATTTTTGGACTTTTGACCATCATGCCACCCTTTACCGAACCACCGCAGCAGATGCGGGCGTGGAAGACTGCTGGGCGGTCAATTCGCTGGCTGGCGCCTTGGGTGCTTCGCTGGCACGCAGCAACTTGACCCGGATCTGAAAGTTGGCCACCCGTCGCACATCACGCGCAGTCAGGGTCGTGGTTCCCGCCACAATTTCAACCAACTCAGGCCCGGCGTACCAGCTGGAGTTGTTGGCCAGGTTACGCAACAATTCTGAAACCCGCTCGTTGGACTGCGCGACGCCTTGCAAAGTGACGTTTTGGCCATCTTGCTGCAAGGACGTGATGAAAACCCCATCGGGCAGCTGCTTCACCAGTTCAGTCAACAGGTGCACCGGCATGTTGCGGTCGGCCTGCAAATTTTCGACCGCCTGCTGACGCGCCAGCAAGGCGGCAATTTCGGCCTCCAAACCCGCAATCTCCTTGATCTGGGCGTCGAACTTGGTGATTTCGGTTTGCAGCATCTGGTTTCTGTCCTGCTGGTCCGAGATTTTCGCCTGAAACCAGGTATAGACCAGCACGGCCAGCAAGACACCCATCAGCACGGACAGGCCCAGACCGAGCGTAAATTGTTCCTTACGGTGTTTTCGGGCAATTTCCCGATGCGGAAGCAGGTTAATCAGAATCACTGCAAAAACCTCCGCAAAGCCAAGCCACAGGCGGTCAGGTAAGAAGGCGCCTCAAGCGCCAGCTTTTTCTTTCCGATGCCCTCTGCAACACGCATTCCCTTGAAGGGATTGGCAACGATGCATTGGAAACCGGTTTGCCGGGTCACCATGGCCGTCAAGCCGTTCAACCCGGCAGAACCACCTGCCAGCATCACCAGGTCCACCTTGTTGTGCGTGGTGCTGGTAAAAAAGAACTGTAGCGCACGGCTGATTTCCTGTACCAGATTCTCGATGAATGGCTTCAAAACCGTTTTTTCATAATCTGCGGGCAACTCGCCCCTGCATTTTTTGGTCTCGGCTTCCTCGTAAGAAAAGCCATATTGCAGAACAATCAACTGCGTCAATTGGGAGCCGCCAAAGGCTTGGTCGCGGTCGTACAGCACCTCGTCCCCGCGCATCACCTGCATGCTGGTGGTGAGCGAGCCGACTTCGAACAATGCCACGATACTTTCTGCGGTGTGGTCCGTCATGCCGGCAATCAGGCGGCTGGCCGCCAGCCGCGAGGCGTAGGACTTGACATCCACAATCACTGGCTTGAGTCCGGCGGCTTCGGCCAGTCCTTGCAGGTCCTGCACTTTTTCGCGCCGCGACGCAGCAATCAGCACGTCGATATCACCCTTGGAACCGGCATTCGGTCCCAAAATGCAAAAGTCGAGACTGACTTCATCGAGCGGAAAGGGAATGTACTGGTTGGCCTCGGACTCAACCTGTAACTCCAGTTCCTGATCCGTCATGCCGCCAGGCAGCACAATTTTTTTGGTAATGACCGACGACGGTGGCAGCGCCATGACCACATTTTTGGTTTTGGTACCGCTTAATTTGAGCAGCCGACGCACGGCATCGGCAATCTCATCAAACTTTTCAATGCTGCCGTCCTTGATCCAGCCGGCTTCAAGTGGCAAGACGGCACAGGCTTCCAAAACCAGATTGTTTTCCTTGTCCTGCCCCAGTTCCACGAGCTTGACGCTGGAATTGCCGATATCCAGACCCAGCAAAGGAGCCTGTTTTTGGTCAAACAATGATCTCAAAGAAATCAACACAATTCCCCAACAAGATAGAAAAATCAATCCAGCACTTAAGGATTCACTTCAATGCTAGCAGCAAGATCGTTGTAGCGTAAAGAAAATCCTGTTTTTATGCAGAAATCGATGTTGTCAAATATAGACGCGAAATCAGCAAATAGCCGCTTTTCTCATAGAAAATCTTGTGGCTCGAATACAACTCATCCAGGCGCTCACAGCTCGAGATGTTAGCCTGAGCACGGCTTCGAACCTGATTTTTATAATGGTCAGGATTCATTTCCCTTTTCTATGACTGCTCACCCACCCTCCGCCGTGCCGAAATCTGACCCCAGCAAAGCCTCCAGGCATTCAGCACCGCATTGGGCAGTCCGATTGTTTTTATGGTCGTTCGGTCTGGTGCTGGCTGGCGCCATGACGCTGGTGCTGTTGGTGGGCATTGCCATGGCGGTGGCTTATCCCAATCTGCCCGACATTTCAGACTTGTCAGACTACCGCCCCAAACTGCCCTTGCGGGTTTATTCGTCTGATGGCGCGCTGATCGGTGAATTTGGTGAAGAACGCCGCCATCTCACACCCATCAAGCAGATTCCGAAGGTCATGATCGATGCGGTACTGGCCATTGAAGATGCGCGGTTTTATGAACACGGCGGCGTGGACTACAAAGGCATTTTGCGTGCCGCACTGGCCAATCTGGGGCGCATCAAAAGCCAGGGCGCGTCGACCATCACCATGCAGGTGGCGCGCAACGTGTATCTGAGCTCCGAGAAGACCTACACACGGAAAATCTACGAGATTTTGCTCACTTTCAAACTGGAACATTTGCTCAGCAAGGACCAGATTCTTGAAATCTACATGAACCAGATTTATCTGGGTAACCGGGCCTATGGCTTTGCGGCTGCGTCAGAAGCCTATTTTGGCAAATCGCTGCAAAACATCACCGTGGCCGAGGCTGCGATGCTGGCTGGCTTGCCCAAAGCCCCTTCGGCCTACAACCCGATCAACAACCCCAAGCGCGCCAGGTCGCGGCAGTTGTACATCATTGAACGGATGCTGGAAAACGGATTTATCTCGCCAGCACAAGCCGAAGCGGCCAAGCTCGAGCCGCTGCATGTCAAATCCGGTGCAGACAACACCACGATTCATGCCGAGTTTGTGGCAGAAACCGTGCGCCAACTGATGTTTGAGCAATATGGCGACACCACATACACGCGCGGCCTGAACGTGTACACCACACTCAACACCGCGCAGCAGGACATGGCCTACAAAGCCTTGCGACGCGGCATCATGAACTACGAGCGGCGCCAGTTTTACCGCGGGCCAGAACAATTCGTCAGTTTGCCCAATGACCCGCAGGCCATGGACGACGTGATTGACGAGGTGCTGCAGGAACACCCGGACAACGGCGACGTGATGTCAGCCGTGGTGCTGGAGGCTTCGCCCAGGAGAATTCAGGCGATTCGACAAAACGGCGAGATCATCGAGATCACTGGCGACGGGCTCAAGCCGGCGCAGTCAGGCTTGTCTGACAAGGCGGCAGCCAACATCAGGATTCGCCGCGGCGCCGTGATCCGGGTGGTGCAAACACCCAAAAAAGCCTGGGAAATTACCCAGTTGCCTGAGGTGGAAGGGGCTTTTGTGGCGATCGACCCGCGCGATGGAGCAATCAAGGCACTGGTGGGCGGTTTTGATTTTGAAAAAAACAAGTTCAACCACGTCACCCAGGCCTGGCGCCAGCCGGGCTCGAGCTTCAAGCCCTTTATTTATTCAGCGGCTTTGGAACGTGGTGTCACTCCCGCCACCATCATCAACGACGGCCCCTTGTTTTTCGATGCCGGCGTGACTGGCGGCCAGCCTTGGGAGCCGAAAAATTACGACGGCAAGTTTGAAGGCCCGATGACCATGCGCCGCGGCCTGGCCAAATCCAAAAACATGGTGTCGATCCGCATTTTGCAAACGGTGGGGGCGCAAAACGCGCAGGACTGGATCACCCGATTTGGCTTTGATGCAGACAAGCACCCGGCTTACCTGACCATGGCGCTCGGCGCCGGCTCGGTCACCCCGATGCAGATGGCCAGCGCCTATTCGGTGTTTGCCAATGGCGGTTATCGTGTCAACCCCTGGCTGATCAGCCGCGTGACCGACCAAAAGGGCAAAGTGCTCACACAGGCGAACCCGCCCGCGCTCAACGAAAGCATGCGTACCATCGACGCTCGCAATGCATTTGTCATGGGCAGTTTGCTGCAGGAAGTGACCCGTTCCGGAACGGCTGCCTCGGCCCAGGCCATCCTGAAGCGGCCCGACCTCTATGGCAAAACCGGCACCACCAACGATTCAATGGATGCCTGGTTCGCAGGATATCAGCCAGCACTGGCGGCCATCACCTGGATTGGTTACGACACCCCCAGAAACCTTGGCTCGCGCGAAACCGGTGGCGGCTTGAGCCTGCCTGTGTGGATTGAATTCATGGCGCAAACCTTGAAAAACGTGCCGGTGATGGAGCCTGTGGTGCCTGAGGGCGTGGTCAATGTCGGCGGTGAATGGTTTTATAACGAATACGCTGGCGGCGCTGGCATCTCGAGTCTGGGCTTGAACGATGGCGCCGATCCGAGTCAGCCCCAGATCATCCCTTTGCCGGCAGCAGAAGAAAAATCGAGAATTCTGGATTTGTTCAGATGAACAAGGCCATCGCCTTGCGGCGCTTGCCCGGCAGACGCAGCGTCAGGCAGCAAACGTGAGCGTCTGGCCAGCCTGTTCGCTGGCGTAACGTGACAGCGAGGCAAAAAACTCGCCCTCGCCCTTGGTGTCGAGCCACCGGGTGCCGTCATACCGGTAATGGAAACCGCCACAGCGGGCGGCGAGCCAGATCTCATGCAAGGGCTTTTGCAGATTGATGACGATCTGGCTGCGGTTGGCAAACGCCAGGGTGATCATGCCGCCGCTGCGCTGGTTGTCGATGTCAGCCGAGGTTTTATCGTTGATGCGGTCGCAACTGGCCTCGACGGCTTTAAGCACACGTTCGGCCAGATCCATGAATTCCGGGTCAGTCATTACAATTTCATCATGTTGTTGATTGTCCAAATTCTAGTGCGCGCCCTGACGCTGGGCGTCGGTGTGATGCTGATGGCCTGCGGTCAACAGGGTCCGCTTTATCTGCCGGCTAACGGCACCGTTCAACGGGCCACCCCGCCTGAATCCCCAGTGCCAGCTTCCTCCCAGCCCGCAGCCGCCACTTCGGCGCCCCGACAGCCATGAATTCGATCCGCTTGCCAGGCCAGCCCCATATTGCTTACCAGGGCGCAGAACTTTTTGTTGAAGACGCCAACCTGGGCATCCTGGCGCAGAAATTCGGCACGCCTCTGTTTGTCTATTCCAAAGCGGCCATGCTGGCGGCGCTGGCAGCTTACCAGCGCGGTTTTGCCGGGCGCCAGGTGCAGATTTGCTACGCCATGAAAGCCAACTCGACACTGGGTGTGATCCAGGTCTTTGCCCAGGCGGGTTGCGGCTTCGATGTGGTGTCGCTGGGCGAATTGACGCGAGTGCTGGCGGCCGGCGGCCAGGCCAGCCGCATCATCTTTTCCGGCGTTGGCAAAACCCGCGCAGAAATGCGCGCGGCATTGGAGGCGGGCATTGGCTGCTTCAACGTGGAGAGCGAAGCCGAACTCGAGGTGCTCAACGAGGTCGCACTGAGCCTCAAACTGCAAGCACCCGTGAGCATCCGCGTCAACCCCAATGTGGACCCGCAAACACACCCCTATATTTCCACGGGCCTCAAAGACAACAAGTTTGGCATTGCGCACGAGCGCGTGGTGCAAACCTACCAGCATGCGGCTGCCCTGCCCGGCCTGAGCGTCCAAGGCATCGACTGCCATATCGGCTCGCAAATTACCCAGGAATCCCCGTATCTGGATGCCTTGGACCGCATGCTCGACCTGGTGCAGGCCATCGAGGCCGCCGGCGTGCCGCTTCACCACATCGACCTGGGCGGCGGGCTGGGCATCGACTACAACGGCGAAACGCCGCCGCAAGCCGATCTGCTCTGGCGCAAACTCCTGACCAGGCTCGACGCCCGTGGCTTTGGCCAGCGCACCCTGATGATTGAACCGGGCCGCTCGCTGGTGGGCAATGCGGGGGTATGTGTGACCGAGGTGCTGTACCTCAAGCCCGGCGAGCAAAAGAACTTTTGCATCGTCGATGCCGCCATGAACGACCTGCCGCGCCCGGCCATGTACCAGGCTTACCATCAGATCGTGCCGGTCAGGCCGCACAACGCGCCAACGCAATCCTGGGAAGTTGTCGGCCCGATCTGCGAGAGTGGCGACTGGCTGGGCCATGACCGTGATTTAAGTGTTCAGCCCGGTGATCTGCTGGCCGTGCTTTCGGCCGGCGCCTACTGCATGAGCATGGCGAGCAACTACAACACGCGCAATCGCGCCGCTGAAGTGCTGGTGGATGGCGCCCGGACCCATCTGCTTCGTGACCGTGAGAGCTACGCCGATCAAATGCGGCTGGAGCATTTGCTGCCTTGATTCAAGGCTTGACGTGAAAGCGCCACTTGTCATGCCGGACCTCATCGGGCATCCATGGATTGCAGCTCGCAGCCCGCAATGACAGACCACTTGCATTGCACGGGGCGCCTTATTGGCCATGCCCGTCAGAGACCTCTTTTTTTCAAGTATCGCAACAAGCGCCAGGCCAGCAAAGCCGCCAGCACGGCGGCATACACAGCCACCTCGGCAAAGTCATTTTTACCGGCGCGCATCCAGAAAAAATGCAGGATGGCCAGGCAGGCCACCACATACACGGCGCGGTGCAGGCGCTGCCAGTTTCTGGCGCCCAGCGCCTTAATGGCGCGGTTGAACGAGGTCAATGCCAAACAGGTGAGCAACACAAAAGCGGTGAAACCGACCAGAATGAACGATCGTTTGGCGATGTCTTTGGCGATATCGACCACATCGAAGGCCATGTCGAAGCCGCTGTAGGTCAACAGGTGCAGCAGCGCATAAAAATAGACAAACAGGCCCAGCATGCGGCGAAAGCGCGCCAATGCCGGGTTGCCGGTTAGCAGTCGCAACGGTGTCACTGCCAGCACCACACACAGCATGCGCAGCGTCCAGTCGCCGGTGGAGCGCACCAGGGCCTCGGTCGGATTGGCACCCAACTGGTCAAAGGTTGCCGCCCACAGCAGATACACGAAAGGCAGCAAGGCCACGACAAACACCAGTGGCTTGGCCAGCTTATCGTGCAAGAACATCGTCATGGCAAACGCAGAGATGCCATCCGGGACCTCCGGCTACATGGATTGACACAGTGGCACTCATGGCGAGGAGCGCAGCGACGCGGCAATCGCAGTGACGAAGCATCTGCTCAAGGGACATGCGCGGTATCAGACCGGATACAGGGGCTCGCAATGACGAGTGTGTTTCATCATCCGGGATGCTTGAGTGACCATGGCCGTCAGCCGCGCAAGCCCAGAGTCAAAAGTATTTTTTCAAGTCCATGCCGGCGTACATCTGCCCCACCTGCGCCTGGTAACCGTTGAACATCAGCGTTTTGCGCTTCCTGGCAAACAGGCCGTCTTCGCCAATGCGGCGCTCGGTGGCCTGGCTCCAGCGCGGATGATCCACATCAGGGTTGACATTGGAATAAAAGCCGTATTCATTGGCAGCCGCCTTGTTCCAGGCGGTGGCGGGCTGCCTGTCGGTAAAGCGGATCTTGACCAGGCTCTTGCCGCTCTTGAAACCGTATTTCCACGGCACCACCAGGCGCAGGGGTGCACCGCTTTGCTTGGGCAGCACCTCGCCGTACATGCCAAACGCCAGCATGGTGAGCGGGTGCATCGCCTCGTCCAGTCGCAGACCCTCCACATAAGGCCAGTCCAGCACCCTGGAACCCACGCCAGGCATGGTTTTGGGGTCGGCCAGGGTAACGAATTCGACATATTTGGCGCTGCCCAACGGCTCCACTTTTTTGATCAACTCCGACAGCGAATAACCCACCCAGGGAATCACCATCGACCAGCCCTCGACGCAGCGCAGGCGGTAGATGCGCTCTTCCCGCGCGCTGAGCTTGAGCAAGTCTTCCAGCGCGAAACGACCCGGTTTCCTGACCAGACCTTCAATGTCCACCGACCAGGGGCTGGTCTTGAGGGTGTGGGCATTTCTGGCAGGATCGGCCTTGTCGGTGCCGAATTCGTAGAAATTGTTGTAGCTGCTGGCGTGCTTGTACTCGGTGACATTTTCCATGGTCATGGCACCGCTCACCGCCGTTTTGCCACGCGCCAGAGCCGTATGTTGACCGGGTGGCGCCCAGGTCTGCGCCATGGCTTCACGCGATGCCCAAGCGGCCAGCGCGGCACCCGCTGCGCCCGTGGCCATCAGCCGGATCAGGTTCCGGCGCGACTGGTAGGCCTGCTGTGACGTAATCTCGCTGGGAACGGGGTGAACAAAACCCTGGGCATTGGTTTTGATGAGCATGGCTGTTTCCTTTGAACAATTGATCCGCAAAGAATAGGTGTTCTTGCAAAAACCTGCCGTGCCTGGTGGCAATTGACCGCCGCTGTGCAAGGATGAACAAAAAAGCCGGTTGCACACAGCGACCGGCTTTTTTGAACAAGGGCGACTTGCGTGGCCCTGATGCCATGAATGGGGCGGGATCAGTGCAAACCGGCAATGTAATCGGCCACGGCCCTGATTTCACGGTCATTGAGCTTGGCCGCAATCTGCGTCATTTGCAGACTGTTGTTGCGCACGCCGTCCCGGAATGCCGTCAACTGCGCCACGGCGTATTCGGCATGCTGGCCGCTCAAACGCGGGTACTGGGCTGGAATGCCTGCGCCGTTGGGGCTGTGGCAACCGGCACAGGCCGGGATCTGACGGTCGGCAATGCCACCACGGTAGATTTTTTCACCCAGCAGGACCAGGTCTTTTTCCTTGGCAGCACCTGGAGTGGCTTTCTTGCTGCTCACCCAGTAGGCGATGTTTCTCATGTCTGATTCGCTCAATGCGGCAGCCATGCCGTTCATGATCGCGTTTTCGCGCTTGCCGGCCTTGAACTCGGTCAGTTGTTTGATCAGATATTCAGGGTGCTGCTGCGCCAGTTTGGGATTGACCGGAATCAACGAATTGCCATCAGGCGCGTGACATGCGGCGCAAACTCCCGCAAAGCTGGCTTCACCTTTGGCAAGATCAGGTTTGACTGACGCTGGCGCTGCGGCTTCGCTGGCAACACTTGAAAAAACAGTGGCAGACAAGGCAGCGGCCAAGGTGAATGTAGCAATCAGCTTCATAAATGGACAAATCAGTTGATAGTGGGGGAAACCCTGCAATTCTACAATGGCTCAAATCAACCGATGGCTCGCCATGACGATTCAACCCTGCCCCCCCATTGCAAACGCTTCTGCCGCCAGCCAGACAGCACCCCAGACGGTCAGCCCGGTTGTGGCGCTGGGCTGGCTTCACACCGCCAGATTTCTCACCACCGCGCCGCAGTTGCATTTTTTGCCGCATCTGGCAGTGCCTGAAATTGCGTTTGTCGGCCGCTCCAACGCCGGCAAGTCCACCTGCATCAACACCCTGACCCAGCAGAAGCAGCTGGCCTTTGCCTCCAAGAAACCCGGCCGCACCCAGCACATCAACCTGTTCGGCCTGGGCAAGCAGGGCGTGACGGACGCGGTGCTGGCCGACTTGCCGGGTTATGGTTATGCGGCAGTGCCCAGGCAGGACAAGATTCGCTGGCAGCAGGTCATGGCCAACTACCTGGTGACGCGCGAAAACCTCAAGGCGATTGTGCTGCTGTGCGATCCGCGCCACGGCCTCACCGACCTTGATGAAGTGCTGCTCGATGTGGTGCGCCCGCGCGTTGAGGTGGGACTGAAATTTTTGGTGATTCTGACCAAGGCCGACAAACTCACCCGCGCCGAGCAAAGCAAGGCACTGTCGATCATGCAACTGCAAGCTGGCGGTGGCGAAGTGCGTCTGTTTTCAGCAACCAAACGTCAGGGTGTCGAGGAAGTGGCCACGCTGTTGTGGCAATGGACCCACCCTGGCGCAGAACCACAGGGCGAGTCAGGGGCTTGATCGGCGCCAGCCAGCTACCGGACAACCGGGGGACGCTTGCTGCATTCGTTTCAGGCGTGATTCACAAGCCTGCGGCTTCGCGCAGTTGCTGGGCTTTGTCGGTGCATTCCCAGGTGAACTCCGGCTCTTCGCGTCCGAAGTGACCGTAGGCGGCCGTTTTTTCGTAAATCGGGCGCAGCAGGTTCAGCATCTGGATGATGCCGCGCGGACGCAGGTCAAAATGATGATGCACCAGCGCGGCGATATCGTCGTCAGGGATCACGCCAGTGCCCTCGGTGTACACGGTGACATTCATCGGTTTGGCCACGCCGATGGCGTAAGCCACCTGGATCTGGCATTGCCGCGCCAGGCCGGCGGCCACAATGTTCTTGGCCACATAACGCGCGGCATAGGCGGCCGAGCGATCCACTTTGGTCGGGTCTTTACCGCTGAAGGCGCCCCCACCGTGCGGGCAGGCGCCGCCGTAGGTGTCGACAATGATCTTGCGTCCGGTCAGGCCGCAATCGCCTTGCGGGCCACCCACGACAAAACGGCCGGTCGGGTTGATCAGGTACTTGGTGTCGGCAGTGAGCCACTCCTTGGGCAGCACCGGTTTGATGATTTCTTCGCGCACGGCCTCATAAAAGGCATCGGTCATGGCGTGCCCCAAGCTCATCTCGGGGCTGTGCTGGCTCGACAGCACCACGGTGTCGATGCTGTGCGGTTTGCCGTCCACATAGCGCATCGTGACCTGGCTCTTGGCGTCAGGACGCAAAAATGGCAGGCGGCCGTCTTTACGCAGCTGCGCCTGGCGCTCGACCAGGCGGTGGGCGTAATAAATGGGCGCCGGCATCAGTTCAGGGGTTTCGTTGCAGGCGTAGCCAAACATCAGGCCCTGGTCGCCGGCACCGGTGTTGAGGTGGTCATCGGACGCATGATCAACGCCCTGGGCGATGTCGTTGCTCTGCTTGTCGTAGGCCACCAGCACCGCGCAGCCCTTGTA
>JBBINL010000059.1:0-14120 GCA_037443905.1 Burkholderiales bacterium | reverse complement strand
AGTACAACCAATTGCTGCGCATCGAAGAGGACCTGGGTGACATCGCCAGCTACCCCGGGCGTGCCGCCTTTTACAACCTTCGCTAATACCGGCCATGGGCTCGCGTTCTGTCATGTTCGCCCTGATGGCACTTCTCGTGATCGTCCACGCGCAATTGTGGTTCGGGCGCGGCAGCATGTCGAACGTGGCCCAGATGCAGGAGCAACTCAAGCTGCAAATTCAGCAAAATCAGCAAGCCGAGCAGGCCAACCTGCAGCTTGCCGCTGAAGTTCGCGATTTGAAAGAAGGCCTTGAAATGATTGAAGAAAAGGCACGCATGGAGTTGGGCATGATCAAGGTCAACGAGGTTTTCGTCCAGATCGCGCGACGTTGATCTGCAGGAGATTGCCAGATTTCTTGTCCATTCAGACGCTGGCGACACTACAATGAATCTGCCTGCCGTGTTTGTCGGGTTTTATATTTCCTTGAACCAATGCTCATAGAGCTCGGGCTTGGAACATTGTCCTGTCAGCGTGATCATCTCGCGTCAGATGAACCCAAGACAACGACTGACCTCGCCCACCTGAACCCCGGTTCAGGATGAGGATCCGGCAACATGCGCAGGCATCCTGACCACTTTTCTCCTCATGCAATTTGAACCCCTTTTGATTGTCGAACTGGCAGTGCTGGGCTTGTGTACCGGTTTCCTGGCAGGACTCCTGGGCATTGGCGGCGGCATGATCATGGTGCCGTTCATGACCATCATCCTGACGAATCGCGGTGTGGCACCTGAACTCACCGTCAAAATGGCCATTGCCACATCGATGGCCACCATCGTCTTCACCTCCATTTCAAGCGTCCGGGCGCACCACAAACGGGGTGCGGTGCGCTGGGATCTGGTCAAAAAATTGGCGCCAGGCATTATTTTGGGTGGCATGATCGCCAGCCTGGGTGTTTTTGCCATGCTCAAAGGCGCTTCTCTGGCCATATTTTTTGCGTTGTTTGTCAGTTTCTCGGCCACCCAGATGTTTCTCGACAAAAAGCCTTCCCCAAGCCGCCAAATACCGGGAACTGCAGGCTTGCTCACGGCGGGCACGGTGATTGGCTTCATGTCCGGGCTCGTCGGTGCTGGCGGCGGTTTCATCAGCGTGCCGTTCATGACCTGGGTGAATGTGGCCATTCATAACGCCGTGGCCACCTCAGCCGCGTTGGGATTCCCCATTGCGCTGGCCAATACAACAGGCTATATCCTGAGCGGTTTCAAGCTCGAGCAATTGCCGCCCTATTCTCTGGGCTACATCTGGCTTCCGGGCCTGGCTGTCATTGTCAGTTGCAGCGTGTTCACAGCGCCGCTGGGCGCCAAGGCGGCACACAGACTGCCGGTCAAACGCCTCAAGCGCGTCTTTGCCAGTATCCTGTATTTGCTTGCGGTATATATGCTGTACAAGGGTGTGATGGCTTATTAGTCGGGCAGCCAGTTGTGGTTCATCCAGGCCCGGACCGTAAAAAAAGCCGCCAGTGCATCCACACTGGCGGCTTTTTTATTGACGAATCGTGATCAGGCAGTTTCGCCGTAAACCGAGACGGTGATGTCAACCACCACGTCGGTGTGCAGCGCGACACTGACGGTGCTGTCGCTGACGGTCTTGATCGGGCCATTGGGCATGCGCACTTGAGCCTTGGTCACGGCAAAGCCCGACTTGGTCAGTTCTTCGGCGATGTCGGCATTGGTCACCGAGCCAAACAAACGGCCATCGACGCCAGCTTTTTGCGTCAGTTTGCAAATGTGGCCAGCCATCTTTTCACCAATAGCCTGGCTTTCAGCCAATTTGGCTGCCGCAGCTTTTTCGAGCTCGGCACGACGTGCTTCGAACTCTTGCTTGGCAGATTCTGTGGCGCGGCGGGCGCGCCCGCTGGGAATCAGGAAATTGCGGGCATAACCGTCCTTGACACGAACGATTTCACCCAGGTTACCAAGGTTCACCACCTTGTCGAGCAGAATGATTTGCATGGTTGTGGTCCTTAGATCTTGTGCTGGTCGCTGTACGGCAACAAGGCCAGAAAGCGCGCGCGTTTGATGGCGGTGTTGAGCTGACGCTGGAAAATTGCGCGGGTGCCCGTCAGGCGAGCGGGAATGATCTTGCCATTTTCGGCAATGAAATCACGCAGGGTGTCGATATCCTTGTAGTCAATCTCTTCAACGCCTGTCACCGTGAAGCGGCAAAAGCGCTTGCGTTTGAACAGCAGATTCTGCGCTGGGCGCTTGGGTCTCTTGTCTTTGTTATTGAAACGTTTTGGTCCGGCCATGATGGACTCCTTAAATTTTGAAAAACTTTAACTTTGGGAAAATTCTTGAATATGAAACACCAGTTGCCTTGTGCCGCGCGGTGAAGCCAAAAAGCCCTTGAAGAGCCAGTTGCTGCCAATTTCCTGTTTGGCCAATCGCTCGGCCACAGAACCAAATGACACGGATTTCAGCAGTGCCCTGACCTGTCTGACCTGACTGGCTTCAAACGCTTCGGAGACATGCTCCAGCAGACAATTCAAGGCAGGCACACCAGAGGGCGTATAACGCACAGTGCTGGATTCAACAAGCTGCGCCGTCAACATCAACTGATTGACGGCAACAAGGTCACCCGATGTTGTCACTCAATCGGCTCAAGCCTGGTATTCGGCCTGTTGCGCTTTGCGCGCATCTTCGCGCTCAACGGTCTTCATCATGGACGAAGGGCCGGTTTCGGCTTTTTTCTTCAGGACCGTCAAATGACGCAACACGGCATCATTGAACTTGAAGGCATGCTCAAGTTCAGCCATCACCGCCTGATCGGCTTCGATGTTGATGCACAAATAATGGGCTTTGGCCAATTTGTTGATCAGATAGACCAGTTGGCGACGGCCCCAGTCTTCGACACGGTGCACTTTGCCACCGCCGGCAACGATCATGCCTTTGTAGCGCTCCAGCATGGCTGGAACCTGTTCGCTCTGATCCGGATGGATCATGAGAATGATTTCATAATGACGCATTGAAACTCCTTCTGGATGAACCCCTTGCGAGGCAGAAAACCGCCCTCAGCGTCTCATTGAGGTGCGGCAAGGTAACTTGTGATTATAGTCGCTTATCGGACTTTTTCTGATCAGTCGATCACTTCACTTCACTTCGATTCCGCAACGGAACCCCGCGTCATCCAGCTCACCAAGACTGTCACCAAAAAACCCGCCCCAACGCCAAAAACACCCGCCGAAACGGGCTCGATGTCAAACCAGAGTCCGGAGCCGTCCAAAGCCAGCATTTTCCTGACCGCGTCAACATTGATCACCATGTAATAAAGGGTTAACAACAGCCCTGCCAGCATCCCCGCTATGGCGGCAAAACGTGTCACGCCCTTCCAGAAAATGCCCAGAATCATGACCGGCACAAAGGCAGAACCGGCCAAGGAAAACGAGGCTGACACCAAATACAAAATATCAGCCGGACGCTGTGCCGCCACATAGGCGGCGATCAGAGCCACCACCAAAAGTGCAAACTTTGACAACATCACGCGCCGCACCGAGCCAACATGATCCGAATGCTTCCAGTAGAACAAATCATGCGCCAAGGCGTTGCCAATGGTGAGCAGCAGACCGTCGGCTGTCGACAAGGCCGCAGCCAGCCCACCCGCCGCCACCAAACCTGAGACCACATAAGGCAAACCGCCCAATTCCGGCGTGGCCAGCATGACGATATCGGGGCCGAGCCGGAGCTCTGCAAACTGCAGGATGCGGTCGCCATTGATGTCACTCACTGAAATCAGGGACGGATCGAGCTTGGCCCATTGCGCCATCCACACGGGCAGGTCATCAAACTTCATTCCGACCAGTTGGCTCATCACTTCATACTTCACCAGAACCGCCAGGGCCGGCGCAGAGAGGTATAACAGGGCAATAAAAAACAACGACCAGGTGACCGAGTTTCTGGCCTCTGCCACGGTGCGCGTGGTGTAAAAACGTGTCAGCAAGTGCGGCAAGCCCGCCGTTCCAATCATCAGGCAAAACATCAGGGCCAAAAAATTGCGCCGCGACACCTCGAACATGGTTTGTTCATCAGGCGTTCCATGTGGATCACCCGCAAAAGGCTGGGTGTGCATTGGCATGCCAGCCAAGGGTTGGGCGCGCGCCAGATTTTCCTGCATGGCCTGCGTCCAGCGTTCGCGTGCCGATGCTTCATCTCGCGGCATGGAAGCCAGCTGACGCCGGGCCGTCACAATCACGGACTCATCCGCTTGCACGGCCATCAAATGTTGAATGAACGCTTTCTGGTCCTTTTTTTCCTGTTCCAACGAGGCTGGCAGTTGCGCGAGTTTGCGCTCATAGTCTTTGGCGCGACGCTGATATTCCAGCATTACCTGCTGTTCGGCAGGATCCTTGACCAGACGCAATTCATAGTCTGAAATTTTGGACAGCTGCTGTCCATACACGACAGCTGCCAGCGGATTGCCCAGCTGCTTGTAGGCAAGCCATGAAACAGGGATCAAAAAGGCCACGATGACCACCACATACTGCGTCACCTGGGTCCAGGTCACAGCGCGCATTCCGCCCAGGAATGAGCACACCAACACACCGCCCAAACCCAACAGGATGCCAATTTCAAACTGCACACCCGTCAATCGGGAAGTGATCAGGCCGACGCCATAGATTTGCGCCACCACATAAATGAATGAACACAATACCGCCGACCAGGCCGCAATGATGCGAGGCCAGCGCCCGCCAAAACGCAGGCCGAAATAATCAGGCAAGGTGTAAAGATTCAAGGCACGCAGATATGGCGCCACAAACAGCGCGACCAGGCAAAACCCGCCAGTCCAGCCCAGCACGTAAACCAGGCCGCCCGGATGCGTGCCAGCCCCCGAAAACCCTTGCAGATAAAGCCCGCCCGCCATGCTGATGAAGGAGGCGGCGCTCATCCAGTCGGCAGCTACCGCCATGCCGTTGTAGATGGCCGGAATGCGCCGTCCCGCCACATAGTATTCCAAGGCGCTGGAGGTACGCCCATAAATGCCGATCAGCGCATACAGGAAGACGGTGGTGAAAAGAAAGATCGCGCCCACCCAGATTTTTCGCAAGCCGGCCTGCTCTGCAAAGGCCAGGCTCAGAAAGAACAGGATGAGAAAAACCACGAAGGTGGCAAAGCGGCGATGGATGCGCAGGTGGTAGGCCTTGACCGCAGTGCTGACCGAACCTGGCTGAACGCCCTGGCGATTGGCAAGCCAGGCAAATATAGCAACGACAGCGATGAAAACAATGACACTGCCTTGCGCCGAGAACCAGTAGGAAACAGGCCAGCCCAGCACGATCTGTTGCAAATCGTGGGCAAAAAACACCATGCCGAAAGAAGCGGCGAACCAGACCAGCAGCAGCCAGCCATGCCAACCCATCAAGCTGGCAACGGGCGCACTGCTACTTGAAGGCACGTTGATGTCAACCATCAGATGCTGTTGACATCGTCAAAGGCTTTTCTGAAGGAGGGAGTTACTTGCCTAGCGCAAGATTTTGCCAAGTGGCGACCACCGTGTCAGGGTTCAGGGAAATCGACGAGATGCCCTGCGCCATCAACCACCTCGCAAAATCAGGGTGATCACTGGGTCCCTGGCCACAAATGCCGATGTACTTGCCTTCGGCAAGGCAGGCCCTGATGGCCTGGCTGATCAGGCTGGTCACCGCGGGGTCGCGCTCGTCGAAATCCTTGGCCAGCAGTTCCAGACCGGAATCGCGATCCAGACCCAGCGTCAGTTGCGTCAGGTCATTGGAGCCGATCGAGAAACCGTCGAAATATTGGAGGTAGTCCTTGGCCAGAATGGCGTTGCTGGGAATCTCGCACATCATGATCAATTTCAGATCTTCAACACCGCGCTTGAGTCCTTGCTGGGCCAGCAACTCGGTGACTTTGCGGGCCTGGCCCAGGGTGCGCACAAACGGCACCATGACCTGAACATTGGTCAGGCCCATGTCGTTGCGCACGCGCCTGAGGGCTTCGCACTCCATGGCAAAGGCTTCACCAAATTCGGCACTGATGTAGCGCGCAGCACCGCGAAATCCCAGCATCGGGTTTTCCTCTTCAGGCTCGTAACGGCTGCCGCCGATAAGCTTGCGATATTCATTGCTCTTGAAATCCGACAGGCGAACGATGACTGGCTTGGGCCAGAACGCGGCGGCAATGGTGGCCACGCCTTCTGCCACCTTGTCAACGTAGAAAGCGCGCGGCGAGGCATGGCCCCTGGCCACCGACTCAACCGCTTTTTTCAGGTCAGAGTCAATGTTGGGGTAATCCAGAATGGCCTTGGGGTGGACGCCAATGTTGTTGTTGATGATGAATTCCAGCCGTGCCAGACCTACACCGGCACTGGGCAACTGGCAGAAATCAAACGCCAGTTGCGGATTGCCCACATTCATCATGATTTTGGTATCGATCTCGGGCATCTGCCCACGCAGCACCTCGGACACCTCGGTTTCGAGCAAGCCGTCGTAAATAAAGCCGGTATCACCCTCGGCACAACTGACCGTGACCAGCATGCCGTCCTTGAGCACCTGGTCGGCATGACCGCAACCCACCACGGCCGGAATGCCCAGCTCGCGCGCAATGATGGCGGCGTGGCAGGTGCGACCGCCTCGGTTGGTGACAATGGCAGCCGCCCGCTTCATCACCGGCTCCCAGTTGGGGTCGGTCATGTCGGTCACCAGAATATCGCCAGCCTGCACACGGTCCATTTCACCGAGGTTGTGCACCACCTTGACCGGACCAGTGCCAATTTTTTGTCCGATGGCACGGCCTTCGACCAGCACGGTGCCCCTGCCCTTGAGCTTGTAGCGGTGCTCTGACTTGCCCGCCGCCTGGCTTTTGACAGTTTCAGGACGCGCCTGCAGGATGTACAACTCGCCGTCAATGCCGTCCTTGCCCCATTCAATGTCCATCGGCCGGCCGTAATGCTCTTCGATCACTACGGCGTAGGACGCCAGCTTTTGCACTTCTGCATCGGTCAGTGAATAACGGTTGCGCAATTCAGTGGGTACATCGACAGTTTTGACCAGATGACCGGTGGCCGCCTTTTCTTCGGGCGTTGAAAACTGCATCTGGATCAGCTTGGAACCCAGATTGCGCCGGATCAGGGCCGATTTGCCAGCCTTGAGCATCGGCTTGTGGACATAAAACTCATCCGGATTGACCGCCCCCTGCACCACGGTTTCACCCAGGCCGTAGCTCGAGGTGATGAACACCACCTGGTCAAAACCGGATTCGGTATCCAGGGTAAACATGACCCCGGAGGCGCCAATGTCGGAGCGCACCATGCGCTGGATGCCGGCACTCAGGGCAACATGCTCGTGGGCGAAGCCTTTGTGCACCCGGTAGCTGATGGCGCGGTCGTTGTACAGCGAAGCGAACACCTCGCGAATCTTGTGCAGGATTTCATCGATGCCGGTCACGTTCAGGAAGGTTTCCTGCTGGCCGGCAAATGAGGCGTCCGGCAAATCCTCGGCGGTCGCCGATGAGCGCACGGCAAAGGAAGCCTTGTCGTTACCAGCCGAAAGGGCGCTGAAGGCCTGTCGGATTTCCTTTTCAAGCTCGGCGGGGAAAGGCTGCACCTCGACCATGGCACGAATTTCAGCACCCGCCAGCGCCAGCGCGTTGACATCGTCGGTGTCGAGCGAACTCAGACGGGCATTGATTCTTCCGGCCAAGTCATCAAAAGCCAAAAATTCGCGAAAAGCATGCGCCGTGGTGGCAAAACCGGTCGGCACCTTGACGCCGGTTGGCAAATTGGAAATCATTTCGCCCAGACTGGCATTCTTGCCCCCCACCGAATCAACATCGGTCATTCGCAAATCTTCAAAGGGAACGACCAGGGCGGTCGCGGCAAATCGATTGGTCATGAAAATACTCCAGAAGTTAAAAAACCGGCATGAATGACGCGCAGTAGAAACTGCACCTCATGGCGAGGCAAACGTTTCTGCTTGTTGCTTGACTTGTCGAATCGTTTGGCGCTCTGAATATGGTCGGATAATGATTGTAGGCTTTGACTCGCTTGAAAATTGATCCAAACCACCTTACATCATGCCCAATCGCACCGTATTTTTTGTCTCTGATGGCACCGGCATTACCGCCGAAACCTTTGGCCACGCCATCCTGAACCAGTTCGAGATCGACTTTCGGCGGGTCCGCCTGCCTTTTACCGACACCGTCGACAAAGCGCACCAGGCCGTGCGCCAGATCAACCAGGCGGGTGCACTGGAGGGCAAAAAGCCACTGGTTTTTACCACGCTGGCCAATGACGAGGTCATGGAGGTCATCAGAAAAAACTGCCATGGCATGCTGATGGACATGTTCGACACCTTTGTCCACCCGCTTGAGCAGGAACTCGGCATCAAGTCCAACCACCGGATCGGTCGCTTCAGCGATGCCAGCAAAAGCAAGCAGTACCAGTCACGCATCGATGCCATCAACTTCTCGCTGGACCATGACGACGGTCAGTCACATCGCGACCTGGAAAGCTCCGACGTGATTCTTGTGGGGGTCAGTCGCAGTGGCAAAACCCCCACCTCGCTGTATCTGGCGATGCAATACGGGCTCAAGGCCTCCAACTATCCGCTGATTCCGGAAGATTTTGAGCGCCAGACTTTGCCACCGGCACTAAAACCCTACCTGAAAAAACTGTTTGGCCTGACGATTCAGCCCGAGCGCTTGAGCGAAATCCGCAACGAGCGCCGGCCCCACTCCAGATATGCCTCACTCGAAAACTGCAGTCGCGAGGTCAGGGAAGCCGAAGCCATGATGCGTCGCTCAGGCATCAAGTGGCTGTCCACCACCACCAAGTCGATTGAAGAGATTGCCACCACCATATTGCAGGAACTGCGCATCGAGCATATGGCTTATTGAGTTCCAAGCGCGGCAATACCCGCGCGGGCGATTTGCGCGTCTTCGGTTGATTTCACACCGCTGACGCCGATGGCGCCAAGACAATGCCCGTCCCGCATGATCGGCACGCCGCCTTCGAGCATGCCAGAGACGGCCGGCACACTCAGAAATGCACTTCTGCCGCCATTGATCACATCCTCGTAAACCTTGCTGTCACGGCGCCCCAGTGCCGCTGTGTGCGCCTTGGCGGTCGCAATATGCGCAGAAATGGCCGCCGCCCCATCGAGGCGCTGTAACCAGAGCAGATGGCCACCGTCGTCGACCACGGCAATCGTCACAGGCCAGTTGTTGGCAAGGGCTTCGGCTTCGGCAGCGGCAACCATGATTTTGAGGTCGGACAATTCGAGCATCGGTTTGGTCTTCATGCGCAGGTTTTCCTTTGTCAATAAAACTATCTGAAGCATAACCCGGCCCGGTCGCTGATTTGCCAGCATGGCGGGTTGAAGTATCCTCACGAAAAGTAGGAACAGGCACAGGGAAGATTTCCTGAAAAAATTGCCCACCCCCTAAAATTGCACTTCGTTTATCTACAGTAACCCACGCAAGGAGTTTGAACATGACTGATAACGTCCATTCCATTGAACGTAGCCATGGCTTTGGCGCCCTGGCGCAGGAGCGCAACAAAGTCCTGCGCAATACCTATTGGCTGCTGGCCATGAGCCTGATTCCCACCGTGCTGGGCGCCTGGCTGGGAGTTGCCACGGGTATCACCCAATCGCTGAGCGGCGGCCTGGGTCTGATGGTGTTCCTGGGCGGCGCCTTCGGTTTTATCTTCGCCATCGAGAAAACCAAGAACTCTGCCGCTGGCGTGCCGGTGTTGCTGGGTTTCACTTTCTTCATGGGTCTCATGCTGTCGCGCTTGATCGCCATGGTGCTCGGCTTCAAAAATGGCCCTGACCTGATCATGACCGCTTTTGGCGGCACCGCCGGTGTCTTTTTTGTCATGGCCAGCCTCTCCAGCGTCATCAAGCGCGACCTCTCGGGCATGGGCAAATGGCTGTTTGTCGGTGCCCTGGCGATCATCGTCGGCGGCATCATCAATGTGTTTGTCGGCTCTACCGCCGGCATGATGGCGATTTCAGTGGCTGCCATTGGCGTTTTCAGCGCTTACATGCTGTATGACCTGAAACGCATTGTGGACGGTGGTGAAACGAACTACATCAGTGCCACGCTGGCCTTGTACCTTGACATCGTCAACGTGTTCCAGAGCTTGCTGGCGCTGCTGGGAATTTTTGGCGGCGAACGCGACTGAGCGGTTTCTGCTGCCAGCAAAAAAGGCTCCCTGGGGGCCTTTTTTTTGCCCGGATCAAGACATCAACCCTTGAAATCAAAAACCGCCATGCTCTCGACATGGGCGGTGTGCGGAAACATGTTGACCACCCCTGCGCCGCTGCAGCGGTAACCAGCCTGATGCACCAGCAAACCGGCATCCCTTGCCAGCGTTGACGGGTTGCAGCTCACATACACAATGCGCCTGGGTGGCTGCCAGCCTTGCGCCCCAGGTGTGACGGGTTCCTGCGACAGGCCGAGTTTTTGCTGATGCAGAGCAGCCAGCGCACGCGCCAGGGCAAAGGCGCCCTCGCGTGGCGGATCGACCAGCCATTTGTCGGCATGACCATCCCTGATCAGCATTTCAGGGGTCATTGCAAACAAATCCCTGGCTACAAACTCAGTTGCAGCCAACGGTCGGCCTGGATTGGCCAAATGCTTGTTTGAGCGGTAATTCTCGCGTGACCGTTCCACCAGCGTCGCGCTACCCTCGATGCCCAGCACCTCGTGCGCCTGGGTCGCCAATGGCAAGGTAAAGTTGCCCAGACCGCAAAACCAGTCGATCACACGCTCATCCGGCTGGATCGCCAGCAAACGCAGGGCGCGCGACACCAGCACCCGGTTGATGTGCGGATTGACCTGGGTGAAATCGGTGGGCTTGAACGGCATGGTGATGCCGAATTCGGGCAAGGCGTAGCTCAGCACTTCACCGCCTTCGTCGAGCAGGCGCACCGTCTCCGGTCCCTTGGCCTGCAACCACCACTGCACACCCGGGTGCTGGCGGGCAAACTGGCGCAAACTGGCCAGATCGGTATCGCTCAAGGGCTCCAGGTGGCGCAGCACCAGGGCTGTCACGCTGTCGCCACAGGCCAGTTCGATTTGCGGGCAGGTTTCCACCGCGTCGAGCGAGGCAATCAACGCCCGCAAAGGCAGCAGCATGTCAGACACATGCGGCGGCAGGATCGGGCACACCTGCATGTCGGCCACATAACGGCTTTTGCGTTCATGAAAACCAACCAGCATCGTGTCTTTCTTGCGAACAAAACGCACCGACAGCCGGGCCCGGTATCGGTAGCCCCAGGCCGGACCCTCGATCGGCCGGAAAATGCTCTCGGGCCTGACCTTGCCCAGATGCCACAGGTTGTCTTCGAGTGCTCTTTGCTTGACGGCCACTTGCGCCGCCACATGCAAATGCTGCATCTTGCAGCCACCGCAGGCACCGCTGTGCAGGCCAAAGTGCGGGCATTGCGGCATGACCCTTTGTGAAGATTCCCGATGGATGGCCGTCAGCGTGCCCCGCTCCCAGTTGTTCTTGGTGCGGTTGATGTTGGCGCTGACGTACTCCAAAGGCAGAGCGCCTTCAATGAACACAACCTTGCCGTCAGCCTTGTGGGCAACGCCGTGCGCTTCCAGGTCGAGGGATTCCACATGCAGCCAGTTCTCAGGCGCATCAGGCCTGTCAGCCGCGTGATCAGTCGGTTCAGTCATGCAGTTCAACTTTGGGGAAGCCCGGCGCTGAACTGCCGGACAAATGGACGTTACCTTACCGGGCGGGCAAATACTTGGCAGGATCCACCGGCTTGCCCTGGCGGCGCACCTCGAAGTGCAACTTCACACGATCGGCATCGCTATTGCCCATCGCGGCAATTTTTTGCCCCTTGAGCACCGCCTGGTCCTCCTTGACCAGCAGCGTCTGGTTATGGGCATAAGCCGTCAGAAACACATTGTTATGCTTGAGAATGATCAGGTTGCCATAACCGCGCAAACCAGCGCCCACATAGACGACCCGGCCATCGGCGGCCGCCACCACAGGGTCACCAGCAGTGCCGCCAATGTCCAGCCCCTTGTTCTTGACCTCATCAAAACCGGCCAGCACCACACCATTGGCAGGCCAGATCCAGTTGATTTCCGAGTCATTGGCAGGTGTCGGCTTGTTGTTGACCACCACCGGTGCACTGGCCGCAGCAGGGGCTGATGCCGAAGCGGCTGGTTGTGTCAGGCTGCCGGCGCTCACCACCGGCTTGGTCACTGCTTGAACCACGACCTCCTGGCCCACAGGTGGCTGCACCCGCAACACCTGGCCCACTTCAATGCGATTGATGTCCTGAACCTGACTCCAGCGGGCAATGTCGCGGGGGCTTTGGCCATTTTCCAGGGCAATACGTGTCAGGGTGTCGCCCGGTTTGACCGTGTAGTAGCCCGGCTTGCCCGCATTCTCGAACCCCTGGGGCTGAATGACAACGGCCTCGGTGCCAGCAGGCTGGCTGCTGGCGGACATGCGCTCCTCAACCGGCGCACGGTTGACGGTTTTGCTGCCGCATGCCACCAGGGTCAACAACGCACAGGTTGCAACCAGCGACAAACCCAACCATCTTTTCAAACCTGTCATAGCGACCCCTATCATGCAATACCTGATTTTAAAGGGACAAATAAAACGCCCTCCATCGTGACCTGGCGAACCCCTTGTGGCAATTTATCAATGACCGTCAACACCTGTTTGCCTGCGCCCGGGGCACCCACAGACACCGGCGCCACCAGCCTGCCACCCACGACCAACTGGTCGATCCAGGCTTGCGGCACGGCCTCACCGCCAGCGGCGGCAATGATTCCGGCATAAGGCGCACCCCTGGCATAGCCCGGCATGCCGTCGCCAAACAGCAGATGCACATTGGACAGGCGCAAATGGCGCAGGTTGTCACGCGCCTTGTCATGCAGCGCGCGCAGGCGCTCGATCGAATAGACCTCAGTGCACAGCGCACTGAGCACCGCGGCCTGGTAACCGCAACCCGTGCCAATTTCCAGTACCCGTCCGAGTCGACCGGAATGGCCATCGCGCAACAGTTCCAGCATTCTGGCGACGACGCCTGGCTTGGAGATGGTTTGCCCCAGGCCGATCGGCAGACTGGTGTCTTCATAGGCCTGGTTGACCAAGGCGGTGTCGACAAAACGGTGCCGCTCAATGCTGCCCATGGCCTGCAACACCGCAGCATCGGTCACGCCTTGCCGCGCCAGCCTGGTCACCATGCTTTGGCGCACCGCGTTGGAATCGAGGCCGACGCCATGCACCGGATAGCCTTGGCGTTGGGCCGCAACCTGGCCACGCCCTGCGGCCTCAGCCTGACGCACGGGCATGGCCGAAGTGCTGGGCGTGTCGAGCCGGGCCGGGAAAGTGGGCCGCAACTTGACGCTGGTCGGAGCGCGCTGCGTCATCAGTAGGTCAAGCCTGCGAGTCTGGCTGCCGTTTGCGCCCAGTAACTCAAATGGTCATGGTCGGTCAGATCAACCTTGAGCGGCGTCATGGAGATGTGACCTTGCGTGGTCGCGTGAAAATCGGTGCCTTCGGCTTCATCTTTGGCCGGGCCCGCCGCCCCGATCCAGTACATGGTCTCACCGCGCGGGTTTTTTTGGGTGATGACTTTTTCGGCAGAATGGCGTCGACCCAGCCGACACAGCTTGACATGACCCAGTTCGGCCAACGGCAAATTGGGAATGTTGACATTGAGCAGCCAGGGGTTGCCGCCAATCAGCTTCTGCTGCCACATTTGCAGTACCAGATCGCGCGCGCGGATGGCCGCCGCATCCAGGTTACGCCAATCCCTGTCCACTTGGGAAAACGCGATGGCCGGGATGCCAAACAGATAGCCTTCCATGGCTGCGCCCACGGTGCCCGAGTAAACGGTGTCGTCGCCCATGTTGGCACCATTGTTGATGCCGGCCAGCACCAGGTCCGGACGGTAGTCCAGCAGCCCTGTCAGGGCGATGTGCACGCAGTCGGCCGGTGTGCCGTTGACATACCTGAAGCCATTGGCCACACGCTGCACATATAGCGGCGTGTGCAGGGTGAGCGCGTTGGACTTGGCGCTGTTGTTGTGTTCGGGCGCCACCACCTCGACCTTGGCCACATCCTTGAGCGCCTCATACAGCGCCA
>JBBINL010000058.1:0-14142 GCA_037443905.1 Burkholderiales bacterium | reverse complement strand
GTCGTGTGGCACTATATGAATCAACACGTTACGTTGTTAACTGTCGAAGTCGGGAAAACTTGATCACCTTAGTCTCATAGCGCGCAGTGACTTCCGACTACATGCTGCAAAATAGGAACATCGGGCCCTAACCGACCACTGCCCTTTTCTCCTGAATCCAATATAACGTCTGCACCTACAGCCTGTCCAATGAGTTCCATTTTCAACTTCACCTTTGTCCCCTGGTTCCGCTCGGTGGCCCCCTACATCCACAAGTTCCGCCACCAGACTTTTGTCGTGGGCGTCTGTGGCGAGGCCATTGCGGCTGGCAAACTGCCCAATCTGGCGCAAGATCTGGCGCTGATCCAGAGCATGGGCGTGAAAGTGGTGCTGGTGCACGGCTTTCGGCCGCAGGTGAACGAGCAGCTCAAAGCCAAGGGCCACACGTCGCGCTATTTCAAGGGTATCCGCATCACCGACGAAGTGTCGCTGGATTGTGCCCAGGAAGCCGCCGGCCAGCTGCGCTACGAGATCGAGGCCGCGTTCAGCCAGGGCCTGCCCAACACGCCGATGGCCGGGGCCACGGTGCGGGTGATTTCAGGCAACTTCCTGACGGCACGGCCGTTTGGCATCGTGGAAGGCATGGACTTTCAGCATTCTGGCGTGGTGCGCAAAATCGACACCTCGGGAATACTGCGCTCGCTCGACATGGGTGCGCTGGTGCTGATGTCGCCGTTTGGTTTTTCCCCCACCGGCGAGGCGTTCAATCTGACGATGGAAGAGGTTGCCACCTCGGTCGCGGTCGCCCTGCAAGCCGACAAACTGATTTTTGTGACCGAAGTACCGGGCATCGCCACTGACATCACCCAACCGGTGAGCGAAGACAACCCGATCGACACCGAACTGCCGCTGGCGGCTGCAGAAAAGCTGCTGGCCGACTTGCCCGATGCCAACAAGCCCAGCGACACCGCGTTTTACCTGCAACACTGCGTCAAGGCCTGCAAGGGCGGCGTCGAGCGCAGCCACATCATCCCGTTTGCGGTGGATGGCTCGATCCTGCTGGAAATCTATGTGCACGACGGTATTGGCACCATGGTGGTCGATGAAAAGCTCGAGAGCCTGCGCGAGGCCACGGTCGAAGATGTCGGCGGCATTTTGCAGTTGATCGAACCGTTCGAGAAAGACGGCACCCTGGTCAAGCGCAGCCGCACCGAAATAGAGCGTGATGTGGGCCTCTACACCGTGATCGAGCACGACGGGGTGATCTTTGCCTGCGCCGCACTCTATGCCTACCCCGAATCCCGCACCGGCGAAATGGCAGCCTTGACCGTTTCCCCCGAGGTACAGGGCCAGGGCGACGGGGAGCGTGTGTTGAAGCGCATCGAGCAGCGCGCCAAACTGGCCGGGCTGGAAAGCATTTTTGTGCTGTCCACGCGCACCATGCACTGGTTCCTGAAGCGCGGTTTTGTCCAGGTGGACGCCGACTGGCTGCCCGAAGCACGCAAACGCAAATACAACTGGGACCGCAAAAGCCAGGTGCTGGTAAAAAAAATCCCCTGAGGCAAAGAAGAATTTCCGCAACTGGCAAGGCTCAAAGGTCGCCATGCTGCACGCAGCGAAAACATCCATGACTGCTGAATCCATGGCGCGCCACGCTTTGCTTGCAACGACTGAGAAAAACTGTGCACGAGTCTTGCTTTGTCAAGCCCGATATCGTCACTACATCAATCAACTCAACAGGAATACACATGAGCTCTCTCAATTTCATCGGCGGCGAAAAGGGCGGCGTGGGCAAATCGGTGGTGGCGCGCGTGCTGGCCCAGTACCTGATCGACAAGCATCTGCCCTTCATGGGTTTTGACACCGATCGCTCGCACACCTCCTTCGCCCGCTTTTACGCAGACTATGCCGCCCCGGTGCTGGTGGACAGCTACGAGGGCTTGGATCAGGTGGTGCGTGTGTTCGAAAACGCCAGCGAGGGTGAAGCACCGCGTGTGATAGTCGACCTGGCGGCGCAAACGGCTGCCCCCTTGACGCGCTGGGTCAAGGACTCCGACCTGCTGCCCCTGCTGACCGACATGGGCATCGCCGTGAATTTCTGGCATGTGGCCGATGCCGGCAAGGATTCGGTGGATTTGCTGGATCGGCTGCTTGATGCCTATGGCGACGAGCCCAATTACCTGATTGTCAAGAACTTGGGGCGCGGCACGGACTTTACGCAACTGGAAGCCTCGCCAGCCATGGCCAGAGCGCTGGCCATGGGCGCCAGAATTGTCACGCTGGCACAACTGCATGAAGCCAGCATGCGCAAGATTGACCGTCACAACGCCAGCTTCTGGGCCGCCATCCATCACCACTCGCACGACGATGCTCTTGGCATGCTGGAGCGCCAGCGCGTGAAAAACTGGTTGCGCAAAACCTACGAATCGTTCGACGCCTTGCCCATCTGAAACCTTGCGGGTCAGACCACTCGCGCAGCGACGTGCTCTGACCCATCTCTTTAACGCTTGCGCCAGAGCGTCAGGCTGGCAAGCAGAGTGATCAGCACAAAGACCACGAATGACCAGTTGGCCAGCGAGCCCCCCAGAAACGTCCAGTCGACCGCTGAACAGTCGCCACTGCCCTTGAAAATCATGGGAATGGCGCGTTGCAGCGGGAAATTTTCGATCATGCCGTAAAAGTCCCGGCCACAGGTGGCGACCTCGGGAGGATACCACTGGAGCCAGCTTTGACGCGCTGCCACAAAAGCGCCAAAACCCGCTGCCAGCAACAGTGCAAACGCACCCCAGAAGTGGGTGCGCTTGCGTGCGCTCACACTGATGAATGCGGCCACGATGGCAACCGCAAGCAGCGCATATCGCTGCACGATGCACATCGGGCAAGGCTCCACACCATGGCTGTGCTGCAAATACAGGCCGAAAGCCAGCATGGCCAGACATGCCATGCTCAAAAATACAAAAACGCGCCGAGGCGCGTTGTCCAAAGACGCAACGAGGGCGGTCAGCATGGGCTATTTGTTCGCTTCATCGAGCGCTTTGCAGGAAGGTGAGCACACCGCCTGGGATTTGCCCAGAATCTTCTTGGAGACCATCTGGGAGCGGGCGCGGTGCTTGCCACAAAGGAAGCACGACATGGTTGCGGCGCCAAAGGATGTGGCTGCGGTGAAAGGCGAACCTGACACCTTGGATTTGTAACGCAGGCCATCGGCCACGATTTTGGTTTTGGTATCTGCTTTGGACATGGGCAGGATTTTAACGCAGTGACAGGTTTTTTTGAAAAACCTTGCTACAGTTGCACGATTTGACTCCCTCCGGGAAGGACTGTTATGGCGCGCACCGTGAAATGCATCAAACTGGGCATCGAAGCCGAGGGGCTCGACTTTCCCCCCTATCCGGGTGAGCTGGGAAAGCGCATTTGGCAAAATGTCAGCAAACAGGCCTGGGCCGACTGGCTCAAGCACCAGACCATGCTGGTCAATGAAAATCGGCTGAACCTGGCCGATGCGCGCGCCCGCCAGTATCTGGCACGCCAAATGGAAAATCACTTTTTTGGCGCTGGGGCCGATGCTGCGCAGGGTTACGTGCCGCCCAAAGAATAGGCGCAACCGATCATAGACACCCTCCACGCAAACCCATGGCAGGGCCTGGCTTGCTGGCGCCAGCTTGACACCGGGTTTGGGCAGGGCGCTGGATTTTTACAAACCTGGCAGGCCTGGCGCGAGGATGCGCAACGGCCGCATATGCTGCACTACGCGGCGCTGTGCCAAGATCCTGTGAGCCGCCAGACCCTGACCAGCGCGGCTGGCCAGGACCCGGCGCTGGCGCGCCTGGCGCAGGAACTTGCCAGCCACTGGTTCGGCCTGTTGCCGGGTTTTCACCGTTTTTTGCTGGAGCAGGGCAGGGTCGTGCTGACCCTGTGCGTGGGCGACACCCTGAGCCTGCTGCGCCAGCAGCAGTTCAAGGCGGATGCGGTTGACTTGCGCGTGCAAGAAGCTGACGCCGGTGCACGCTGGATCGTCAAGGCGCTGGCACGCTGCTGCCGGCGCGGCACCCGACTGGTCGCCAGCGCCCCGAACCATCGGGTCTTGCCGGTCTGGGCCAAGCATCTGGAACAGTGTGGCTTTGAAATCTCCAGGCCAGCAGCATCCAGTCCAGACGCGTCCCCGGCAAAGCTTGCGGCCAGCTACAACCCGCACTGGGAACTCAAAAATTCCAGGACCAACGCGCTGGCCGCTGCTTTGCCCGTGGCCAGCTGCGCCGTGGTTGGTGCCGGTTTGGCCGGGGCCAGCGTGGCGGCCTCACTGGCGCGGCGCGGCTGGAAGGTGACCGTGCTGGATCAGGCCGACGCACCGGCGGCTGGCGCTTCCGGTCTGCCGGTCGGCCTGGTCGTGCCGCATGCATCGGCGGACGACTGTGTGCTGTCGCGGCTGTCGCGCAGCGGCGTACGCCTGATGCTGCAGCAGGCGCGCAGCCTGCTGGTGGCTGGCCAGGACTGGGCACCCAGCGGCGTTCTGGAGCGACACATTGACGGCAGCCCCACCCTGCCCCGCGACTGGCCCGATGCGGCGCAGGAATGGTCGGCGCTGGCCGCAGCGGCAACACAAGATGCCGCATGGGCTGGCCATATCAGCACCAACCTGGATCTGTGGCACCGCCAAGGCGCCTGGCTCAAGCCTGCCCGTCTGGTGAACGCCTGGATCAGGCAAGCCGGCATCACCTTCACTGGCAACGCCGTAGTGACCCGAATGCGCCAGCGCGATGGCGCATGGGAATTGCTGGATTCACGCGCTCAGCTGCTGTGCCGCGCCGAACGCGTGGTGCTGGCCAACGCCTGTGGCGCTGCTGTGTTGCTGAGTCAATGGCAGCAGGACGAGCCGGCGCGCGCGTCGAGCCTGGCCCGTCTGCCAGCAATGCAGGGTTTGCGTGGCTTGTTGAGCTGGGCCATGCACACCGAAGCCGTTCCGTCAGGCTTTCCGCCGTATCCGGTCAACGGTTCGGGTGCCCTGGTGCCCAGAGTGCCGGTCGATGGCGGTGTGGCCTGGTTCATGGGCTCGTCATACCAGAGCGACAACCAGCCCGAGCGGGCTGACCAGGATAACCACCTTGGCAATCTGCAGCACCTGCAAGCCTTGCTGCCTGGTCTGGCAAGCCAGCTGCAAACCGCGTTTGTCTGCGGCACACTCAACGCCTGGAAAAACACCCGCTGCGCGACCACCGACCGCCTGCCCGCGGTGGGTCCGCTGGAGACTTGCGAGCATCCAGCATTGTGGATCTGCGCTGGCATGGGCTCACGGGGTTTGAGTTTGTCAGTGCTCTGTGCCGAGCTGCTGGCCGCCCGCTGGTGCGCCGAACCCTGGCCGCTTGAGGCTGGCCTGGCCCGCAGCCTCGAGGCGCTGCGCGGCTGACGTCATGGGCCGCCGGCCCCACTCATAGCCGCTGCAATTTGTCCAGCGCCAGCTGCAGCGTGGCCGTTTTCTTGGCAAAGCAGAATCGCACCACCTGCTGGTCGAAGCCGGCGCCGTAAAAAGCCGATAGCGGAATGGCCGCCACACCGATCTCCGAAGTGAGCCATTGGCAGAAGTCGGCTTCGTTCAGGTCGTTGATGCGGGATGTATCCACACACTGGAAATAGGTGCCTTCGCAGGGCAGCAGCCTGAACTTGCTGTCCTTCAGGCCAGCGCGGAAAAAGTCGCGTTTTTGCTGGTAGAAATCCGGCAGCTCGAGGTAGGCGTCCTGATACGCCATGTACTCTGCCAGACCATGCTGCACCGGGGTGTTGACGGTGAACACATTGAACTGGTGCACTTTGCGAAACACCTGCGTGAGCGCTGCCGGGGCCGCCACATAGCCCACTTTCCAGCCCGTGACATGGTAGGTTTTGCCAAAGCTGGAGACCACGAAGGCGCGCTCGGCCAGTCCCGCCAGCATGGCCGCACTCTGGTGCAGCTGGCCGTCGAACACCATGTGCTCGTAGACCTCGTCACAGATCAGCAGCACGTTGGTGGGTGCCAGCAGAGTTTCAAGCTGGCGCAATTCAGCCGCTTTCCAGACCGTCCCGCTCGGGTTGTGAGGTGTGTTGACAATGATGGCGCGGGTCCGGGGCGTGAGGGCGGCGGCAATTTTTGCAAAGTCGGGGCGGAATGTGCCAGGCGTCAGCGGCACCCGCACCGGCACGCCACCGGCAAGCTCGATGTTGGGCACATAGCTGTCGTAGCAGGGCTCCAGCACGACCACTTCGTCGCCAGGGTGCACAACGGCCAGGATGATCGTCAAGATGGCTTGCGTAGCTCCGGCGGTGATGGTGATTTCTGTGGCAGCGCTGTACTGGCGCTGATAGAGCATGGCAATTTTTGCCGCCACGGCTTCACGCAACACCGGCACACCAGGCATGGGCGGATACTGGTTCTTGCCCTGCTGCATGGCTTTGGTCACGGCCTCGACCAGCCTTGGATCACAGTCGAAGTCCGGAAACCCCTGGCCCAGATTGACTGCATTTTTTTCCACCGCCAACGCTGACATGACGCTAAAGATGGTGGTGCCAACGTTGGGTAGCTTGCTGTGGAGGGTGATGGAGGTCATGGGTTGAATCTGTTGGGAACAGGGCGGATTTGCTGCGCGAAACTGGGTTTGTCACGCAAAGATTCACAGCTCATAGTCATTCACATGCCCGGTCATGGCGCGGGCAACCAGGGTTCGGTCGAGCCGGGAGCTGAGCAACTCGGCAAATTCATAGACGAAATTGCGCAGATACGCACCGCGCTTGAAGGCAACCCGCGCAATATTCTGGCCAAAGAGCTGGCCGGCCGGCCGAATCACCAGTTCATTGCTGGCATCACCCGCCACCACATCGCGCACCGACATCTCGGCGGCAATGCCCACCCCTAGACCCAGCCTGACGTAGGTCTTGATCACGTCAGAATCGATCGCTTCCAGTGCAATGCGGGGTTCAAGCTTGCGCAGCTCAAAGGCATGGTCGATCTTGGTGCGCCCGGTGTAGGACGGGTGGTAGGTGATGAGCGGTTCGTGGGCAATGTCTTCCAGCGTCAGGTGCGGCTTGCCGCACAGCGGATGGCCGGCGGGCAACACCAGCACATGCTGCCATTCGTAGCACGGCAGAGTCACCAGGTCGTCATAGCCATCGAGCGACTCGGTGGCAATGCCGATCTCGGCCACTTCATCGATCAGCATGTGCGCGACCTGGTCAGGCGAGCCCTGGTGCAGGCTGACGTTGACCTTGGGATAGGCCAGCCGCAGTTTGGCCACCGGTTCGGGCAGCACATAGCGCGCCTGGGTGTGGGTAGTGGCGATCGACAGGGTGCCGCTGTCCCCGGAACTGAATTCATCACCGATGCGCCTGAGGTTGGTGACTTCGCGCAGGATGATCTCGATGCTCGTGAGCACTTTCTGGCCGGGCTCGGTGATGCGTTTGAGGCGTTTGCCGTGGCGCGCAAAAATATCAATGCCCAGTTCTTCTTCAAGCTCGATGATGGCTTTGGAGACCCCCGGTTGGGAGGTGTGCAGTGCCTTCGCGGCCTCGGTCAGGTTGAGGTTGCGCCGGACGGCTTCCTGGACAAACCGGAACTGGTGCAGATTCATGATGTTGCAAGGTTCTGAACCGTGGCTGCTGGCAGCGCGATCCGTGCCAGCAATTCGATCACACGGTCGTCCTCGCCCACCGAGGGTTGCAACATGAATCTGACCCCAGGATAGTCTCGCTCAAGCGCCCTGACCATCACCGGCAGGTCTTCGCGGGCATGGCGACCAACGCCCAGAAACATCGGCACGATGCTGATGCGCTGAACGCCGAGCGCCACCAGTTCTGCCGTGGTGCTGGCCAGATCTGGCGCCGTGATTTCAAGAAAGGCACAGCGCACACAGCACTGCGGATCCATCATGAGCATGCGCTGCGCCACCGTGTCGATCGGAACGCGCCAGACGGGGTCACGCGAGCCATGACCAAAAAGAATCGTTGCCTGCATCAGGGATGTCTTTCAAAAACAGCGTTTAACGGTCCATCGGCTTGACTCATCGCCTGAGCACCAGCCAGCCGAAAGCCGAGAGTGAAAACAAGGTGTAAATCAGGCCCGGCAACGCTGCGGCCAGCCAGGGTTGCCAGTTTTGCAGCGTGCCAATGTAGCCAAAGACATTATTGAGCAAAAAGAAACTGATGCCCGCCATGACACCGCCAAACACATATGCGGTGATGCTGCCGGCACGGAAGTGCAAATAGGCAAATGGCAGTGCCAGCACCACCATGACCAGGCAGCTCAGGGGATAAAAAACCTTGCGCCAGAACTCGATTTCGTAGCGTTGTGCATCCTGGGAGTTGCTTTGCAAATGCTGGATGTACTGGAACAAATCAACTGTGCGCATGCGATCCGGCTTGAGCAGGGATGCTGCCACCATTTCTGCGCTGAGGTGGTTGGGCCAGCGCAAGGTGTCCCACTGAAGATGATTAATCCGGGCCGTTGCGGCACCCGCAACCGGAAACCCGGTGCGTCTGACCTGCTGCAACTGCCAGGCATCATCTTTCAACACCATGGCAGAACTGGCTTCCATGACCGATTGCAAATACCCGCGCGGGTCGAACTCAAAAATCCGGATGTCGTGCAATACGCCATCGGATGCCAGTTGACCAACGTTGACGGCATACTGGGCGCCGTCCTGCTTTTCCTTGAGCCAGGCACCTGTCTGTCCCACCGTGATGCGACCCGTGTAGCGTGCCTTGAGCAACTGGGCGCCACGATCTGCCACCGGCGACAGGTAATCTCCGATCGCAAATGTCAGCATGACAAAACCGAGCCCCAGGATCAACAGCGACCTCAGCGCTCGCCACGGTCCCAGTCCACTGGTGCGCAAAATGGTGAACTCCGAACTCTGGGCCAGCCGTGCCATCACGAATATCGTGCCGATCAATACCGCAATCGGCATCAGTTCGTAGAGATGACTCGGGATGATCAGGGCCACATAGGCGAACGCGTGCCCCAGCCTGTAGCCGGTGGCCGCGTGACGCCCCACCGACTGAATTTCTTCAACCAGATCAAAGAAGAAAAATAGCGACAAAAATCCCAGCGCGACATAAGCCACGGCCGCAAGCACTTCGCCATAGATCAGTCGGCGAATGGTTTTCATGAAACTGCAGCCTTGCGCCGCAGAAGCGACCAACCGACCATTTCGCGCCACTGCAGATTGTGGTGGTTTTTGACTAGCACCAGCATGGCCAGCACAAAAACACCGCCGTGCAGGCCCAGCATCATCTGGGCAAAGCTGAGTTTGCCGGTGGCAACCATGTTTTGCCCCAGACCGAGCAGGTTGTAATAAAAAACAAAGGTGAACAAGGCAAACAGCAGATTGGCGCTGCGACCCACGCGCGGGTTCACGCTGGAGACCGAAACCGCAATGATGACAAAGTTCAACGAGATCAGCACCAGGCCCAGCCGCCATGACAATTCAGCCCAATGAACGGGCGAAAGGTTGTTGAACAGATAAGCGGTGGTGCGGGTATTGACAGGCACGAAATTCATCGCCTCCAGGGCCTCCTGGCCGATCTGGATGCCGTATTGCTCGAAGGTGCTGATCTTGATTTCGGCCGAGCCCATGGCGCGCTCCAGGCGCTGGCCTTTTTCGAGCATCAGGAAGCGCCCGGTCGGCAGGTTTTCGATGCGACCGCTGCGCGCCGAGGTCACGGTTTCCTTGCCCGCTTCGGTGGTGACGACAAAGACATTGGCACCAGCTTGATCCTGCGACACGTCCTTGTCGATAAAAAAGACCCGCTTGCCATCGGCTGATTCCTGAAACTGTCCGGGCTCGACACGCGCCAGGTCACCACGCTGCTGGTATTGGTTTTTAAGCTCTTCGATGCGCAAATTGGTCCAGGGCAGGATCAACAGTGCCAAAGCCGCCACCACCGCAAACACCGGCCAGGCAAAACGCAACAAGGGTCTGACCACGGCAATCAGCCCCTGGCCGCTGGACAACCAGATGACCATCTCGCTGTCTCGGTACATCCGCGAGATGGTTGAAACGATGGCGATGAACAAGCTCAAAGTCAGCAGCGTTGGCATGTAGGCCAGCACAATGTAGCCCATCACCAGCATCACGTCAGAGGGATTGAAACTGCCGCGCGATGCCAGGCCCAGGGTTCGGATCAGGGTCGTGGTCATGACCACCGTGACCAGCACGATCAGGGTCGCGCCAAAGCTTCGGGACAGCTCTTTGCGTAAGGATGATTGGAATAACATTGCGTCATCATGAAAGGCTGAATTATGAACTTTGAACTGCTGACATTGGACTTGGCTAAGGCAAGCGAGGAAAAATGTGATGTTTTGCTGATGCTGCTGCCAGACACCTTCAAACCCGGCAAAGACCCCTTGTCTGGCCTGGTCAGCAAAGCGCTCAAAGCAGGCGATCTGGCCACCAAGCCCGCCAGCCTGCTCGACCTGTACCGCCCCGCCGGCCTGGCCTGTGCACGCCTGGTGCTGGTTCAGGTGGGCGATGCCAAAGCCGGCACCATCCGCAAGGGCGTGCAGGCAGCCATGGCGCTGATCAAACCGGCCAAAGCCAGGCAAATCAACCTGTGCTTTGCCGCGGCGCCCGACAGCCAGACGCTGCATGTGGCGCTGACCACCCTGGCCGATGCCAGCTACGTCTATACCAGCACCCTGAGCAAAGCCGAGCCGCGCAGCATTACCCAGGTCAGGGTCGGTGTGCCTGAACGCGCCGTTCTGGCGCTGCCATTCGCCCGGGCCGTGGCTGCCGTGCGCGGCATCGAACTGGCCAAGGAGTGGGCCAATCGCCCGGCCAACCACGCCACCCCCGGCCATCTGGCGCGCGCAGCGCAGGCGCTGGCCAAATCGCCGCGCATCAAGTGCCGGGTGCTGGGCAGGAAGGATGTCGAAAAATTGCGCATGGGCGCCTTTCTGGCGGTCGCACAGGGCTCAGCCGAAGCGCCGAAGTTCATTGAATTGCATTACAGAGGCGCCCCCAAAACCCAGCCGCCAGTGGTCCTGGTGGGCAAAGGCATCACCTTTGACAGCGGCGGCATCTCCATCAAGCCCGCCGCCGAAATGGATGAAATGAAATACGACATGTGCGGCGCTGCCAGCGTGCTGGGTGTCTTCAAGGCGCTGGCCGAACTGCAACCCGCCATCAACGTCGTCGGCTTGATTCCTTCCTGCGAAAACCTGCCCAGCAGCCGCGCCGTGAAGCCGGGCGATGTGGTGACCAGCATGAGCGGCCAGACCATCGAAATCCTCAACACCGACGCCGAGGGTCGACTGGTGCTGTGCGACGCCCTGACCTACGCCGAACGCTTCAAGCCGCTGGCCGTGCTCGATATCGCCACACTCACCGGCGCCTGCGTGATTGCGCTGGGCGGCGTGCGCAGCGGCTTTTTTTCGGGCGATGAAACCATGTCGGCAGCGCTGGCAAAGGCAAGCGAGTCGTCACAAGACCTGTGCTGGCCGATGCCACTCGATGACGATTATGCAGAGGGCCTGAAAACCAGCTTTGCCGACGTCGCCAACGTGGCGGGACGCCCCGGCGGCGCCATCACCGCCGCCAAATTCTTACAACGATTTGCCAGCAAATACCCATGGGGGCACCTCGACATTGCCGGCACCGGCTGGAAAAGCGGCACCGCCAAAGGCGCCACGGGCCGTCCGGTGGGCTTGCTGCTGCACTATGTGCTGTCTTTTGAAATCAGCGCCGTCTGAAGCCAGTGACCGACGTTGAATTCCATACCCGGGTGCCCGACCGCTTGCATTACGCTTGCCGCCTTTTGCGCAAGGCAGCGGCCAGCACATCGCGGGTGCTGGTGACGGCAGATGCCCAGACACTGGAAGAACTCGACCAGCAACTCTGGACCTTTGCCAGCACCGACTTCGTGCCCCACTGCTTTCACGACGCGCCCGCCCAGGTGCTTGAACACAGCCCTATCGTGCTGACACCAAGGCTGCCGGCCAGCGCCACACAAGCCATCTTGCTGAATCTGGGCGCCGGGGTGCCCGCTGGATTAGAGCAGTTCGTGCGCGTGATCGAGATCGTCAGCGAAGACGCTGATGACAAACGCCAGGCACGCAGTCGCTGGAAACAATACGCCGCTTTGGGGTGCCAATTGAGCAGCCACAGCTTGCAGGCCAAAACAGACCCTTGAACCCCTGATTGACAAGCTTGGCACAACAATTGCTACAGATTTTTTTCTGAGCTGCCAATGGGTTTCAATGCTGTCACGTCAAACGCGCCAATCATGCCGTGATGCACCAAACCAACTCAAATCAGTCGCCATGACGGCAAATCCCCGAAATATATGCACCAAATGAGTAACATCCCTATGGCAGAGGCCTTGAAAATAAGCTATCGTGCACGGCTGGAATTTATTTCTACAATCCAACTTTAACCTGGAGTTTTTATGCGCATTCAAAGTACCTTGACCCTGATCGCTGCCGCAACCCTGCTGGTGGCTTGTGGCAAAAAAGAAGAAGCCGCCCCGGCAGCCGCACCCGCTGCTGCTCCGGCGCCCGCCGCCGCACCTGCCCCTGCAGGCAATGTGGTGAAAATCGGCCACGTTGGTCCTACCAGCGGCGCCATTGCCCACCTGGGTAAAGACAATGAAAACGGCGCCCGCATGGCCATTGACGAGCTCAATGCCAAAGGCATCATGCTGGGTGGTCAAAAGGTCACTTTTGAGTTGCTGGCTGAAGACGATGCCGCTGATCCCAAGCAAGGCACCGCTGTGGCGCAAAAACTGGTGGATGCCAAAGTGGCCGGCGTCGTCGGTCACCTGAACTCCGGCACCACCATCCCCGCATCCAAAATTTACAGCGATGCCGGCATTCCCCAGATTTCCCCATCGGCGACCAACCCCAAGTACACCCGCCAAGGTTTCAAGACCACCTTCCGTATGGTGGCTGACGACACCCAATTGGGCGGCACACTGGGCAAATATGCAGTGGACACCCTCAAGGGCAAAGCCATTGCCGTCATCGACGACCGTACCGCTTACGGCCAGGGCGTTGCCGAAGAGTTCGCCAAGGCCGTTGAAGCCTCTGGCGGCAAGGTGGTCGCCAAAGAGTTCACCACCGACAAGGCGACCGACTTCACTGCGATCCTGACCAGCATCAAGGCCAAGAAACCCGACGTGGTGTTCTTCGGCGGTATGGATGCCGTGGCTGGCCCCATGATGAAGCAAATGAAGGGCCTGGCCATGAAACCCAAATTCATGGGTGGCGACGGGATCTGCACCACAGAACTTGTCAAGCTCGGTGGCGACGCCATTGCTGACGACCAGGTCTACTGCGCTGAGGCCGGTGGCGTCGATGGCGAAGCCAAGGTTGGCATGGATGAGTTCAAGGTCAAGTACCAGGCCAAGTTCAACACCGACGTCAAACTCTATGCACCCTACGTCTATGACGCAGTGAACGTCATGGTGGCCGCCATGGTCAAGGCTGACTCGGCTGATCCTGCCAAATACCTGCCCATGCTGGCGACAACCGCCGATTACAAAGGCGTTTCCGGCCCGGTCTCATTCGATGAACGCGGCGACATCAAAAATGGTGCTTTGACCCTGAAGACCGTTCGCGGTGGCCAGTTGACCACGCTGGCTGTGATCCGCTAAGCCGACATCGACCCCGCGCTGACGCCTTTAGGTGTCGGCCGACGCGGGAAGCCCAAAGGGAAGCAAGCCCAGGTTTGCTTCCCTTTTTTGTTGGCGGTTACCTCTTGTTGAGAGAATCAACGGCTCAGACAGGTAGAATGCGCAGTTCTGGAGCGGTGGATGAGTGGTTTAAGTCACACGCCTGGAAAGCGTGCGTGGGGTAAAACCCACCGGGGGTTCGAATCCCCCCTGCTCCGCCAGAATGCAGTTTATGGGAACATCGTGCGCCTAAAATCAGGCGCATGAGTCAACCCGCAAACACAAACAACAAGCTTGTTCCCGGTGCAGCAGCCGCAGATGGCGTCAAACCCAGCAATTTTTTGCGCCAGATCATCGAAGCCGACCTGGAAAAAGGCGCTTACGCCAGCCGCCGCTGGGGCGGTAGTCCAGGCGACGCTGCGCACCACGCACAGGGACAGACTGATCCAGCCAAGATCCGCACACGCTTTCCCCCCGAACCCAATGGCTACCTACACATTGGTCACGCCAAGAGCATCTGCCTGAACTTTG
>JBBINL010000057.1:0-14187 GCA_037443905.1 Burkholderiales bacterium | reverse complement strand
GAGCAATGTGATCGACTTCGTCGACTGGATGAGCGGCCGCTGTGGCGGCCAGATTGACGATGCCACCGGTGTCAGCGCGACGGGTGAGGTCAAATCACTGATCGAGGTGGCGCAAACCGTGTCGCTGCTGTCGACCATCAACGAGCGCGAGACCGACCAGAACGTGGTCACGCTGTCGACGCTGCACGCCGCCAAGGGTCTGGAATGGCAGCATGTGATGCTGGTGGGGGTCACTGAGGGCATGCTGCCGTTCAGGCTGCGCGACAACCCCGACGAAGCGCCCGCCGGCAGCGCCACAAGCGCCCTGCACGCCCAGCGCGCCCTGGCACAAGAGGCGGTCAGCCCAACCCTGACCACCCACCTGCAGGAAGAGCGCCGCCTGATGTATGTGGGCATCACCCGGGCCAAGCGCAGCTTGGCGGTGAGCTGGACACGCAAGCGCAAAAAAGGCCGCGAGATGGTTGCCGCCCAGCCCAGCCGTTTCATCGCCGAGATGGGGCTGGATCAGAACACGGTCAGGGAAGACCCGCGCGAAAAGCTCAGGGCGCTACGCGCCGAGTTTGCGCAAAGGGCGCTGGACAGGGCAGCGGCGATTCGTGCCGAATAGACCAGAGGCCACGCGCTTTGCCGAAGCTACCTCACCAGCTGGTTCAACTGGATGATCGGCAGCAGCACCGCCAGCACGATCAGCATCACCACCCCACCCATGGCCACGATCAGCAGTGGCTCCAGCAGGGTGGCGAGTTGCATGGCGCGGCGCTGCACCTCGGTGCCGAGCTGTTGGGCGGCACGCTGCAGCATCAGCGGCAGTGTGCCGGTTTGCTCGCCCAGGCGCGCAAACATGGCCAGCAGCCCCGGAAATCGTTTTTTTTGCGCCAGTGCACTAGCCAGCGGCGCGCCTTCGCGCACCAGCACCAGGGCGTCGAGCGCGTCGCTGCGCATGGCCCGGTTGGACAGGGTTTGCGCGGCTGCCTGCAAGGCTTTCAAAATGGGCACGCCAGCGGATGCGAGCATGGCCAGGGTGCCGGCAAAGCGCGCCGAGTTGTAGCTGCGAGACATTTTGCCCAGCAGTGGCAGATTGAGCCAGGCGGCGTCAAAGCTTTCATGCACCTGGGGATTTGTCAGCGCCAGCCGCGCGCCGAACGCGCCAGCCACCAGCGCCAGCAACAGCAGCCAGCCGTAGCTGCGCAGCAAGGCACTGGCGTTGATCATGATCACTGTGAGCAGAGGCAATGCGCGCTTGCTGCCGGCGAACACATTGGCCACCTGCGGCACCACATAGGTCACCAGAAACAGCACGATCACCACCGCGACCAGCGACACGATGGCGGGGTACAGCGCAGCGCCAATCAGCCTGGCTTTCAGGGCGTGCTGCTCTTCGAGGTCGTCGGCCAGGCGCTCCAGCACCAGGCCGAGGTTGCCGCTTTGCTCGCCGGCGCCGATGACCGCGACATAGATATCCGAAAACTCGAGCGGGTGCTGCGCCAGCGCCTTGGCAAAGGGCGCTCCGCCATTGACCTCGGCGCGCAGCGTGGCGACCAGCTCGCGCTCGGGCGGTTTCTCGGCCTCGTCAGACAAGCTGGCCAGCGCCCGTTCCAGCGGCAGACCCGCTGACACCAGGCCGGCCAGCTGGCGCGTCCAGATGGCCAGCGCGGTGGCGTTGAAAACGCGGCGTTGCCTCCAGGCCTTTGCTGTGCGGGTCTGGTCAGCGCTGTCTGTCTGGGCGCTCACCGGCTCCACTTTGAGCGGCACCAGCGCCTGGGCGCGCAACAAGCCCCGTGCCGCTTTGGCCGAATCGGCCTCGATCACGCCCTTGCGGGTGTCGCCGCTGGCGCTGATGGCTTCAAAGGAATAAACGGGCATGGCCTATGGATTTCTGAGCCTAATCGCGCGTGACCCGCAAAAGTTCCTCGCGCGAAGTGATGCCCTGCGCGACCAGGCGCTCGCCGTCTTCGCGCATCAGCACCATGCCGGCGGCCTGGGCGGCGGCGCGGATGTCGGCTTCGCTGGCGTGGGCGTGAATCCGGGCGCGGATGGCGTCGTCGGTCACCAGCAGCTCGAAGACGCCGCTGCGCCCGCTGTAGCCGGTGTGGCCGCATTGGTCGCAGCCGACGGCTTGGTATTCAACGCCAGGCATGGATTGCCGCGCCTGGCTCGCAATGACGGTGGAACCTGGAGATATGGGGTCTGACCCCGATTTTTCGACGGGTTGCCGGCACTGCGGGCACAGCTTGCGCACCAGGCGCTGGGCCAGTACGCCAAGCAAGGAACTACTCAGCAAGAACGGCTCGATGCCCATGTCGGTCAGACGGGTCACCGCGCTGGCGGCGTCGTTGGTGTGTAGCGTGGCCAGCACCAGGTGGCCGGTCAGACTGGCCTGGATGGCGATCTGCGCGGTCTCGAAGTCGCGGATTTCGCCGATCATGATGATGTCGGGGTCTTGCCGCAGGATGGCGCGCAAGGCCTTGGCAAAATCAAGTTCGATCTTGGGGTTGACCTGGGTTTGACCGACTCCTGCGAGCTCGTACTCGATCGGGTCTTCCACCGTCATGATGTTGTTGTGCGCCGCATCGAGCCGACCCAGGGCGGCGTACAGCGTGGTGGTTTTGCCCGAGCCGGTGGGTCCGGTCACCAGCACAATGCCGTGCGGCTGTGTCACCAGCTGCTCAAAGCGGCGCAACACCTCGCCCTGCATGCCCAGCGCTTCCAGGCTCAGGCGGCCCTCGGACTTGTCAAGCAGGCGCAGCACGGCGCGCTCGCCATGGGCGCTGGGAAGGGTGGACACGCGCACGTCCACCGCTCGCGTGCCGATGCGCAGACTGATCCGGCCGTCCTGCGGCAGACGGCGCTCGGCAATGTCGAGTTCGGCCATGATCTTCAGGCGACTGATCAGCGCCGCGTGCAGCGCGCGGTTGGGCTGCACCACCTCGCGCAACGTGCCGTCCACGCGAAAGCGCACGCTGGAGTGGCGCTCGTAGGGTTCGATGTGGATGTCGCTGGCGCCGTCGCGCGCGGCCTGGGTCAGCAGCGCGTTGAGCATGCGGATGATGGGCGCGTCGTCACTGGTCTCGAGCAGGTCTTCGATGGCCGGCAGTTCTTGCATCATGCGGCTCAGGTCGGCGTCGCTTTCCACCTCGCTGACCACCGCCGCCGCGCTGGACTCGCCCTGCGCGTAGGCTGCGCTGATGCGCTGGATCAGCGCAGCAGACGTCTGCGTTTGCAACGCACTGTCCGGGTATTTGCGCAGCACCTCGCCGACGGCTGCGGGCGCAGACTGCGGATGCACCAGCAGGGTCAAGGCGCCAGCGTCTTCCTCCAGCAACAGCTGGTGGCTGCGGGCAAACGCATAAGGAAGCGGATAACGCATGTGCCGACTCGATGCTGGTGACTTACTGGCCGGGGTCGACCATGGGGGTTGGCGTGCCGTCCACCGACCTGGCCGGTGCCGGCGGCATCAGCGGTGCCTCGTTGATGGGCAACACCATCCTGGGGATGGGCTGGGCATTTTGCAGGCCGGCGCGCATGATGTCGTAACGGTCCAGCGTGAGCTGGTCGGTGGCCTTCGCATCACGCACCACCACGGGCCGCAAAAACACCATCAGATTGGTTTTCTTGCGGCTACGCGCCTCGGTCCTGAACAAACTGCCAAACAGCGGCACATCACCCAGACCGGGCACTTTTTCCTCGTTGCCCGAGTATTCGTCCTGCAACAAGCCTCCCAGCACCACGATGGCCCCGTCTTCCACCAGCACATTGGACTCGATGGTGCGCTTGTTGGTGGTGGGGCCATTGGCGGCGTTCAGCGTCGCGGCCAGTACGCTCGACACTTCCTGGTAGATAGTCAGCTTGACGGTGCCGTTTTCGCTGATTTGCGGCTTGACCTTGAGCGTCAGGCCGACGTCCTGGCGCTCGACAGTCTGAAACGGGTTGACTGTGCCGACGTTGTTGCTGCCGGTGTTGGTGTACTGGCCGGTGACAAACGGCACATTCTGGCCAATCACGATCTTGGCCTCCTCGTTGTCAAGCGTCAGCAGATTGGGCGTCGAGAGCACGTTGCCGCTGCCGCTTTCCTCCAGGAAGCGGGCCAGAAAACCCAGCACGTAAACGCCGTTGGTCTTGCGCGCCGCGCCAATGTTCAGGCCACGCGCCGGCTGAATTTCGCCCGAGGCTGCACCGGTGGCCAGATCAATGATGTTTCTGCCGCCAGCGCCAAAATTGGTGCCCATCGCGCCAACGATGGCGTCACCGATCGTGCCGATGGTGCCCTGCCACTGGATGCCGAATTCTGCCGCCCGGTCGTTGCTGACCTCGGCGATCAGGCTCTCGACGAACACCTGGGCACGGCGGCCGTCGAGTTTGTCGATGACGGCACGCAACTGGCGGTATTGCGGTTCAGGCGCGGTGATGATGAGCGAGTTGGTGGCCACATCGGCCTGGATCTGGCCACCCGTGGTGGCCTGCGCACCGGCAGCAACAGCGGCAGCAGGCCTGCCGGGCGCTCCTGCCGGTACGGCCGCAGGAGCAGGGCCGCCACTGACTGCGGCGCGCAGGGTGGCCGCTATTTTGGTGGCATCGGCATTTTTCAGGTAAACCACATGAATGTTGCCCGCCGCACCGTTGCTGCTGGCGGGATCGGGTTGATCGAGCCGCGCCACCAGCGAGCGCACCAGCGCCAGTTGCGCGCCGTTGGCGGCGCGCACGATCAGGCTGTTGGAACGCGGCTCGGCGATCAACGTGGTTTTGAAACCGGAACCAGCCTGGCCCGCCGGGGCACCTGCAGTGCTGGAGCCCAGCAATTGCATGACCAGCGGCGCCAAATCGGAGGCAATGGCGTGCTGCAGGGCAATCACCTCGACATCGGTGGCATTGGCCACATCCATGGCGGCAATGATGCGCCCCAGGCGGCGCAGGTTGTCGGCGTAGTCGGTGATCACCAGCGAGTTGCTGCCGGGGTTGGCGTTGATGGTGTTGTTGGGGCTGATCAACGGGCGCAGCACCGGCACCAGGTTGTTGGCCGACTCGAAATTGAGGTTGAAAATCTGCGTGGCAATCTGGTTGCCTGCCGGCAGGCGGGCTTCTTCGCCGTCCTGCACCGAGACGCTGGCACTTTGCAGTTTGGCATCGGCCTCGGGCACCACCTTGTACAGACCTTCCGTTTCCACCAGGGTATAGCCCTGCAAGCGCAGTGCCGCCACAAACTGGCCCATGGCAGCGGCGCGGCTGACCGGTTTGTCGGTCACCAGGGTCAAGGTGCCCTTGACGCGCGGGTCCACCACCACATTGCGTCCGGTGATGCTGGCAAAGGTGCGCGCCACCGCGTCGATCTCGGCGTTGTTGAAGTTCAGCGTCACCGGTTCACCCGGCCTGGGTGCACTTTGCGTCATCCCAGGCTGCGGCAACAGCGCCATGAGCAAGCTCAAAATTGTGCCTGCCGCAACGGCATTGGCAGTGCGTTGGGTTCTGGAGGATTTCAATATGCTCATGCTGGGTCAACCCACTTTGATGATGGAACGCTCGCCATTGCGCCGCCCGATCAGGTTCAACAGATTGGACAGGGCTGCCTGGTGCCCGGCCTGGGCGCTGGCCTCGCCATTAAAACGCAATTGGCCACCGACCCATTCGCCGTTGCCAGAAATTTGCAAACTGCCTTGCAGCGTCGTCAACGCCAGCCTGACCGGCGTGCCACCCTGCACGCTGAAACGGTAGCTGCCCAAGGGGCGCAACGTGGACAGGTGCGTAGACAGATTCATGGCGTCGAATTGTGCCGAGCCCGCCAGCAGCAGCCGCCCCGCAGCCCAGGTCAGCGCCAGGCCCCGGGTACTCAGGTTCAGGTCGCCCTGCGCCTGGACGGTGTTCCAGGGGGTGCCCAGGCCGGTCAACAACCCGGCTGGCCACTGCGACTGCGCATCCGACACCAGCAGCTCGATACCCTTCCAGCGCGGCTGCAGACGCATCGACCAGGCTTGCTGCATGCAGCAGTCGGCATGCACCAGCAAGTGGGCACCCTTCAGAGTGGGCGCCAGAGCCCAGGCCAGCCGACCGGGCAAGGTGGCCGCCTCCTGGCTGCCGGCGCCGCCGGTCAGCGTGACGCGGGCCGAGCCCGTCCAGACCGTGCCACGCGTCTCCTGCAACAGCAACTGGCCGCTGCTGGCCTGCCGCACCAGCGTTGCCAGCCAGCTTGCCGGGGCAAAAACCAGCGTGCTCAAGGCCATGCCGAGCAACGCGCCGGCCAGCGCCCAGCGCCAGGGCGTGGTTGTTTGCTGACGCCTCATGGCCGCGCCCCCAGGTCAAGCACCATCGTGCCGTCCCAGGCACCTGCCGGGTTGCGCAGCAGGTGCGCCTCAAGCGGCACGGTGTGGGCGTTTTGCCGGACCGTGGCGAGCCACTGCGCCAACGCTGCGCCGCTCACCGCCTTGAACGTGACGCTGGCGCGATCGGGCTGGAAGCTCATCTGCGCGGCGCTGCCCAATGGCTTCAAGGCGGCCTGCAGCGCCAGCCGTGCCGCCTCATTCGAGAGCACCGGCCGAGACTGCAAAGACCTGACCTGGGCCTGCAGGCGCTGCATGTGCTGGAGCTGGGCGTCGAGCATCTGGTGCTGCTGCGGCGCGGCCTTGAGCACTTTCAGGGCCGGCGCCAGCGCCAGCCACCAAAGCAGGGCCAGCCCGGTCAACCCGCCGGCCAGCCAGACCAGACGCTGCTCCCGCTGCGAGATGCTGCGCCAGCGAGCTTGCCATGACATCAGCAGGCTCATGGCATGGCTCCCGCTTTGACGACCCACTGCACGCCATCCCATTGAGCTGACAGACCCTGCTGCCTGAGCGCCAGCGCCACGCGGGCCTGCTCTGCCTCGGAGGCGGCTGGCGCCTTGGCACGCAATTCCTGCGCCCCGTAATCAAGCGTGGTGAGTGTTTGCGTGGCGGGCAGCACCTCGCTCAATGAAGCCAGAATGGCTTCCATGTCAGCGCCCGAGGCAGCGCCGCTGGCGCGTTGCAGGGCGGCCACTTCGCGCGCCATTTGCAGGGGCGCATCCACCACCACCGGTATTTTGGGAAAGGTGTCGGTCAGCACCGCGCGCACCGCCTGGCGTTTGGCCTGCAAAGCCGCCTGCTCGCGCAGGGCCCAGGCGTTCAAGCCCACCAGGTTGACCAGCAGCAAGGCCACCAGCGCCACACGGGCAGGACGCCATTGCGGGGCAAGCAGCAGGTGACGCGCCCACTGCACCACTTTGGCCCGGGCCCGATTCCGGCTGGCATGGCGCAGCTCAAACTGGGCCAGGTCCCAGGGCGTCTGCGCCGACTGCAGCAGCCGCTGTGGCCGCTGCTGCAACCTCACCGCGCGCTTGAACAGGTTCTCTGCCAGCGCGGCAACGGCAGGCTCGGCCACCACCTCGGGCAGTTCGTCCTGATCAGCGGGCTCGCCCAGCCAGGCCATGCTGCCGGTTGACAGGGGGCACGCCACCAGATTGGCGCCCACCAGCATCGGATGTTGCTCGTCACCCACCACATAAACAGACTGGGCCAGCGCCTCGGGGGTGAATTCGGGCACGATGCGGCTGCATGCAAATCCGGCCTGGGCCAGTGCCTGCAAATGCGCGCCGAGCCAGGCCTTGTCGCAGGCCACCACCTGCACCGGGGCATCGGCAACCGGCTGCGGCTGCAGCGCCACATGCAGCAGCGCCGGCTCATCGAGCAGTTGTTCTTCGAGCAAGCCGTCCAGAATGGCGCGCAGGCGGCTGGTGCCGCGCTCAGCCATCAGGCCACGCGACAGGCTGCCCTTGGGCAGCATCAGCTGATGCCATGACAAGGCCTGCATCGGCAGCACGACCACCACCTCGGTCTGGCGCCTGCCGGGCAAGGGCAACAGTGCCAGCGTCACGCTGGCACTGCTGTCGGGCGTGCTGCCATCTGCGCTGAGCACGTAGTCGTACAGCGCGGCAGCGTCGGCGCCGGCAGTGGGCAGGGTAATGATCAGGGTGGTCATGTGCAAGGGCAGATCATTGTAGAAGGGGCTGGCCTGGCTGAACCACCTCGCGCGTGCGGCTCAAGACTTTCACCACCATGCCATCGCGTTGCAGGATGGAGGTTTCCTGCAAGGTGGTCTGGCCCACCCTGAGTTGCCCGGTGACGCTGAAAAACCGCGTTGCCACGGTGTGCAGGCCGGCATTGAGCCTGATGCCCGAGACCCCGATCTGTTTCTCGGCATCGGCCAGTGTGCTGAAGTGGCGCGCATCGCGCGCGCTGGCCAGTGCGCGCGCCTGCGCCAGGTCCATGTTGTCGATGCAGGCCATCAGCACCTCGGGTGCAGCCGTGTTGAGGTTGACCGGGGTGCGCGCCGGCAACAGCGTCACGTAAGGGCTCAGGGCCTGCAGGGTGGCCGGTGACAGCCCCAGCCAGACCAGGTCAGACACAGCCTGCGGGCGCAACGGTGCCTCTGGCGCAGCCTGCGCGCTGGACGCCGGGGCATAGGCCAGCAGGAGCTGCTGCGTGAACAGGGTCAGTTCGGCTTCTGGCAGGTTCAATTGTTCAAACAGGCGCTCCCAGGCTGCCACGGTGGGCTGGTGCAGCTGGCCGTTGTCGATCAGGTTGGTCACATTCAGGCGCGCCTGCAGGTCCTGCATGTATCCCGCCAGAAATGCGTCTTGCACGCCAGCATCGTCGTCGCCCACCAACGCCACCCCCTTTTGTGCGGCCAAAAAGGTGGTCAGCCGCGCCGGCGCGAGCGCCACCGCCCAGGGCTCGCCCAGGTGGTCGGGGCCGCCCTGGCGCGCATCTTCGCGCAAAATCAGCCGCGCCCAGTCCAGCGCCCCGGTCAGGATCCAGGCCGACTGAACGCGGGTTCGCTGGGCCTGCTCCACCTCGACGCCGCGCCATTGCTGCCACAGCATGGCCGACGCCAGCGTGGCCACCAGCACCACGGTGAGCATGGCGGTCAGGATGGCGGCGCCGCGCTGTGGCCTCATTTGCCACCCCCGATCGCACCGCGCACCCAGTCGCGCGTCAGCGTGCCATGGATCGCCTGACCGCTTGCGAGCGTCAGCTCCAGGCGCACGCCATCGGGCACAGCGGCAAGCGTGTCAGCCGGGCCCGGGGCGCCGTCCGCGCCGGCCGGTGGAGCAGCTTCTGCCGCGCCAGCACTCGACAGCGGATTGCTCCAGCTGTTGCCGCGGTAATAAAAAATCTGCCACTGATCCAGCGCCACCGTGCGCACCTGGCGCGCCAGATCGTCGGCCCCGGGCGTCTGCGCCCAGACCTGCGCCTTTTGCCATGCCAGTTCCAGCGCACGGCGCGTCAGCAGTGGCGGCGACTGCCAGCGCAGCCACTGGCCCTGGCCATCCACACTGCGCCGCGTCCAGGCCACCACCCGCAAGCCCGCGCCCGGTTCGGCGCTGGAGCGCCTGAGAATGCGCAACGCCCGGCCGTCCCAGTCCAGGCTGGGCGTGCCGGGCTGCTCGGCCATGGCGTCCAGGTCGGCGCCCCATTGCGCCAGTGTGGCCTGCAGCGCCAGCACGTCGTCGGCTTGCTGCTGCAGGCCGATTTGCGCGCGGCTGACTGTGTCCAGCCCGCGCCAGGCCAGCACCGTCATCAAGGCCATCAGGCTGATCGCCACCAGCAGTTCGATCAGTGTGAAACCCTGGCAAGCACGCATGCGCCGCATCAGTAGCGCCCCACGATGGTGGTCAGGCGCCAGATGGGCGCTTCGCCGTCGAGCACACGGGCATCGATGCGCCTGAAGTTGGGGTTGGGCGTGGGCCGCACTGCCAGCGCCACCGTCAGGTTGCGCCCGGCCTGCTCGCAGTCCACCGTGCTGTCGCCCACATCGGGCATCTGTTTGAGCAGACGGATTCTGACCAGCTCGTTTTCAGCGCACAACTGCGCCAGCACCATGTCCGACTGGCGCTGGGCGTGCCGGGTCAGCGCTGAGGTGGCTTGCAGCCCCGCCATCAGCGCAATGGCCACAATGCCCAGCGCCACCAGCACCTCGACCAGCGTGAAGCCGCGCGCCCCGAGCTTCATGGCGGCGCAGCCTGCAGCGCAAACGGGCGCACGCCATCGGTGGCCAGACGCACGCGTTTGGCCGGCTCGCTGCGCGAGGTCAGCCATATGGCCTGCGGCTCGATGATGGGATCGGGGCCCAGCAACAGTGCCTCAGGCTGGTCGGACACGATGGCTTGCCGCGCGGCGCCCGCAAGTCCGGGGGTATCCACGCTGGCCGAGGTGTCAGGGTCCAGCCAGGCTTGCGGCAAATCGTCCTGCGGACGCCCGGACGGTGGCAAACCTTCAAACCGGTAACCCTCTGCGGTCACGCGCCAGCGCACTGGCAAGCCGTTGACCTGCGAGCGCGAGCGCGCCGCCTCGAGCAAGGCTGACAAGCGCTGCGCTTCACGCTCAAGACGGATCAGGGTGCCGTCGCGCATGGCAAAACCGATACCCACCGAGGCCATGGCCACAATCGCCAGCACCACCAGCAATTCCAGCAAGGTAAAGCCGGACGCGGGCTGATGGCGACGGCGAGGCCAGTCAGGGTTGCCAGCTGCCAATATCCGCATCGCGGCCTTCACCGCCGGACTGGCCATCGGCGCCATACGACATCACGTCGACCTCACCCCTGATACCGGGGTTCAGGTAGATATAGGGCTGGCCCCAGGGGTCTTGCGGCAGCTTGTCGAGGTAGTTTTTCCAGTTGGCCGGTATCGGTGCGGTGGTCGGCTTGACCAGCAGCGCCTGCAAGCCCTGCTCGGCGCTCGGATAACGCTGGTTGTCGAGCCGGTAGAGCTTGAGAGCCTGCATCAGGTTGGCCACGTCGGTTTTGGCCGCCGTGACGCGCGCATCGTCGGCGCGGTCCAGCACGTTGGGCACTATCAAGGCCGCTAGCACGCCAATGATGAGCAGCACCACCATCAGTTCAATCAGGGTAAAACCGCGCTGCAGGTGGCGCAAAAGCGAAGATGATTTCTTGTTCATAGGCTTCATGTTATCAATTGCGAAGCACCGCCTCATGGACCATCCCGGTTGAAGATCACCAATTGGCATTGTCACTGCCGCGTCGCTTGGCTCCTCGCCATCATGGCCAGACCTCAAACCACCCGCTCCAGAATCAGCACGGCAAAAAAGCCGAACGCCGACAGCAGCGCCCACTTCAGCACCAGCCAGCCATAACGCTTGAAGCGCGGGTCGCCGGTGCCCGCATAAAAGGCAAACGACACCAGCGCCGCCAACAACATCAGCAACAGCAGCCAGCGCAATAACAGCATACAGAGCCCTGGCTGGTTACCAGGCGCGCGCCAGTTGGGCAAAACCGTCCGGCGCCAGTTTTTCGTTCTCGAAAGTCACCACGTCCCAAGCCTCGGAGTGCTTGAGCAATTCGCGCAGCAGCAGGTTGTTGAGCGCATGGCCCGACCTGAACGCGCTGTAACTCGCCAGCAGCGGCTTGCCCAGCAAATACAGGTCGCCCATGGCATCGAGAATCTTGTGTTTGACAAACTCGTCGTCGTAGCGCAGCCCGCCGGCGTTGAGCACCTTGTAGTCATCCATCACGATGGCATTGTCGAGCCCGCCACCCAGCGCCAGGCCGTTGGCGCGCATCTTCTCGACGTCTCGTGTGAAGCCGAAGGTGCGGGCGCGGGCAATGTCCCTGGAATACGAGCCGGTGCTCATGTCGAACAGCACGCGCTGACCGGTGGCGTCCACCGCCGGATGGCTGAAATCGATCTCGAAACTCAGCCGGTAGCCATGGTAAGGCTCAAGCCGCGCCCACTTGAGGTTGTCGCCGTCGCCCTCGCGCACCTCCACCGGAGCCAGCAGACGGATGAAACGTCTGGGCGCGTTTTGCAGCTCGATACCGGCGCTTTGCAGCAGAAACACGAACGATGACGCCGAACCGTCCAGAATCGGCACCTCTTCGGCATTGATGTCCACGTACAGGTTGTCCACCCCCAGGCCGGCGCAGGCCGACATCAGATGTTCCACGGTCAGCACCTTGGCGTTGCCCTTGGAAATGGTGGAGGCCATGCGCGTGTCGGTGACGGCCAGCGCCGACACCACAATGTCCACCGGCTCGGGCAGATCGACGCGTCGGAACACGATGCCGGTGTCAGGCTGCGCCGGACGCAGGGTGATTTCGACCCGCTGACCGCTGTGCAGGCCCACACCCACGGCGCGCGTCAGGGTTTTGAGTGTTCGTTGTTTAAGCACGCCGGCATTTTACTTTTATCAGCGCCGTCACGGGGAGTGCGCACCCGGATGACTGCGCAGGCATCGGCGCGTTCATCGCCTTCATTGCAGCAGTTGCGCGGCACCGACAGGGTGGCTTGGCACAGGCAGGCCTGGCGAATTGCGCGTTAACATCAGCCATCCCGGGGTTGGCCCGGGCGCGTCCAGCCGGTATCCTGTGCACATTTTTCAGGCTGCGACACCGAGTAGTGCCCAACCATTTGTGGAGTCAAGAACATGAGCAAGACAAACAACCCTTTGAAGTATGTCCTGATTGTTGGTGCGGCGCTTGCCGCCCTGTCTGGTCCGCTGCACGCGCGCGACCCTGGCATCAACCAGCCCGGCGCAAGAGGCGGAACAGCCGGCGTCGGAGCACCCGGTGCGGGCGTCGTGGACCCCGGCATCAATCAGCCTGGTGCGGCCGGTAACGTCGTTGTACCCAGGGCCGGTGTCGGGGCTCCCGGAGTGGGTGTGCGCGACCCTGGCATCAACCAGCCTGGCGCTGTAGGCAATGTCGGCGCCGTGGCGGCACGACGCATAGTTGCGACCACCGTTTTCGTGGCCACACTGCCGACCCCCTGCACGGCGGTCGTCGTGGCAGGCACGACATTGCAGCAATGTGGCGGCGTCTATTACCAGCCATCCGGCAACCAGTACGTGGTGGTCAACGTCGAGTGAAGGCGCATCGGGGTCGTTTTGTGCCACCGGGGCTGGATGTGCTGTTGTTGATGCCATGAGAGCCTTGGTGCGTTTTTCAACGCCCAAACTGCAACAAGCATGACCGCCACAACCTGTATCGCCGGTGTCGGCATGATCCCGTTTGTGAAACCGGGTGCCAGTGAACCGTATGACCTGATGGGCGCTGCAGCCGCCCACCTGGCGCTGGTTGACGCGGGCCTGGACTACACGCAGGTGCAACAGGCTTTTGTCGGTTATGTCTACGGCGACTCCACCTGCGGCCAGAAGGCCCTATACCACGTCGGCATGAGCGGCGTGCCGATCGTCAACGTCAACAACAACTGCGCCACCGGCTCCAGCGCGCTGTTCCTGGCGCGCCAGGCCATCGCCGCCGGTGCCGGCTGCGTGCTGGCATTGGGTTTCGAGCAGATGGCACCAGGCGCCTTGGGCAGCGTGTTCAAGGACCGGCCGAGCCCTTTCGACCCCTTCGATGCGGTCACCGACGCGCTGGTGGGCATGCCTGACGTGCCGCTGGCGCTGCGCTATTTTGGCGGTGCCGGGCAGCAGTACATGCGCCGCTACGGCATCGGGCTGGAGAGCTTTGCCAGCATCCGCGCCAAGGCCAGCCGCCACGCGGCTGGCAACCCGATGGCGCTGTTTCGCCAAGAGGTGAGCATGCAGGACGTGCTCGATTCCCCGGCGCTATGGCCGGGCGTGCTCACGCGCCTGATGGCCTGCCCACCCACCTGTGGTGCGGCTGCGGCCGTGCTGGTGTCGGCTGACTTTGCCAAACGCCATGGCTTGCGCCGCGACGTGACGCTGCTGGCGCAGGCCATGACGACCGATACCCCCAGCACATTCGAATCTGGCGACATGATGCGGCTGGTAGGCTACGACATGGCGCAAGCGGCGGCGCAGCAGGTCTACGAACAGGCAGGTATCGGCCCGAAAGACCTGGATGTGGTGGAACTGCACGACTGCTTTGCGCAAAACGAGCTCATCAGCTACGAGGCGCTGGGGCTGTGCCCCGAAGGCGGCGCGGCCAAATTCATCGCCGACGGCGACAACAGCTACGGCGGCCAGGTGGTGACCAATCCTTCGGGTGGCCTGCTGTCCAAGGGGCACCCCCTGGGCGCCACCGGGCTGGCGCAGTGCCATGAGCTGACGCAGCAATTGCGCGGCAACGCGGGCGCGCGCCAGGTGGCCGGTGCGCGCATCGCGCTGCAACACAACCTGGGGCTGGGCGGCGCCTGCGTGGTATCGCTGTACCAAGCAACTTGAGCTCTGCACGCGCTGTGCG
>JBBINL010000056.1:12173-14445 GCA_037443905.1 Burkholderiales bacterium | reverse complement strand
TGCCGGTGAACGGCATCCAGTGCGCGTCGAGCCAGGCGGCGTCGGTGCGTGGGCGGGTCAGGGCTTGGGTGTCGGGCATGTTCATGGGGTTTCCTGTTGCACGATGGTGGTCCGCGTCATGGCGAGCGCAGCGTGGCAATCCATGTTGTTTGATTCATGGCTTGCTGCATGGTTTTCGCAATGACAGAAAAGGAGCGCATTGTGGCGTATCTGTTACTCTTATGAATGTTTAACCATCACAACTTGGTTGCCAATTAATGCAAGTAAAAACCCGCGCCGCCCTGGGTCAGCTCAGCGACATGGACATTCGCCTGCTGCGCGTCTTCAAGACCGTGGTGGACTGCGGCGGCATGGCGGCGGCCGAGCTCGAGCTCAACGTCGGCACTTCCACGGTGAGCCGCCACGTCAAGGATCTGGAAACGCGGCTGAACCTGACGCTGTGCCGCCGTGGTCGTGGTGGTTTTGCCCTGACACCCGAAGGCGAACAAATCTATGCCGAGACGCTGCGCCTGCTCGCCGGCGTCGACGCGTTTCGCAGCCGCGTCGATGAAATCCACCAGCGCATGGGCGGTGAGTTGCACATTGCTGTCTTCGACAAAACCGCCAGCAACCCGGGCGCTCACATTGGCGATGCCATCCAGCTGTTTGCAGCCCAGGCGCCAGAGGTGCGCCTGCACCTGCATGTGGCACCGCTCAACGCGATCGAGCGCGGCGTGCTCGACGGCCAGTTTCAGGTTGGCATCATTCCCGGTCATCGCAGCTCGGCCGTTTTGACCTATGACGAGCTTTTTTCTGAAACCATGTTTCTGTATTGCAGCGCGGCCCATCCCTTGTTTGCGACGGTCACGGCAAAGCAGCCGCAGACCTGGGATGCCCTGCGCAGCCATGCGTTTGCCGGCCTGGGCTACCACTCGCCCAATATGGAGTTGACCCAGCAGGTGAAACTGAGCCGTGCCGCCACCGGCTACGACCAGGAATCGATTGCGACGCTGATTCTGTCGGGCTGTTTTTTGGGATTCTTGCCCGACCATTACGCCGCAAGCTTTGTGCGCCAGGGCCGCATGCGCGCCGTGCAGCCGCAGCGGTTCAGCTACCACTGCAGCTTTTTCAGCATCGTGCGAACCTCGCCGCAGCCCGCGCGTGTCACGCAGGCGTTTCAGGCTGCGTTGCACCTGGCGCACCAGCCTGCGCCGCAGGCTTCCTGACGGTCGCCCGCAAGCCGGCTTTCAACGGCTTGCGGATTGCGTCATCCAGGCTACCAGGGCTATCGGCCTGCGGCTCAGGTTAACGTTTCTTTTTGGCCTGAATCACGGTCCAGACCACGCGGCCCGCCGCCACCAGGTTCACCGCAACCACCGCCATGGCGGGCCAGAACGGCAACTCGTAACCCGAGCTGGCAGAGTAGATGAGCAAGGCGCCCAGCGCCAGGGCACCGATCAGCATGGCAATCACGCCGCCGTCCAGGGCGCCACGTTGCAGGTGTTTCGAAGTCATGTTGCGCACATCAGGAGCTTGAACCGGAATGATCCATGAGACGGTGCGTCGCACCTGTTTGCGCGCTGGCGGCATCATCTCCAACCCAGATAACAAACTCGTATAAAGTTGAGTTGGCAACCATTCTACGGACCTTCACGCACACCCAATGAAACCTGAACACGGTCTGCTCGACTGGGGCATCGTGGTGATATTTGTCACGGTATATGCCGGCATGATTCTGGGCGGCCTGCCGCGCCTCAAGCTCGACCGATCCGGGGTCGCGCTGCTGGGTGCCATCGGCGTGATGGGCCTGGGGGCCATGAGCGCCACGCAGGCGGCCAGCACCATTGATTTGCCGACCGTGCTGCTGCTGTTTTCGTTCATGGTGGTGTCGGCGCAAATGCGCCTGGGCGGGTTCTATACCGCCGTCACGCGCCAGCTGGCCGCCCTGCCGCTGGGGCGCAACGCGCTGCTGGGCGCCCTCATTTTTGTCGCCGGTGCCTTGTCGGCGGTGTTTTCCAACGACATCATCTGCCTGGCCATGACCCCGGTGGTGGCGCAACTGTGCCTGCAGCGACGCCTGAACCCGGTGCCATTTTTGCTGGGGCTGGCCTGCGCCGCCAACATCGGCTCGGCCGCCACGTTGATCGGCAACCCGCAAAACATGCTGATCGGCTCGGTGCTGCAACTGCCTTTTGGCGCTTATGTGCGCCAGGCCCTGCCGCCGGTGGTGCTGAGCCTGGGGGTGCTGTGGGCCTGGCTGGTGTGGGGGCCGGGAGCACGGCCTGCGCCAGGC
>JBBINL010000056.1:0-12073 GCA_037443905.1 Burkholderiales bacterium | reverse complement strand
GGCGTCACAGCTTCAACCGGCACCCCGCACGATCTGCCGCCAGCGCAGCCCGAGAACCTGCCCGAGGGTTATGGACCGCTGCAGGCGCCACCTTTCGACGCCTGGCAAACCGCCAAGGGGCTGGGCGTGGCCAGCGCGCTGATGCTGGTGTTTTTATTCACCGACTGGCCGCGCGAAGTTGCGGCGCTGGTGGGCGCGGGTGTGTTGCTGCTGAGCCGACGCCTGAGCTCATCGCGCGTCATGGGCCTGATCGACTGGCCGCTGCTGGTGCTGTTCATCGGTCTGTTTGTGGTCAACCACGCGTTCGAATCCACCGGTCTGGCAGCCCAGGCGGTGGCCTGGCTGGCGGCCCAGGGCATGCACCTGAGCGACCCCGGGCCATTGCTGGTGGCTGGTGTCGCCTTGTCCAACCTGGTCTCCAACGTGCCCGCCGTGATGCTGCTGCTGCCACATTTGCAGGGCTTGCAGGCGGGGGTCATGCTGGCGCTGGTGAGCACGCTGGCCGGCAACCTGTTGCTGGTGGGCTCGATTGCCAATCTGATTATGGCTGACCTGGCGCAAAAAAATGGCATTGCCATCGACTGGCGCTTGCACGCCCGCGTGGGCGTGCCAGTGACGCTGTTGACGCTGGGCGTGGTCTGGGCCTGGTTGCGCTGGCTTCAACCAACAGAAGGCTGGGCGGCATAGCGTTCTGCTGCGTGCCCCCCGCCCTGCGGGCTCCTCCTTTTACCTGCGCAGAACGCTCTGCCGCCCAGCCTCCTAGGCCCGGGCATCGCCCCAGCGCAACTGGGTGGCATCGTCGTCGTGGTACAGCGTGTCGCCGTGCCGGTCGACGCAGTAGTCGGGCGACACGATCATTTCCGTGATGCGCATGTCGGCGGCAATGCGGGTGTATTCAAACAGGATGCTGCGCACCACCTTGCAACCGCTGCGCAAATGGCAGCCGTGGCCGATCCAGGCCGGCCCGATGATGGTGACTCCGGGATCGATGCGAACACTCGAGCCGATATATACCGGGCCTTCGATGGTCACGTCATCCCAGGCCACAGAGGTGTTGAGCCCCATCCAGATGCCGGGCTTGACTTGCCTGCCTGGCATCTTCATCTCGGCCACCTCGCCGCGCAGGACCCGCTGCAGCACCGACCAGTAATCGCCCACCCGCCCGATATCGAGCCAGTTGAAAGGCCGGTTCTGCACATAAAACGGCAGGTCATGGGCCACGAGATCAGGAAACAGCTGTGAGCCAATGTCGTACATCGTCCCCGGCGGAATAAAGTCGAGCACTGCCGGCTCGAATATATAGATGCCGGTGCTCGCCAGCGTCGACCTGGCGTCGGCGGGCCTGGGTTTTTCCTGGAAAGACTGGATGCGACCGTCCGCCGCCGCCACCACAATGCCGTAACTTTGCACATCAGCCAATGGCACAGCCATGGCGACCACACTGGCCATCGCTTGTTGGGCGTGGTGCTCGGCCAGGGCGGCCGTGATGTCGAGGTCGATCAGGGCATCGCCACACAACACCAGCGTGGTCTCGTCAAAAAAACCGCTGAAATCCTGGATCCGGCGCATGCCACCGGCCGACCCCAGAGGCCGCGGCAAGATCTCGCCGTGATCTCGGATGCCTTCGTAAGCGTAGCCAATCTGCACGCCCCAGCGCCTGCCGTCGCCAAAATATTCTTCGATTTTCTGATGATGCCAGGCCACATTGACCATGATCTCGGTGATATTGTGGCGCGCCAGATGCTCGATCAGGTATTCCATCACCGGCTTGCCCAGAATGGGCACCATGGGCTTGGGTAAATCGCGCGTCAAGGGGCGCACGCGGGTACCCTGCCCGGCGGCCAGAATCATGCCTTTTGCCATGTCGGCTGTCAGAGACGTCAGCGAACGATCAGCACGGGCACCCGGCAATTGGCCAGCACCTTGGTGGCCACCGAACCGACCACCAGATTGACCAGGGCGCCATGACCATGTGAACCCATGACCACCAGGTCGAATTTGCCCTCATCGGCCATTTTGGCAATCAGTTCACCGGCATTGCCGATTTTGGCGATGCCCTTGACCTTGACACCACGGCGCTCCAAAAACTTGCTCACCGGCGTGAGGATTTTTTCACCTTCGTCCTCGTAATATTTGGCGACCAGCTCCTTGCCCAGAGCGGCGCGCGCCTGGGATGGCAGCATCACCTGGACAGTCAAGGCGATGTAATCGTTTTTGGGCGAAAACAATTCATGGGCAGCCAGGTAGGCCAGCATTTTCTTGGTGTACGGGCTGCCGTCAACAGCGAGAAGAATCTTCATGGGGAACTCCTTGGATTGGACGCCAGTTTACCCAGTCCGTGCGACTGCAACTTGCCAATTGTCAAAAGAGCCGACTCAGGACCTGAAACGCAGAGCGTCAATGTTCCGGAATGGCTTGCAGCGCACGCTCAGGGCACCAGTTGCGCCTGCAGCCCGGCCTGCGCCAGCGCCCGCAGCACCTCGGTGATGTGCAGCGGACCTCGGGTTTGAATCACCAGCTCGATCTCGACGTTTTGTGCCGCCAGCGTGGTAAAGGCGCGCTGGTGGTGCACCTCGTTGATATTGGCCCCGGCATTGGCCACCGTGGCGGTGATCAGCGCCAGCGTGCCCGGCACGTCACGCGCGCTCACCTTCAGGCGCGCCAGTCGCCCGGCGCGCACCATGCCGCGCTCGATGATGGCCGCCAGCAGCAACGGGTCGATATTGCCGCCGCACAGCACCAGACCCACTTTTTTGCCCTGGAAGCGCTCGGGGTATTTCAGCAGCGCGGCCAGGCCGGCGGCACCTGCGCCCTCGACCAGCGTCTTCTCGACCTCGAGCAGCATCACGATGGCCTGCTCGATGTCGCCCTCGTCCACCAGCACAATGTCGTTGACCTTGTCGCGGATGATGGCCTGCGGCAACACGCCGGGCGTGCCTACCGCAATGCCTTCGGCAATGCTGCTGTTGCCCTGCGGCAGGTGGGTTCCCTTGATGGCGTTGAACATGCCCGGGAAACGCGTGGTTTGCACCCCGATGATCTCGATGCCGGGCTGGATCGCCCTGGCCGCCGTGGCCATGCCGGCGATCAGTCCGCCACCGCCAATCGCCACCACCAGCGTCTCCAGATCAGGCACGTCGTCAAGCATTTCCAGGGCCACCGTGCCCTGGCCCGCCACGATGTCGGGATCGTCATAGGGGTGGACAAAGACCAGCTGCTGCTGTTCGGCCAGCAGCAAGGCATGGGCGCGCGCCTCATCAAGCGTGTCGCCGTGCAGCACGATGTCGGCGCCAAAACCACGGGTGCGCTCGATCTTGACGCCCGGCGTGAAGCGCGGCATGACGATCACGGCGTGAATCCCCAGGCGCTGCGCGTGGTAAGCCACACCCTGCGCATGGTTGCCCGCGCTCATGGCAATGACGCCGCGGGCGCGCTCCTCAAGGCTGAGCTGGGCCAGCTTGTTGCAGGCGCCGCGCTCCTTGAAAGAGGCGGTGAACTGCAGGTTTTCAAACTTGAGGAACACCTGCGCGCCGGTGATGCTGGATAGTGTGCGCGAGGCCACGCAGGGTGTGCGCAGCAGTTGGCCTTGCAGGCGCCGGGCCGCTTGCTGGATTTGGGAGAGTTCGATCATGAGCGCATTGTGCCCGTCAAAAGGCGCTTGAACCCAATTTGTGGGCCAACCCTTACCTGACGCGCGTGCCCAGCCAGGCCGCGCCCACAATCATCACACCGGCCACCGCCACTGGCCAGGTCAGGTCGCGGCCGCTGACCCAGAGCAGCAGCGACGTGGACAACAACGGCGTGAGGTAACTCAACAGGCCGATGTGGCGCGCGTCACCGAGCTTGAGCGCCTTGTCCCACAAAAAAAACGACCCGCCCAGCGGTCCCAGGCCCATCAGGCCAATGAGCGTCCAGTCGTGCAGGCCCAAGGCCACGCCAGGCTCCATCAACCAGTGGCACAGCAAGGCCAGCAGGCCCGAAATCCAGGCAAAAGTGCCAATGGCAGCGGTGTCGAAATGCGCCACCCGGCGCGTCAACAACGAATAGGTGGACCAGATCAGGGCTGCGACCGCTGCCGCCAGATAACCCCATAACCATTGACCTTGCAAGCCGTCCGGTGTTTGGGCTGCCGCATCAGCGTGCCCCCCGGCACTTGCCAGAATCACGATGGCGGCACCGGTAAAACCAATCAGCCCGGCCAGAATGTGCTGCCAGCGCATGGTCAGCCCCGGCAGCAGCACCGGCGCCAGCACCACGATCAGCAGCGGCCAAAGGTAATTGACCAGATTGGCCTGCACCGGCGGCGCATTTTGCAAGCCGACAAAGAGCAGAAAATGGTAGCCAAACAGGCCATAGACACCGAGCGCCAGGGTGGACCATGGCACCCGCCACGCCGCCAGCTTGAAGCCCGACAGAGGCAGCGCAATCAGCCCGCCGACCATCAGCGACAGGCCGGTGAGCAGGAACGGCGGCACATGACGCAAGGCCACCCCGAGACTGGCCAGGCTGCTCCACATGGCAATCGCGGCCAGCGCCAGCAGGTTGGCGCGCGTGTGCAGATCGTGCTTCAAGGGCGCTGGTCGGACGATGGCTTCTGCCACAGGTTGATGCCGCCATCCACCGCATGCTGGTCAATCGCCTGGAGTTCGTCTTCGCTGAAATCCGACTGCCTGAGCGCCCCGGCCAACTCGGTGATCTGGGCTGCCGAACTGGCACCGATCAAGGCGCTGGTGACACGCGTGTCGCGCAGCACCCAGGCGATGGCCATTTGCGCCAGGCTCTGGCCACGCGCCTGCGCCATGTCGTTGAGGGCGCGCACATGTCTGAGGTTGGTCTCGCTCAGAAAATCGGGCTTGAAAGAGCTGCCACCGGGGCGGTTGATGCGGGCATCCGCAGGGATGCCGTTGAGGTATTTGTCGCTCAGCAGGCCTTGCGCCAGTGCGCTGAACGCAATGCAGCCCATGCCGGTGTCCTCGAGCGCTTCGAGCAGCTCGGCCTCGATCCATCGGTTCAAAAGGCTGTACGACGGCTGGTGTATCAGCGCTCGCACACCCATGCCACGCAGCAAAGCGGCGGCCTCTCGCGTTTTGCCAGCCGAATAACTGCTCAGGCCCACATACAGTGCCTTGCCCTGCTGCACCGCGCTGGCCAGCGCGCCACAGGTTTCTTCCAGCGGCGTGTCGGGATCGAAACGGTGTGAGTAAAAAATATCCACATAGTCCAGCCCCATGCGCTGCAGGCTCTGGTCGAGGCTGGCCAACAGGTATTTGCGCGAGCCGCCGCCCTGCCCGTAGGGTCCGGGCCACATGTCCCAACCGGCCTTGCTGGAGATGATGAGCTGGTCGCGGTAGGGCTTGAAGTCGCGTTTCAGGTGCGCGCCAAAATTGGTTTCGGCGCTGCCGTAAGGCGGACCGTAGTTGTTGGCCAGGTCGAAGTGCGTGATGCCGGCATCGAACGCGGTGCGCAGCATCTGCCGCTGCGTGGCCAGCGGCGTGGCATCACCAAAGTTGTGCCACAGGCCAAGCGAAATGGCGGGCAGCTTGAGGCCGCTTTTGCCACAAAAGCGGTAGGGCATGGCGTCGTAACGCGCGGGGCAGGCTTGGTAGGTCATGGAGTCGTCGGGGTGGCCAGGACCACATGCTAGCACCCTGACCTCAGGCGCTGGCCGGCGCTTGTTTGATGAGGTCGGCCGCTTTTTCGGCGATCATGATCACTGGTGCGTTGGTATTGCCGCTGACGATGCTCGGCATGATCGACGCGTCGACCACGCGCAGCCCCTGCAGGCCATGCACGCGCAGCTGGGCATCGACCACGTCCATAGGGCCCGGGCCCATGCGGCAGGAACCCACCGGGTGGTAAATGGTGTCGGCCAGGTTGCGGATCGTCTGCTCGATTTCGGCATCGGTCTGGGCACTGGCGGTGGCTGCCAGTTCGCGACCGCCAAATTGCGCCAGCGCCGGTTGCCCCAGGATACGGCGCACCTGCTTGAAGCCGCGCACCATGCGCGCCATGTCGTCGCTGTGCTGCAAAAAAGCCGGGTCCACCAGCGGCAGCGCCAGCGGGTCCTTGCTGGCCAGTCGCAGGCTGCCACGACTCAACGGACGCAACAGGCACACATGGCAGGAAAATCCATGGCCGAGCGTGACGGTACGGCCGTGGTTGATGAGTTTGCCAATGACAAAATGCAGTTGCAGGTCGGGCATCTCTTCTGCCGGATCACTCTTGATGAAGCCGCCGGCCTCGGCAAAGTTGGTGGTCAGTATGCCGCTGCGCTGCGCGCGCCAGTCAAAAACACCTTTGAGAATGCGCACCGCGGCGCCCGGCGAGACGCCAAAGAGTTCTTTGGCGCGCGGCACGTCCACCACCTGCACCACATCGATGTGGTCGTGCAGGTGCTGTCCCACGCCCGGCAGGTCGTGCACCGGCGCGATCTTGTGCGCCAGCAGGTGCTCGCGCGGGCCGATGCCCGAAAGCATCAATAGCTGCGGCGACTGGATGGCACCCGCGCACAGCAGCACCTCGCGGCGGCATTTGAGGCGCCGTATCTGGCCCTCGTGCACATACTCGACGCCGACGGCGCGCTTGCCGTCCATCAGCACGCGGGTGGTGTGCGCGCCGGTGAAAACTTTGAGGTTGGGCCGCGACAGGTTGGGCGTCACATAGGCCTTGGCCGCGCTGTGGCGTTCGCCGTTTTTGTGGGTCACCTGGTAGTGGCCGACACCTTCCTGAACGGCGCCATTGAAATCGGCGTTGCGCGGATAACCGGCCTGCTCGCCCGCCTGCACGAAGAGTTCACCAAAGCGGTTGGGGCTGCGCAAATCCATCACGTTGAGCGGCCCGCCCACGCCATGAAAGTCATCGGCACCACGCTCGTTGTGCTCGGCTTTCTTGAAGTAGGGCAGCACTTCGGCGTAGGACCAGCCGGGGTTGCCCTGCGCTGCCCAGGCGTCATAGTCTGCCGGAAAACCGCGGGTGTAAATCATGGCATTCAGCGAGCTGGAGCCGCCCAGCACCTTGCCGCGCGGCTGGTAGCCCCTGCGGCCGTTCAGGCCGGCCTGCGGCACCGTGTTGAGCCCCCAGCCCGACAGGCCAAATTTGGCCATCACCGCCAGGCCAGCCGGACAATGGATCAGCACGCTGCGGTCAACGGGCCCCGCCTCCAGCAAGGCCACCCTGACATCCGGGTCTTGCGAGAGTCGGCCGGCCAGCACGCAGCCGGCCGATCCACCGCCGACGATGAGGTAGTCATACATCAAATTCTCCAGGTCCTCGAACAGTCAAAAGCACAAATCCCGAGCACCTTAGCGCAAAAAAACCACCATTTTTAGAGCCTGAAGCCAAGATAACCCACAAAAATCCCGCAGTTTTGCCAAAAAATCATCAGCTTGCCGCTAATTGAGGCATGATGACACCCCTTGTTTCAATTAACAAAAGCCGGGGGAGTTGATGTTTGCCAAGCCTTTTGCCAGCTACATGATGCCAAGTCGATGAAGCCCACAGCAGATTCCTTGATTTCAAAAGACGTCGCCCAGCCAGCGGCCCAGGGCCAGAACACGCCGGCCAGCGATCTCGCCATCAATGTGGCGGAACTGCTGGCCAAATTTGTCTGGCCGACGCCACCCTATGCGATCTTCAGCGCGGCCGAGTCCTGGCGCAAACCCCAGGATTGCGAAATCGAGAGCATCTCGGGTGTGCTGCGTCGCTGCAAGGTCATCAGCCTGAATCCCGCCAAGCGCATCGCCATCATTCAGGTTGAGCAAAGCCAGGCGCCGGTTTCCCTGGCTTTTTCCCAGTTCCGGCGCCTGACCCTGAAAGAGCAGCTTCACCCCAACAACAACATCAGTTCCGATCATTTAGCCGAAATTCTGGGCTATCGCGCCACGGCCGAATACCATCTTAAAATGGTCAAGGGAGAGCTGCTGAGCGGATTGACGATCGGCTATGTCGAGACTGACCATGGCGTCTTTCTGTTCCCGCCGATTGGCGATCAGGGATCGGTTGAACAGGTTTTTGTGCCGCGGGAAGCCTACACCAGCTTTGATGTGAATGGCCATATCGGAAAATTGCTGGTTGAAGACAAGGTGGTCACCCAGCAACAGGTCGATCTGGCTGCCGATGAGCAGCAAAGCATGCGCAAGCGCAAGATCGGTGACTACCTGCTCGACTCGGAGGTCGTCTACCCCGAGCAGTTGCTGCTGGCCCTCGAAAAGCAGTCCAGGATGCCCATGATCCGTGTGGGCGAGGCCCTGATCCGGCTCGGATATATCAATGAAGCCCAGCTTCAGGAAGCCCTGGAAAGGCAAAAAACCGAGCGTTCCGTGCCGCTGGGTGAACTGCTCATCCGCATGGGTTTCCTGACCCGGCGTGACCTCAACATTGCGCTGGCGCGCAAAATGGGCTATCCGATGGTGGACGTCAAGCTGTTCCCCATCGAAGCCAGCGCCTTGAGAAACATCCCGATGGTCACGGCCAGGCGCCTGAATGTGATGCCCTTGTTGTCGCATGACGGTCTGACCGTGGTCGCAGCGGTGGACCCGACCCAGCGCAAAATGATCGAGGAACTTGAATTCCTGGTGCAGGGACGGGTCATCGCCGCCCTGGGCGATGAACAGCAAATCAAGCTGAAGATACGCGAGACCTACGAAAAATTCGGTCTGCACCGCCATGTCCTGAGCGAGAATTTGCCCGGTTTTGCAAACCATGAGACCGATCTGGCAAGTTCCACAGAATTGCTCGAGTCGATGGAGCAAAGCTCTGCCAATGGCGCCGCCACCGAAGAAACCGAAAAACCCATTGAGCAGTCCGACAACACCCTGGTGCGACTGATCAACACCATGATCGCCGAAGCCTACACCAGGGGTGTATCCGACATCCATGTCGAGTCGCAGCCGCGCCGCGCCAAAGTGCGCATCCGGTTTCGCAAGGACGGCCTTCTGTTTCCCTACCTCGAGTTGCCGCACACCTACCGCTCGGCCCTGGTGGCACGCCTCAAGATCATGGCCGACCTCGACATTTCCGAGCACCGCAAGCCGCAGGACGGCAAAATCAACTTCAACAAGTTTTCCGGAAAACACAGGCTGGAATTGCGCGTGGCCACCATCCCCACCGCCAATGGCCTCGAAGACGTGGTGATGCGCTTGCTGACGTCAAACAAGCCGATTGCCCTGGACAAGCTGGGGCTGACCGAGAGCAACTACACGCAACTGCGCGAGGCCATCGTCCGGCCTTACGGCATGGTGCTGTGCGTGGGGCCCACGGGTTCCGGCAAGACCACCACGCTGCACTCGATACTGGGCTATCTCAACACGCCCGAGCGCAAGATCTGGACCGCCGAAGACCCGATCGAAATCACCCAGCCCGATCTGCGCCAGGTGCAAATCAATCCAAAAATCGACTGGACCTTTGCCAAGGCACTGCGCTCCTTCCTGCGTGCCGACCCCGACATCATCATGGTGGGTGAAATCCGCGATGCCGAGACAGCCCACATCGCCATCGAGGCGTCGCTCACCGGACACCTGTTCCTGTCGACCTTGCACACCAACAGCGCGGCTGAAACCATCACCCGGCTGGTCGACATGGGCATGGATCCGTTCAATTTTGCCGATTCGTTGCTGGCGGTGCTGGGCCAGCGCCTGGCACGCAGGTTGTGCACCTCTTGCCGCACCGTAGAGCAGGCCAGCGATGACTACGTCAATGAACTCCTGCAAGATTACCTGGCGGCTTTCCCGGACTACCTGCGTCCGGCCCCGGATGACCTATTGGCACAATGGATGCAGCAGTTTGGCCCCCAGGGCTGGCTCAATCATTACCATGCCCCGGGCTGCCCCGAATGCAAGGGAACAGGCCTTGCGGGTCGCGTCGGCTTGCATGAATTAATGAGCGTGACCCCGGGCATCCGGCGCTTGATTCAAACCGGCGCACGCTCGGAACTGATCCAGATCGAAGCCTTCAAAACCGGCAAGTTCCGCACCCTGCGCCAGGACGGCATCGGCAAAGTCCTGGCGGGCATCACCAGCATCGAAGAGGTTCGGGCCAACAGCAATGCCTGAACCAGGCACCACGTCAGCGCACCCCTACCAGTCGCTGACTCCCGATGTGGTGATGGATGCGCTGGCCAGCGTCGGGCTGTTCGGCGACGGTCGGCAAATGGCCCTGAGTTCCTACGAAAACCGGGTCTACCAGTTGCACCTCGAAGACGGTGCTGTGATGGTTGCCAAGTTTTACCGCCCGCAGCGCTGGCTTGACGATCAGATCCTTGAGGAACACGCTTTCTCGCAGCAGCTCATCGACGCCGAAATCCCCGTGGTCGCTCCGCTCACCCTGAACGGCAGCACGCTCAACCACTTTGGCGGCTTTGCCTTCAGCGTGAGCCCGTGGCGTGGCTGGCGCATGCCCGAACTCGACGACCCCGACGTGCTGGAATGGATCGGCCGCTTTCTGGCGCGCATCCATGGCGTGGGCGCCACCCGGCCTTTTGTCCACCGGCCGGCGCTCGACCTGGACAGTTTTGGCATCGCCTCGCGCGAATGGCTGCTGGCACACGACCAGGTGCCACTCGATGTGCAATCGAGCTGGGCCCGGGCCTCGCAACAGGCGCTTGACCTGATTGCCAGTCATGCCAGCCTGGCTGGCGCGGGCGTGCCCAATGTTCCGGCAAAACCCGCCGATGTGGACTGCGCGCCAGACCACGCAATCCAGCGGATTCGACTGCACGGCGATTGCCACCCCGGCAATATTTTGTGGACGCCGCTGGACGTGCCAGCCAGCGCCTTGCCCGGGCCGCATTTTGTCGACCTCGACGACGCCCGCATGGGGCCGGCGGTACAAGACCTATGGATGCTGCTGAGCGGCGACCGGCAACAGCGCACCCGCCAACTGGGCGCCCTGGTGGACGGCTACGAGCAATTTCGCCCCTTTGACCGGCGCGAGCTCGGCCTGATCGAGCCGCTGCGCACCCTGCGCCTGCTGCACTACAGCGCCTGGCTGGCGCGGCGCTGGGATGATCCCGCTTTTCCTATCTACTTCCCCTGGTTTGGCACCAGCGACTACTGGCAGGGCCAGGTGCGAATGCTGCACGAGCAGATCGAAGCCATGCAGCAAGACCCGCTGGTGGTGTAGCACGCCCCGAACAGATTAGGGGTTTACCCGCAAAACCCCTAGAACAAGCCCCCTAGAAACGATGCCTGCCTGGCACTGGCTTCGCAAATGTTGCAAAATAGAACGATCGTACTATTTCACACCATGGTCATGCCATCATCCACACGCACACCTTTGGCTGCCAGCTTCGGCAAGCGCTCGAACAGTGCGCGCGCACTGCAAAAAGGCCAGCACACCAAGCAGCTCATCATCGACGCCGCGCTCGGCCTGGCCGAGCAGATCGGGCTGGAGGGCTTGAGCATCGGCGCGCTGGCCGAAGTCACGCGCATGAGCAAGTCAGGGGTGTTTGCCCACTTTGGCTCACGTGAGGAGTTGCAGATTTCGGTGATTCGCGAGTACTACCAGCGTTTTTCCAATGAGGTTTTTTTTCCGGCGATGAACGCCCCGCGCGGCCTGCCGCGGCTGCGCGCGCTGTTTGCCAACTGGATGAAGCGTGTGTCCATAGAAATTCAGTCAGGCTGCATTTTCATCAGCGGCGCGGTCGAGTTCGATGACCGTCCCGGCCCGGTGCGCGACGCGCTGGCCAGTTCAGTGCAAACCTGGCTCAACGCCGTTCACCGTGCGGTCGTGCAGGCACGCGACGAAGGACATCTGCTGCCCGACGCCGACGCCCAGCAACTGGTGTTCGAGATTCACGGCCTGATCCTGGCGCTGCACCACGAAGCGCGATTTTTGAAGAATCCGGGCGCGGTGGAGCGCGCCAACAAGGGGTTCGAAAACATCCTGCTGTGTTACGGCAAACCATCATGGCAGCAATGCGCGGGCGCCCCCAGGGCGGCGCCGGGTGCCCTCTGACGAAAGAAATCAGCCTGCCGCAACGACTTATCAGTTATTTCATCTGTTTGTTCCTCAAGGAGAAAACCATGCCGATCTACACCCCCCCGCTGCGCGACATGCAATTCGTCATGCACGAGTT
>JBBINL010000055.1:0-14463 GCA_037443905.1 Burkholderiales bacterium | reverse complement strand
GGGCGCGGTGGCAGTGCTGGCATCGGCCGCATGGGGGTTGTGGCAGTCGGCGCAAGACACATGGCGCGGCATCGAACTCGCGTCTTCCCTGGGCTCGTGGGTCCAGGGGTCGATGTCGATCGGGTGGCGATACTGCTTGGCAAACTCGGAGATGAAATTGAAACTGGTTTTGGCCACCGTGCCGCTGTGGCACACGGTGCAATTCGCTGCCTCGCCACTTTGCGCCAGCAAGCCCTTGCCGTGTCCCGCGGCATGGCTGCGGTGGCAGTTCAGGCAGGCGTTGTCCTGCACCGTGGTGTAACCGCCGCTGGGCCACGGGTTGGTGCCGGTGCCGTCCCAGGTATTGGTCGAGCTGGCGTGGCCCTGGTTGAGGTTGGTGCTCAGGCTGGGCCAGCCTGTGGGCCGGTGGCAAGTGGTGCACAGTGCCCCCTTGATCGGATCCATGCGCATGAACTTGGCGCGCTCCACATGCGCATCGTGACAACTGTTGCATTGGACTTGGCCACTTTTGTCCAGGTGCAGGGTTTGGGGCGCCCCTGCCGGGTCCACCAGTTCACCGCGGTCCACTGCCAACTGGCTGTCGTAGGTGAATGAAATCGGGTGGTCGTCGCTCAAATCAGTGCCAACCACACCGGTGCCGGTCAGCTTGCCCAGCGTCAGTTGCGTGTAGCCGGGCGGGCGCAGCAAGGTCCCCATGGCCAGTGTGCCATCGTGGCACGACAGGCACAGGCGCGAGCTGCCGGTGGGCTGGTCCAGCGTGGCCTTGAGTGTGGTACTGGTGTACAGCGTGTAGGTTTCGCCGGACAAGGGCCGGTTCCACAGCGCTCCGGCCGGGCTGGCGTTGTGCGGCGTGTGGCAAAACACGCAGGCGCCAGTGGGCTCGGTATCCGGAACCTTGAAGGTGCCGGGACCTTGCGGCGTGAGGTTATGCTTGGTATTTTCGATGCCGCTCATCACCTGCACCGGGTACAAGCCGGCCACCCCTGCCAACAGCAGGACCAGCAAGCCGGCCCGCAGGCGGCCCCAGTCAACTCGGTTGTTCATTTGCTGTGCTCCTTTTGCGTCGCCAGGGCACCCAGAAACACCTGCACGCGCTGATTGAAGGCATCGGCCACATAGACCCTGTCTTCAGCCGATATGAAAATGCCCCTGGGCAGCGTCATCTGGCCTGGCTGTGCGCCGCGCTCGCCAAAGGCCAGCAGCAACTGGCCGCTCTGGTCAAAAATCTGAACCAGGTCGAACAGCGCGTCGACCACATAGTAGTGCCCGCCGGCATCCACCGCCACACCCTTGGGCGCGGCAAAGTCGCCGCTGCCATTACCCTGGTGACCAAATTTCCAGAGGAACTCACCCGTCGGAGTGAGTGCCTGGATGCGAAAGTTCAGCGCGTCTGTGACTAGCAGCGTGCCATCGGCCGCCAGCGCCATATGGGTGGGGTAGTTAAACTGGCCGTTGCCACGGCCGCTCACACCCATGTGGCGCAGCACAGCGCCAGCACTGTCAAACACCGTGATGCGATGGCGCTTGGCGTCGAGCACGTAGAGTTCCCGGGCGGATTCACGCCAGGCCAGCGCGGCCGGACGCTCCAGCTCCGGGCTGGCCAAGGTGCGCAGCAGGGCACCACTGCGATCCAGCAAAAAAACCTTGTTGAGCGCCGTGTCGGCGACATACACCGCGCCGTCGGCGCGCAGCGCCAGCGCCACCGGCGACACCAGCGCCTCCTCGCCGATATTGGTCAGCTGGATCGCGTTTTTGCGCGGCCGGTCCAGAATCCACAGTGACTGGCTGCCGGGGTCAGCCACATAGAGCACACCAGCGGCTTCAGCCACGGCCGAGGGGCGCACAAACTGCTGTGCACTGGCACCGGTCAGCGCATCGGCCAGGCGCCGCAACCAGGAGCGCTCGATGCCCCAGTCCTGCGGCCCGGCCACGCTATGCAGGTAGCGGATGCGCGGTGGCTCGGGCGGCTTGGGCCAGACCAGGGCGGCCAGGGCAGCCGGATCCATGGCCGGCGCGGGCGCAGGTGTGCCGCAGCCGCCAGCCAGCAGCACCAGGCCAGCCAGCCAAAGCCTGGCAGAAACGTTCACCAAAACGCCCTCCCTATCGACACGTCGAAACTCTGGCTGTTGGCGCGATAGACACCGATGACCTGATAGTCCAGCGAGACTCCAGCACTCAGCGTTAATTTGCCCCACTTTTTGCGGGTGCGCGCGCCCATGCGCAAAAACGTCTGGTCGCCCGTCAGGCTGTCGCTGCGGGTTCTTGCTTCGGTAAATGCGGTGTGCAGCCAGCCGCCTTGCGGATTCCAGTTGAGTGAAGCACGCGCACTCAGATCGGTGGTCTGGCGTTCTGGCTGCAGGTACTGCAGCTCGCTCGCGACGGCGCCAAACGTCATGTCCCAGTTATCTTGCGGACGCCAGAACAGCGTGGCCATGAGCATACTCTGGTCGTAACCCAGGTCCCGGGCGCGGTAGCGTTCAAAGCTGGCGCTGGCTTGCCCGTCCATATTGAACACACGCCCGCTGCCCTGCAGAGCCAGGCGGGTGGTGTCGGTTTGCTCCTCCACGGCCTGATTGCTCGAGATGCTGCGCGCATGGCTGAGCGTGGCTGAAGTCTGGTAGCCCTGCCAGGCGCCGCGCAAATACAGGCTGACATTGTCATCGCGCGTGTCATTCAGAAAAAGGGCGTCACCCGACAGTGCTCTATCGGATGACTGCAGATGCTGGTAAGCTCCCCCGATCCAGCCATAGTCCAATCTCAAACCATAAGCAACCTGGCGGCGGTCCGACGTCAGGCTGGCATCAACCCGGTAACTATAGTCCACCTCGAGCTTGTCACCTGGTTTGACCGGGGCATTGGGGTCGATGGCCAAGCCCAAATACACATAAACGGGCTCGATGCGCGTCCGGTTGCCTTCTCGCACCACCCTGTAGCCGCCTGCGCCGTCACCGTCAGAGACTTCGGACAGCAATTCGCGCACCCCCGATTGCACGTTGAAAACCTGAATGCTTCTGTCGATCACAAACGACTGACCCAGCAGAAAACCCGGCTCCAACTCGGCCGGCGCCTGATGCGATTCGCCGATGAGGTTGATGATACCGACTTTCAAATCGTTGCTGTAACGGGTGTCACCCAGTGCCCAGTTCAGACCCAGTGAACCACTGCCGGGCAGGTTGTGCGAATAGCTCTGACTGAATTGGCCGCCATAACTGGTCCTGGTGCCATACGGCAGGGCCAGGTGCGTGCCATTCAGGTTCAGGGAAGTCGTGAGATTCTCGTAGAGCTGGTGCGACAAATTGAAACTGCCCGTCTGCTCTGTCGTGACCACTGACGCGGCTTCATTGCGCGTGAGGCCATAGTTGTATCTGGTGCTCAGGTTGCTGTAATGGTTCAGGAAAACGGTCTCGTTCAGAGCCAGTGAATTGCTGTCCGCCAGCCCGCTGTTGGTGGTGTACTGAAGGCTCGAAGTTGTGTTGTGATTCAGTCCGGGGCCAAAATCACGGTCGTAAAGCAGGTAGGCCGACTGCGTCTGGTTGCTAAGCCGCCCGAGCAGCGGGTTGTTTTGCCCGGGCACCTGGCCGCCAAGCCCCAATACCGGGTTGCTCTGCTCGAAGGCCAGGTAGCGAAACTTGAGATCGGACGTAGTGAAGCCCTTGTTGGCCGAGATGTCAAGCGTCCGCAAATCCTGATCGTTGCGTATCACCCGGCCGAAATAGCTGGTGGTGGACTGGTTGGTTTGCTGGTTGGCCGCAAGATTGGCGCTGAACCACGGACCACCCCAATTTTGCAGAAAACTGTTTTCCTTGAGCTGCAGGGTGAACCCCCGATTTTCATTCACACCCGTGGTGCGCCCGCCATAGCTCTGGACAGATTCGGTCTGGTTGCGGTTGGCGTAGAGCCTCATGGGGTAAGGCTTTTGTTCCAGGATGCTGGCATCCAGGTTGTAACCAAGCACCTGCTCATCGTAGCTGATGTTGTTCAATCGAGTGGCGCCATACGAACTGGAAAAATCGCCCTGGTTCAGGTTGAGCTGCAGCCCCAGGCTGGCGTTGACCAGGCGCCGGTCAAGCACATACAGGTCGGTGCCCTGCACAATGAAGGCTTCGCGCAGGCGGTGCCCGGTGGCGCTGTAGCTGCCGGAATCCGTACTGCTGGACTGGTTGGTCTGCTCATAGCTCAGCCCCAGGCCCCCGGTCCACTTGCCGCGGCCAAACTGCCAGTCTGTGGCGGCCCAACTGGTGGCAGGTGGCAAACCGGCCAGCAGCGCTAACAGCAAGCGTGTGCGACGCCTGGGCCAACAGCGTTTCATTGGCGATGGCAACGAGAGCAGTTCTCGAAGCTCACACCAAAGGCGGGTTGGCCCTTGTGGCAGGCACCGCAAAATTTGCCCTCATCAAGGTCGGCCATGGAAATCCTGGCGCTGCCTGCTTTCATCTCGATTCCCATTTTTTTGTTGTGGCACACGTAACACTTGTATTTGACGCGGTGGTTCCAGTGCGAAAAAGTGGCCGGCGGAAAGTCTTCGTCACCCTTGGTCCTGCGCTCGAACTTGATGTCGCCGAGCACCGGATCGGCCGCCATCGCAGGCAGCCAGCCAGCCAGCAAGACCGGCACGATGCACAGGCGCAGGCAACGCATCATGGGCTCAGGACTTCTTGATGGGTTTATGACAGCCCTTGCAGCCCGAGGGCTGGGCCAGCGCCACCTTGTCATGGCAGACGCCGCAGTATTTGCCATCGTCGATGGCGTCCATGGTGATCTTGGCATTGCCGGCCTCGCGCTTGAAAATGGCGTTGTGGCAGTTGTTGCAGGTGAGCCACTGGGTGTGCACCTTGTGCGAAAAGATCACCATGCGGTTGGGCTTGCCCGAGGTGGACAGTTCGATGTCTTCGTCGGTGGTCTTGCCCTCGTCCTTGTCGCCTTCCTTGATGACACCGCTGGGGCTGATGGCCTTGGTTTCCAGGGCGACGCCCCAGTCGATGTTGTTTTCGTCGTCCTTGGGCAGTTTCTTGAAGATCTCAGGCCAGTTGGGCGGTGCGCCGGCCTTGATCAGGGCCTCGACCATGGCCACATATTCTTTTGAAACACGGATCTCGGGCGGCTTGGACACCGTGCGCCGTGGCGAGCGTGGCGCCAGCTCGGTGCTGGCCTGCTGGCCGGGCGGCGGTATGTCGAACAGCATGGCCATGAGCGGCGAGGGCGGAGCTGGCGCAGCGACTTGCGGTGATGGTGTCGGCGCAGGCGCGCTGCAGGCAACCAGCACGAGCAGCCATGCCAGCAAAGGCCAGCGGTGCAAGCCATGCCGGGGTACTTTGAAAGCCATCATCATGAGACAAGGGTGCTGCCGTGCATGCTTGAATTTTATCAGTTGTCCCTCAGAGCCGATGCTGCGCCGGGAGTTCCACGGCAAGGTCATCAGAAAAAAGGGCGCTGACCCGAAAGTCAGCGCCCTTGGTGCAAAACTAGCTGGCGCTCAGGCCGGGCTTATTTGATGTGGCACTGTGTGCAGATGTAGCCGTTTTCTTTAACACCATTGTTGGTGCCGCGCAGCATCCAGTCATCCACGGTCTGCTTGTTGTGCGGGTCGTGGCAGGACGAGCATTCGATACCGGTCGTGCCTGCTGCCGTGCCGCCGGTGACCACCTCACCATTGTCGTGGTACAGCTTGATCAGAGCAACTTGATTGCCACCGCCCGCAGCTGAAGGGAACGTGTTGCTGGAACTCAGTCCGCCACCCAGGCTGCCATTGGTGATTTGGTGCGGGTCGGACACGAATTCGCTCAACACAACACCGCTGCCGGTGGTTTTACCGTTGTAGGTGTTCTGGACCTGACCAAACGGGTAAGGCATGCCGACCGGGTGGGTGCCCTTCATGTTGCCGCCGGAGCCAATCACGAACTGCGGACGCTGATCGGCAGAGGTGAAGGTTTTGGTGACCGTGCCATCGACATAGTCGGTGGGAATGCCGCCCACCTTGAAGGTGTTGGCGGTCTTGTTCAGGCCACCACGGTACAGGGCCACGTCACCGATGGCCACCGAGCCGTCGTGGCAGGCCAGGCACTTGACTGACGGGCCCTTGTAACCCACTGCCAAAGTGGCGGTTTCGGTGCCGCCGTCGGTCGCGCTGATGTCCCAGGTGAAGGTGTTGGCCGACATCGTCTTGTTCCACAACAGCGCGGTGGTGATGGCGCTGTGCGGTGTGTGGCAGTACATGCACTGACCGGCGGTATTGGCCTGTCCTGGTCTATCCGACTGTGAGCCGAGGTAGTTGGAACGGGTGGCGTAATCGTGACGGGTGTTGTAGATGCCGGCGCCACCGGAGGATGCCAAAGCAACGCCGGTTGTTCCGAAGGCCAGGCTAACCAACATTGCGCCTTTTAAAAGTTTCATGATGTCAAAGCTCCTAGTGTGTAATCAAGTGTTCGGAACGATTCCCGGACGCCGTTGTTGAAGCAATAGCTGTGCCAGCTTGCACTTTCACTGGGGGAAATAGCACCGAACGCTTTCCGAGGGCGTCAAACCGGGTGCGAATGGTTTCATTTTGGTAACCAGTTTGCGGCTCAAATCGGGTAAAGGTTACGGTTTTGTAACCTCAAAGAAAAGGGCGCTGACCTGGCAGCCAGCGCCCCGAATGGCGTGCGTTAGTGTCGTTTATTTCTTGGCTGGCTCGGCGGCCTTGGCGTCAGCGGCGGCCTTGATGGCAGCGTCTTCGGCCGTGGTGTTGATCAGCTGATACACGTTGACCCGGTTGCCAAGCACATCGCCCACCCAGATGCGGTTTTGCTTGTCCACCGTCAGCACCGAGGGGTTTTGCATTTGCCCGAGCCCGACACCGCGGCTGCCAAAAAACATCAGCGCGTCGCCTGCCGCGTTGAAGATCTGCACGTTGCTCCAGCCCGAATCGACCACATAGAGGTTGCCGAACGTGTCCAGCCCCACACCCTTGGGCTTGTCGAACTGGCCAAAAGCGTTGCCGCGTTTGCCGAACGACATGAGGTACTTGCCGTCGGGATCGAACTTTTGCACGCGTGAATTGAGCGTGTCGGCCACGTACAGGTTGCCCTTGTCGTCGAGCGTGATCCAGGTGGGGAACAAAAAGGAGCCTGGAATGTCGCCGATCTGCTTGCCGATCTTGCCGATCAGTTTGCCCTGCAGGTCAAAGATCTTGATGGTGTGCTCGAACGACTCGGTGCGCCCGGTGTCAGCCACATAAAGCTTGCCGCGCGCCCTGTCGATAGCCACGCCAATGGGGCGCTCGATCGACGGGTCGGTGATGGAGCGCAGGAACTTGCCCGTCTTGTCATAAACCAGAACACCTTTGCCGGCCGATTCGGCCACGTAAAAATTTTCATCAGCGTCAAGCGCGATGCCCATCGGCCCGCCCAGCGCGCCCTTTTCGCCGCCAACCTTGAACGAGGTTTTCTTCTCGAAGTCAAACATGAACACCGCGAGCTGTGCAAAGTCGGACACATAGACCCGGTGGCCGTCGTCCGACACCGCGATGCCCATGGGCTCGAGGATGCGGTTGGTGGAAGCCACCTCGCCCGCCAGAAAATTGAGCATCTTGCGGCTGGCGCTCAATTCCTGATTGAGGTCATTGTCGTCGATCAGGGTGCGCAGAAACTTGATGCGTGCCACCTCGGGCGGTGCCGGCCAGACCAGCAGCGGCTGCTCTTTGACCACTTCGCTGGCGCAACCCACCAGCAGGGCGACCAGCGTGGCTGCGGCCACGCCCGCCACGGCGCGCGCCAGCCGGCGCACGCCCGACGCTGGCCAGGCTGGCCCCGCGTGTGTTTGACTTGGCGCCAGCACGGTATCCATGGGAATGATCTGAGTCAGGGTAGTCATGCAAAAACTTCCTTAAAAATTTCAAAAAGGCAATTTTGCCAGTTTCTGCAAACCAGCCAGTTGACCATTAAAAAAATGAACCGATCACATGGCAGCGCCTGACATCAGGGTGGCAATGACCTGCTGCAACGCCGGCTGGCCAAGCTGCGGGTACATGGGCAGGCTCAAGAGCTCGCGGTGAAGCTGCTCGGCCACCGGGAAATCGCCCGGCTGGTAACCCGCATCGGCATAGGCCGGCTGCAAATGCGGCGGGATCGGGTAGTGCACCAGCGTGCCGATGCCGGCCTGCGCCAGCTGCTGCTGCAGTGTGTCGCGCTGGCGGCTGCGCACCACAAACAAATGCCAGGCCGGGCTGGCCCAGGATGGCACCACCGGCAACACCAGAGCGCTGGCCGCCAGGCCATCGAGGTACATCGTGGCCAGTTGCCCGCGCGCGGTGTTCCAGGCGTCCAGATGCCTGAGCTTGACCCGCAGCAGCGCGGCCTGCAGTTCGTCGAGGCGCGAGTTCAAGCCTTTGACTTCATTGTGGTACTTGCGGTGCGAGCCGTAGTTGCGCAGGGCCCTGACGCGTGCTGCCAGATGGTCGTCATGGGTGGTGATGGCGCCGCCGTCGCCCAGCGCGCCCAGGTTTTTGCCGGGGTAGAAGCTGAAGCCCGCCGCGTCGCCCAGCGCGCCCGTGCGGCGGCCCTTGTAGCGCGCCCCGTGCGCTTGCGCGGCGTCTTCGATCACCTTCAGGCCGTGCTGGCGCGCCACGGCGTTGATGGCGTCCATGTCGGCGGGCTGGCCGTACAAGTGCACGACCAGAATGGCCTTGGTGCGCGGCGTGATGGCTGCCGCAAGACGCGCCGGATCGAGGTTGCAGGTGGCCGCCAGCGGCTCCACCGGCACCGGCCTGGCGCCGGCATGCGAGACCGCCAGCCAGGTGGCAATGTAGGTGTTGGACGGCACGATGACTTCGTCGCCGGCGCCAATGCCGTAGCCGCGCAGGATCAAATGCAGTGCGTCGAGCCCGTTGCCCACGCCAATGCAGTGCCGGGCGCCGCAGTAGGCGGCAAACTCGGCCTCGAAAGCCTCCACCTCGGCGCCCAGGATGAAGCTGCCGCCGGCAAGCACACGCCGGAAGGCAGCCTCCAGCTCGCCCTGGATTGCACGGTGCATGGGTTGGAGGTCAAGAAAAGGGACTTTCATACGCGCTCTTTGGCGGCCGCAAGAAATTCAGCGTAGTCGCGGATGTAATCATCCTCGCGGTACACCTCGGAGGCGAGCACCAGGCAGACCGAGCCCGATGAAAAGTTGTCGAGGTCGCGCCACATCATCGGGCTGACATACAGGCCGTAGTGCGAGCGGTTCAGGTGGAAGCGTTTTTGCTGCAGGCCGTCGTTGAGCACCACGTCAAAACTGCCCGACATGGCAATGATGAATTGATGCAGCTTCCTGTGCGCGTGCGAGCCGCGCTCGGAACCGCCGGGCACGTCGTAAACATAATAGACGCGCTTGATGTCAAAAGGGATGTGAACCGAGTTTTCGACAAAGGTCAGGTTGCCCTTGGGATTCTGGATTTTGGGCAGATCAATGATTCGGCAGTTACTGATGGGCATCATGCACTCCGTTATTCTGGTCAGAAGTAAAAATGTATCTTGAAAATACAAATGTGAGGGGCACTGTGATGGCGATGGCGCACAGCGGCGCCAGCCACGAGGGGGCGCCGCCCCATTCAACCAGTAGCAGCACCAGTCCCATGCCCAGCGCATACTGCGCGCCGTAGACCAGCGGAAAGCGGGCCAGGGTTTTGAGTGTCATGCGGGTCCTGAAGACAAAACCTGCATTCAACACGTAGCTGATCAGGATCCCCAGCACAAACACCACGGTATAGGCCAGCTGGTAGGCCATGAACTGCAGGAACAACAGGTAAAGCACATAGGTGAGCGCCGTGTTCAGCAGCCCGGTGACGAGAAAGCGCGCAAAGGCCAAGTCAATACACCTTTTCGATCACCGTTTCGGGACGCATGTTGCCCTCGTCAAAAATACGCCAGAGGTATTCGCCAATCACGCCCAGCATCAGGATGATCAGGCCCAACAAAAATGTAATGAGCGTGACAATGGTCGGGAAACCCGCCACCGGATTGCCCTCGATCAAGGCATAAATGATGATGTGCATGCCATAGACAAAGCTGAACAGCGACACCATGATTCCAATGACTGAAATCGTGCGGATGGGGGTCACGGAAAACCCGAGCATGACGTCGAGAAACGCCTTGATTTTTTTGGCCAGCGTCCAACGGGACTTGCCGTGGATGCGGGGTTGACGGTGGTAAAGAATCACCTCCGGCTGGTAGCCCAGCCAGTAGGCCAGCAAGGCCGGGTAGGAGTTTTTGGCGCTGTTGAGCATGTAGGGCAACATGTCCTTGTCCATCAGGCACAGGTCGTAGCCGCCTTGCGGAAAATCTTTCATGACCATCAGCCGCAACAGCTTGTAGTAGACCCTGGAGGATAGTTTCGACATGAAGGGGTCATCGCGCGACTCCCGCTCGAAAATCACGAACTTGGCGCCCGCCAACCAGCGCTGAACCGCTTGCAGCAACAGTTCAGGCGGGTCCTGCAAATCTGCCGCCAGATCGGCAAAGCAGTCCCCCGTGACAAAGCGCAGCCCGGTCTTGAGGCAATGTTCCGCCCCGAAGTTGCGCGTCAGCTTGACCACCTTGGTGGCCGGGCGCCGCACCTTGAACGCCAGCAGTGTGGCCAGCGATTCGTCTTTGGAGCCGTCATCGACAAATATCAGCTCGAGCCCGACAGCCAGTGCGTCGAGCCTGGCCTCCAGTTTGACGAGCTCTTCGAACAGGGCCGGCAAACTGCCTGCATTGAAGTAAACCGGAACGACAATTGAAAGCGTTTTAGGATGCATTGGCAAACCTGATTTCATAAAACTCGTGTGCGACCCCGCCGCCACCAAAGCCTGATTTGAAACGGTACAGGCCTTCATTGAGCACCTGGCCGTTGTCCTCGTTGCTGATGCCGAAGTCAAAGTAGCGTGCCCCTGCCTGCTGCGCCTCAAGGATGAGCGCGTCGAAAACCGCGTCAAGCGCCGACACTTCGTAGGCGAGCTCGCTGGCGGCAATGTACTGCGCATGCCACACGGTTTGGCTTTTGAACAGCACCACACCCGCCTCGACGCGTCCGGCCATCAGGGCGCAACGGATGCCGATGTGCTGTGGAAACCGGTCCATGAGCAGGGCCAGTTCTGCCGACGCGTGCACCGGCTGGACACCGTGCTTGCGCTCCAGGTTGTGCGCAATGACCGCCCATAACTCGCCAAGCAGCGCAGGATCGTCCGACAGATTCACGCTGTCTTGTGCTTTCTTCAGTCCGCGCCGGCGCAACTCACTGGGCGGGCGCCGATGGGCAAGGTCAATCGCGCAGGACAGGTCGCAGCGCACCCGTTGCGCGCCAAGGCGAAACAGTGCATACAAGTCATCCTGCGCCGGTGCGCTAGCATAGATTTGCGGCACGGCCTTGTACAGCAAGCGCTGGTAGCCCAGGTTTTGGTAGTGCCCAGACAAGGCTGCCAGGGCCGCCAGCATGCGCACGCCACTGAGCCAGCCCTGATGCACCACACCGCCGAAAGTGATGCCGGGGTGACTCACCACCAGACCGGGGTCGGCAGGCGATTGCGCCGCCGGGAATACCCCCCTGACCTTGCCTGCTTCGACGATCAGCGCCGACGCATCCTTGAACCGGTCGCCGTGATAACTCAGGAACCGGCGCGTGTGCAGCAGGGTGCTGTTGACCGCGCCGGCACAGCATTGCTCCCATGCCATTTCAAGCGCTGGGGTGTAGGGAATAATCTGGAGACTCATGCGCAGGTTTCGGTCAGGCAGCGCGGCGCGCCTCAAGATAGATTTCACTGGCCAGATCAGGGCGTTCCTTGCCCAGAGCGTAGAGCCCGTCGAGCACGGCATCACCCAACTGGTCTGCGATCCGCTCCATCTGGGCGTGCGTGAAGGGCTTGACGAAATACCCGCCTTCGGCCACAGGACGCAGGCCAGCTGCCTCAATATCAGCGCGCAGGCTGTGGGTGTCGTAAACGCGGTGCTGCAGAAGATGCTGGTTGCGCGCGCTCAATTGTCTGACGTCGCCAATCAGGCCCATCGACCTGGCGAGCAGGCGGTGAAATGAACTGGCATTGGGCACATTGACATGCAGGACGCTGCGCTGGTCCATCAGGCTTTTGGCGGCATTGATCAATTTATGCGGGTTGGCGACTTCATGCAGCACGCTGGAGATGATGATCATCTCGGGCGGCGCGGGCAAATGGTCCCTGATTTGCCGGGTGGCATCTTCAAAAAAAGCCTGGATCGCCACCAGGTCGGGCAGACCGCTGCTGGCCGCTACTTCATAAAATTCTTGCCCGGGCTCCACAACGATCCAGCACTCAACCTGGCCGGCCGCCTGCGCGTAATGCTGGTAGAGCAACTCGGAACCACAACCCACTTCCACCACCGTGCGTGGCTTGTGAACGGCGAGCCTTTCCATGACCAGTTTGCGGCGGTATTTGACCATCTCGGCCTCAAAGCCGTACTGGTTGAAATAGTTCGCCTGATATTGGGCGATGCGGGTTTCTTTGTCCATGTTCATGGCGAGCGCGAGCGATTGAGTTGCTCATAGCGAAGGCGTGATTGGCGTGCCTGGCCAAAGTCGCCCAAGGCCTCGTGCGCCAGCGCGCGCGCCAGCCAGGGCAAGGGTTGCTCAGGATAGGTGTCGAGCACCCACTGCGCCTCGGTGAGCATGTGGCGCCAGATGTCACGCTTGTCCAGCGTGCTGGCTGGTGCCAGGTCGCTGCGTACAAAAAGCAGGCCGGCATCTTCGACACTGACCAATTTCCAATGATCGTCTTGCGCCAGCGGCACCACCAGCTCGATCAGGCGGCCCGAGTACGACATCAGGGTGGGCGTGAAAATGGCATCAATTTGGAACTGGGCCAAGGCATCTGGCCATCCCGGTTCGGCCTGGAAAATTCTGTCGTGCAGCTCGGCGGCACGGTTCATGGCGGTGTCATGGCTGTCAACGAACACCGTCGCGTCACGCCCAAGCGCCCAGGCGAGATAGCCGCCATAGTCAATAAAGTTGAACACCCGCGCGCGTGGCACATGGCTGCGCAAATAGCGCGCCGCCTGCTCCGGAAAGACTTGCGGCACCGGGCCACTGCCCCAGTCGCCGCGCCACAGAGGAAACACCACGAGAAAAGCCAGCGCGGCCACACTGACAGCGCGCGCAAGCAATGACGGCAGCGCTTCGGGCCACCCGCGCAATGCCAGCCGCACCAGAGGGATCACGAGCATCAGGGCGAACAGGCCAATGTTGCGGGCATAGAGAAAGGTCAGGCCACCGAACACCACCAGCAGCAGGCCTGCCGCCACCCGGTGCCTGGGTGCAAACAGGACCGCGGGGATGGACAGCACCACCAGCACCATGAAGGTCTCGCGAAAAGCGGTGGACATGATTGGCTGGTATTCCGTGACGGCGTACAACAGGTCAGGATTATTCAGATCATTCAGATGGGTGATGACCGGCAGCGCGACCTGGCTCCAGCCATAGGGATTCAGGCAGGCCAGCAGCAACACAGCGGCTGCACTGCCAGCCAGCGCGAGGCTTGCGCCTGCACGCGTCAGGCCGGGCGGCGGTGTGCGCAGCGCCTGCAGGCCGTAGGCGCCCATGAGCGGCACCAGCATCAGGCTGGTGGGGTGGGCCTGGCTCAGGACGAGGGCGCTAAAAGGAATGGGGATGAGTTTGCGCCACTGGCCGCTGGTCATGTAGCGCTCGAGCGCCCAGAAGGTGACACCCAGCGCCAGAAAAAGCACCATCTCGGCACGGTATTCGGTGCGCACCCTGAAAGCCCAGGCGACGATAGCCAGCGCCAGCAATGCCGCCGGATGCAGCCACGACTTGCGCTCGATCGCAGCGGCGTAGGTAAACACCAGCGCGCCGGTGGCCAGTGCCGCGTTGAGCAGTGCCATGCCGGGAAAGCCGGCTGCAACGTAGGCCAGATGCTGGATGAGGCCAAAGCCCCATTCAATGTAGTTGGTGGGTTCCCCCAGCAGCGGCAGCAGGTAGAACATGGTGTTCGGCAACTCGCCGGTATGCACCATCTCGCGCCCGACCACCAAATGAAACCAGATGTCGTAGTCGTGGATCTGCCGGTAAAAGAAGAACATCAGGACGGCGCACAGCAGGGTCGCCTGGATGAAACGCCCGGGCTCGGGCAGCCGCCATGAGCGTCCTGAAGGATTCGAGCCGGCGGGGAAACGCGTCATGGATGTGGGTCTCTTGAGCAAAATGAGGGGGCAGGTGTGACCGCAACCAGCAGCAATTCATTGGTTGTGACGCAATTGCCGCGCCAAGTTTCGCAGAATCGTAACCGAAACTTTGCCAGTCCTCGGGTTGACGCTGGCATTACATCTTGGGCGTATCATCGCTTCATCATTCATTCGTCAATCCGATTGGAATCTACATGACATTCATCTCGCGCCTGCTGTGTGGCGTCGCCTTGTTTGCCGCTTTGCTGCCGGCGGTGCTGGCCGCCGAGGCCAAGGTGGTCAGCGCCACCAACACCCTGAGCTA
>JBBINL010000054.1:0-14712 GCA_037443905.1 Burkholderiales bacterium | reverse complement strand
AGAAGGCGTCATCCGGCCTTTGGGTGACACGCGTTCGGTGGCGGTCAATGTGCGCCTGATCGCAGCCACCAACCGCGACCTGGAGGCCGACGTGGCGACCGGCCGCTTTCGTGAAGACCTCTACTACCGCATCGCCGGCATCACGCTGTATTTGCCAGCACTGCGCGAGCGCACGCAGGACATCGGCCTGATCGCCCGCGACCTGCTGAATAAATCCCCCCTGATCGGTCGCAGCCTGTCCCCCGAAGCCCTGGACTTGCTGAACCGCCACAGCTGGCCTGGCAATGTGCGCGAGTTGCAAAACGAAATTCGCCGTGCCGTGGCGCTCAGTGATGGCGCCGTTCTGGAGCCCGAACTGTTGTCGCCGCGCATTGTGCACGCGGTGCAGGCGCCACCACCCGGCGCCGCCGTGCCTGATGCGCTTGAAGACGCGTCACAGGCCACATCGGGCCAGCTCAAACGCCATCTGGAACGCATCGAGGCCCAGCTCATCAAGGACGCCATGCTGCGCCACAAGGGCAACAAAACCCATGTTGCCGAAGAGCTTGGCCTGACCCGGGTGGGCTTACGCATGAAGCTGATGCGGCTGGGGCTGGATCATTGAGGCGACGCTGCCCGACATGGCGACCGATTGCCCCACCCCGTCACGCAGGGACGCGCTAGCCGGTCAGTACCAGCTGCGTCCGAGCTGCCAGCCCGGGGTGCTGGGGCAGCGCCCGGTGCTGGGCGCGGGGCGGCTCGGGCAACTGCTTCGCGGCCAGCACGCCGACGAGATCATGCGCAGCCTGGGCAGTGTCTTTACCCTGTGCGCCCACGCGCACCAGCGCACGGCGCAACTGGCCATGGCAGCAGTGCTCGGACCCATACACTCCTCTGAGCCCGCCAGCCCGCCCGCTGCGCTGATTCTGGAAACCGCACGCGACCATCTGCGCAGCATGGCGCTGGACTGGCCCCTGCGTTTGCCTGTAGCGGTTGCGCCAACAGCCGATCTGCTCTGGCTGCGCGACTGCCCTGTGCCCCTGGTCGCCCGCCGTGCTCCCACCGACAGCGACGATGCCTTGGCACAGTTGGAAACATTGCGCGCCTGGCTTGAGGACCGCTTTTTGGGCCTGTCCATCGGCCAATGGCTGCAGGACAAGCGCGCGCCCGAGGCTTTCGCCGACTGGTGCCAGAGCGTGGCCAACCGTTTGCCACCGGCCCGGTTCCTGAGCGAATGGTACCCGCTGGCCAGCCGTCTGCACCTCCCGGCACACTGCCTGCAGGTGCTGCATCAGGACCCACACCAGCAACGCCGCCAATTGACCGAACTGGCGCAGTCCATGGTCGAAGTGCCCGACTTTGTGCAGCTGCCCACATGGCAGGGGCAATGTGCCGAGAACGGCCCCTGGACACGGCTGCGCCATGGTCTGCAGCAAGATGGCACCCAGCGCAGCGCCTGGTGGCGCCTGAGCGCGCGCTGGCTGGAGTTGCTGGCGCTGGTCAACAGCGCGGCAAGCCCCATGGATCATGCGGCGCCCCTGCTGTCCAGCGGTTCGCTTTGGCTGGCCAAGGGGCAGGCGCTGGGCTGGTGCGAAATGGCGCGTGGCCTGTTGCTGCACTGGGTTCAGCTCGACACCGAGGGCGGCGTGCTGGATTACCGCGTGCTCGCGCCAACCGAGTGGAACTTTCATCCGCAGGGTGCGCTGGCCCGGGCCGTCGCGGCCATGAAACCGCAGGACCAGGCATCAGCGGCCATGCTGGCAGCGGCCTTCGACCCCTGCGTAAGCTGTACAGTCGCCCCCTGAAAGGAAATGGCAATGAGCTTCAACGTGTTGTGGCTTCAATCGGGTGGCTGCGGTGGCTGCAGCATGTCGCTGCTGTGCGCCGACACTGCAGACTTTCCGGCGCTGCTCAAAAGCAGTGGCATCCAGCTGCTGTGGCACCCCAGCCTGTCACTCGAAGGCCAGCAGGACCTGACCGGCCTGTTGCAGGACTGCCTGCGTGGCCGCATCCGCCTGGACGCCCTGTGTGTGGAAGGCGCGGTACTGCGCGGGCCCAGCCACAGCGGCCGCTTTCACCTGCTGGCCGGCACCGATGTGCCGATGATGCGCTGGATCGGGCAGCTTGCCGAAGTGGCAAGCCACGTGCTGGCTGTGGGCAGTTGCGCCGCCTGGGGCGGCATCAGCGCCAGCGGCAGCAACCCCGCCGACGCCTGCGGCCTGCAATACGAGGATGAGCACATCGGCGGCCTGCTGGGCCGCGACTTTTGCGCCCGGGGCGGCTTGCCGGTGGTCAACATCGCCGGTTGCCCCACGCACCCGGGCTGGGTGCTCGATACCTTGATGCTGCTGGCCACCGGGCAGTTCGGTCTTGACGACCTCGACCCGATGGGGCGGCCGCGCTTTTATGCCGATCAGCTGGTGCACCACGGCTGCCCACGCAACGAGTATTACGAATACAAGGCCAGTGCCGCCCAGCCCACCGACCTGGGTTGCCTGATGGAAAACCTGGGCTGCAAGGGCACCCAGGCGCACGCCGACTGCAACACCCGGCTCTGGAACGGCGAAGGTTCATGCCTGCGCGGCGGCTACGCCTGCATCAATTGCACCGCGCCGGGCTTTCAAAGCCCCGGGCACGCCTTTCACCTCACGCCCAAGCTGGCCGGCATTCCGGTGGGCTTGCCCACCGACATGCCCAAGGCCTGGTTTGTGGCGCTGGCGTCACTGTCCAAAAGCGCCACGCCCAAGCGCGTCAAGGTCAATTCGCGCAGCGACCATGTGGTGCTGCCGCCGGCCTCGCGCCACACGCGCTCACGCTGAATCATGGCTGCCGTCACGACCCGCCGCCTGGTGCTTGGCCCCTTCAACCGCGTCGAGGGCGACCTCGAGGTGCAACTCGACGTGGCAGACGGCCGGGTTGTGCAAGCGCGGGTCAATGCCCCCATGTTTCGCGGCTTCGAACTGATGCTGGCCGGGCGTGAGCCGCTGGATGCGCTCACCATCGTGCCGCGCATTTGCGGCATTTGCTCGGTGTCGCAATCTGTGGCGGCAGCGCGTGCCCTGGCTGATGCCGCTGGCGTGGTGATGCCGCCCAACGGCGCGCTGGCGACCAACCTGATGCTGGCCTGCGAAAACCTGGCCGACCACCTGACGCACTTTTACCTGTTTTTCATGCCCGACTTTACCGCCAAGGTGTATGCCGGGCGACCCTGGCAGGCGCACGCGCAGCAGCGCTTTGCCGCTTTGGCGGGCAGCCCCAGCGGCGGCGGCCTGCACAGCAGAATGGCGCTGGCCGCGCGGGCGCACTGGTTCGAGTTGATCGGCACACTGGGTGGCAAGTGGCCACACACCGGCGCCATTGTGCCGGGTGGCAGCTCGCGTGCCATCGAGGCCGCAGAGCGCGTGCGCCTGCTGGCGCGGGTGCGTGAAATGCGCGCCTTTCTGGAGCAAACACTGTTCGGCACGGTGCTCGAAGAAGTGGCCGCGCTGGACAGTCTGGCCCAATTGCAGCACTGGCGCAGCCGTGCCGCGGGCAGCGACCTGGCGCTGTTTCTCGACATTGCCGACGAGGCCGACCTGGCCAGCCTGGGCGCGGGTCCGGGGCGCTATCTGAGCTACGGAGCCTATGCCAGGATGGACGGTCAGCCCGCCCTGGCGCGCGGCGTCTGGGATGCCGCCATGCAGCAACTGCAGCCGCTCGACACCCTGCAGATCACCGAAGACCCGCGCCACGCCTGGTATGTCGAAGACGCCAGCGCGGCGCCCCTGCACCCGCTGGCCGGCAGCACGCAGCCGCAAGCCGACAAGGCCGGCGCCTACAGCTGGAACAAGGCACCGCGCCTGGCCGGCCAGGTGCTGGAAACCGGCGCCATTGCCAGGCAACTGGCGGACGGCCAGGCGCTGATCCGCGCCGCCGTGCTGGCACAGGGCGGCTGCGTCAGCACCCGTGTGCTGGCCAGGCTGATGGAGATCGCCCGCATCGTGCCGCTGATGGAGCAATGGCTGCACGCCTTGCAGCCGCATGAACCGTTTTATCAGGCGCATGGGCTGCCCGAGAAGGCACAGGGCATCGGCTTGACCGAAGCCGCGCGCGGTGCACTGGGCCACTGGCTGCGCATCGAGCAAGGCCGCCTCAGCCACTACCAGATCGTGGCGCCCACCAGCTGGAACTTTTCACCGCGTGATGCAGAGGGCACCCCCGGCGCGCTCGAGGCGGCCCTGGTCGGCGCGCCGATGGACAGCACCGATGACGACTGCCGCAGCAGCGTGGCGGTGCAGCACATCGTGCGCTCGTTCGACCCGTGCATGGTCTGCACCGTGCACTGAAACCTGACTTCTCAAGCCATGCCGCAACGCCCGCCACCCGATCTGCATTTGCCGCCTGAAGACCTTGAGGGCGTCGCTGAGGACACCTGGCTCGACGTGATCCACAAGATGGAAGAGGTTTACTCCAAGCTGGTCACCGACGAGGTCGAGCTGGAAGAAAAAAACGCCCAGCTGGAGCAGTCGCAGCAGTTCATCTTCAGCCTGCTCGCCAGCATGAGTGACGTGCTGATCGCCTGCAACCAGGACGGTCTGATCGAGGAAACCAACGCCGCCCTGTGCGAGCTGGTGGGTCGCAGCGAGCAGCAGCTGCGCGGCATACCGCTGACCGATGTGCTGGCCGACGCACAAAGCGTGCAGCGCTGGCAGTTGGCGATGTACCACGCGGCCTCGCACGAGGTGGCCGTAGTCGAGCTCAATTTGCGCGACGCCCAGGACCAGCCGGTGCCGGTCGACATGAGCTGCACGCCGCGCCACGACAGCGCCGGGCGCCAGGTGGGCCGGGTGCTGGTGGGCCGCCCGCTGGGCGAAATCAAGCGCGCCTACCACCAACTGCGTGAGGCGCATGACGCCCTCAAGCTGGCGCAGCAGCAATTGCTGCACTCCGAAAAAATGGCCTCGCTGGGCCGCCTGGTGGCCGGCGTGGCGCACGAGCTCAACAACCCGATCAGCTTTATCCTGGGCAATGTGCATGTGCTGCAGCGCTACGGCACGCGCCTGGGCCGCTATCTGGAGGCCGTGCACCGGCTGGACCTGCCTGAGCCACTGCGTGCCTTGCGCCAGGAATTGCGCATCGACGCCCTGGTCAAGGATTTGCCCTCGCTCATGGAAGGCACCCTGGAAGGCGCCCAGCGTACGGCAGACATCGTCAACGGCCTGAAGCGTTTTTCAGCCTCCAGCCAGGGGGAAGTGACCCAAGTCGAGCTCAACGCCGTGGTCGAGCGCGCGATTCACTGGGTGCAAAAAGGCACGGCGCCGCATTTTGAAATTCTTTGGACGCGCGCCCCGGATTGTGTTGTCAACGGCAACGCCGGCCAGTTGCTGCAGGTGATGATGAACCTGATCCAGAACGCATCGGACGCGGCCAGCGCCAACAAGGCTGCGGATGCAGCACCACGACTGCAGATCAGCATGACACAGCACGACGGCGAGGTCAGACTGCATTTTGCCGACAACGGCCCGGGCATCGCGCCTGAGCACCTGAGCCGCATTTTCGACCCGTTTTTCACCACCAAAAGCGTCGGCCAAGGCACCGGCCTGGGGCTGTCGATCAGCTATGGACTGGCGCAGCAGCATGGCGGCCACCTGAGCGTTGCCAACCTGCCGCAAGGCGGCGCAGAATTCATTCTGACCCTGCCCTGTGCCTTTGCCGCAGGCATGAAAAACCCCGACGGCCTGAGCGCATCGGGGTTGTCATGAAACCGCCCTGAAGCGGAATTGATCGCTGTTACATGTTGTCGATCATGACCTGGCCGAAGCCCGAGCAGCTCACCTGCGTGGCGCCGTCCATCAGGCGGGCGAAGTCGTAGGTCACCTTCTTGCTCTTGATCGAGCGTTCCATTGACTTGATGATGGCGTCTGCGGCCTCAACCCAGCCCATGTGACGCAGCATCATTTCAGCCGACAGAATCTCGGAACCGGGGTTCACATAGTCTTTGCCAGCGTACTTGGGTGCCGTGCCGTGGGTCGCCTCGAAGCAGGCCACGTTGTCAGACAGGTTGGCGCCCGCTGCAATGCCGATGCCTCCCACTTGTGCAGCCAGCGCGTCAGAGATGAAGTCGCCGTTGAGGTTCATGGTGGCAATCACGCTGTAGTCCGCCGGGCGCAGCAGGATTTGCTGCAGGAAGGCATCGGCGATGCAGTCCTTGATGACGATGTCCTTGCCCGTTTTGGGGCTCTTGAACTTGCACCATGGTCCGCCGTCAATGAGTTCGGCGCCGAATTCACGTTGCGCCAGGGCATAGCCCCAGTCGCGGAAAGCGCCTTCGGTGAATTTCATGATGTTGCCCTTGTGCACCAGGGTCACATTGGGCTTGTCGTTGGCAATGGCGTATTTGATGGCCTGGCGCACCAGGCGCTCGGTGCCTTCGCTCGATACCGGCTTGATGCCGATGCCGGACGTGTTGGGAAAACGGATCTTGGTGACACCGAGCTCTTCCTGCAGGAACTTGACGAGCTTCTTGGCCTTGGGCGACTCGGCTTCAAATTCGACGCCGCAGTAGATGTCTTCGGTATTTTCCCGAAAGATCACCATGTTGGTTTTTTCAGGTTCCTTGACCGGGCTGGGCACACCTTCAAAATACTGGATCGGGCGCAGGCACACATACAGGTCGAGTTCCTGGCGCATGAACACGTTGAGCGAGCGGATGCCGCCGCCCACAGGCGTCGTCAACGGGCCTTTGATCGACACCACAAATTCGCGCAAGGCATCGAGGGTTTCGGTGGGGAACCAGACATCGGGGCCATACACCGTGAGCGCTTTTTCACCGGCATAGACTTCCATCCAGTGAATTTTTTTCTTGCCGCCATAGGCTTTGGCCACGGCGGCATCGACCACCTTGATCATCACGGGCGTGATGTCAAAACCCGTGCCGTCACCGACGATGAAAGGGATGATGGGCTGATCGGGTACGTTCAATGAATTGTCGGCATTGACGGTGATTTTCTGGCCATCTGCGGGCACCTTGATGTGCTGATACTTGGACATGTGTCTCCTTTGATTGCTCAATGATCGAGGGGGGATGGGCCAGCGATCAAACCGACCCGTGTTTTTCAACTTTTTCATTCTAGTCCGAATACATGACCTAATACTGTCAGGCCAACGGCTGCTGCAAGCACAAGCCCCAATTTCAGAGCAAAGCTTGTTTTGCGTCAAAATCTGGCCATGAACTACCTCACTCGCTTCGTTCTTTCATGCGTCTTGCTGTGCTGCGGCGCCAGCTTTGCCCAGGGCACGCCGCAAATGAATCTGCCGCGCATCCAGCTCACCGCCGGCATGTACCTGCTGGACACGCAGGTGGCGGCCACGCCAGAGCAGCGCGCCATCGGCCTCATGTTTCGGCAAAAGATGCCGCAGGCCGAAGGCATGCTGTTTGTCTTCGAGCAGCCCGCTGAGCAATGCTTCTGGATGAAAAACACACTGCTGCCCCTGACGGCCGCTTTTGTCGCCGACGACGGCACCATCGTCAACCTGGCCGACATGGCGCCACAGACCACCGAGTCGCATTGCTCGGGCAAACCGGTGCGCTTTGTGCTGGAAATGAACCAGGGCTGGTTTGCCCAAAAAGGTATCAAGGCCGGATTCAAACTCAGCGGCGCGCCGTTCAAGTCCAATTGATGGAACGCCAGCGCATTGACAAGTGGCTCTGGGCCGCGCGTTTTTACAAGACGCGCACGCTGGCCAGCGCAGAAATCGAAAAGGGCCGTGTGCAAATCAATGGCGCCGTCGTCAAGCCGGCGCGCGAGATCAAGGCGGGCGACAGTGTGCTGCTGCGCAACGGCCCCGTCAGCCGCACTGTGACCGTGCTGACACTCAGCGACAAGCGTGGCCCGGCCGCGGCGGCCGCTTTGCTCTACCAGGAAACCGAAGAGTCCATCCGCCAACGCCAGCAGGCTGCCGAGCAGCGCCGGCTGGCGCCTGAACCGGCCCTGAGCCTGAGCCAGGGCCGCCCCACCAAGCGCGACCGCCGCAGCACAGACCAACTGCGCCAGCACGACTGGGACGAGCGCTGGAGCGCCAGCCTCAATACGAGATGTTCATGATGGCGGTGTCTTTCACCTCTTCCATCACCACGTAGCTGTGCGACTGCGAAGGCACCGGAATTTTTTGCAGGATACTGCTAAGTAGCTCACGGTAATCGGGCATGGCGTTGAGCCGTGCTTTGACCAGATAGTCGAAGTTGCCCGACACCAGATAGCACGCCATCACCTCGGGCATGTGCAACAGCGCGTTGCGAACCTGCTCAAACACCTCGCCGGACTTGCTGGCGAGCGTGATTTCAACAAACACCAGTAGCGTTTTGCCGACCGACTTGGGGTCAACCCGGGCGTGGTAGCCAAGGATGACACCGCTGCGCTCCATGCGCCGCACGCGCTCGGCGCAGGGCGAGGTCGAGAGCCCGATCTGTTCGCCCAGTTCGGTCATCGACATGCGGCCCTGGCGCTGCAGGATATCGAGAATTTTTTTGTCAATGCGGTCGAGTTCAGCCATATTTTCGGTTTGGGTCGGGTTTTTCAGTGACAGTTTATATTTTCAGCTGAATTCACCATTTAAAACAAAAAAATTTGCTGTAAACAATTCATTAAACTTTACAAATCAATCGTTAACTGTGAGGTTTGCATGAAAGTTGTTGTTTTAGGGGCTGGGGTGATCGGCGTTTCTACGGCTTACGCCTTGGCGCGTGCCGGTGCCGAGGTCACCGTTCTCGAGCGCCAGAGCGGCGCGGCGCTGGAGACCAGTTTTGCCAATGCCGGCCAGGTCTCACCCGGCTACTCGACACCCTGGGCCGCACCAGGCATTCCGCTCAAAGCCCTCAAATGGCTGTTCCAGAAGCATGCCCCGCTGGCGCTGCGCGCCGACGGCTCGCTGTTCCAGTTGCGCTGGCTGGCGGGCATGCTGCGCAACTGCACACCGGCTCGTTATGCCATCAACAAGGAACGCATGATGCGCGTGTCGGAATACAGCCGCGACTGCCTGCGCCAATTGCGCCAGGATACCGGCATCCAGTACGAACAGCGCACCCGTGGCACGCTGCAGGTGTTTCGCTCGCAGGCGCAGCTCGATGCCGTGGCGCGCGACCTGGACGTGCTGCGCGCCTGCGGAGTGGCGCATGAGGTGCTCGACCGCGCCGGCCTGGCCCGTGTGGAGCCCGCGCTGGCCCACACGCAAGACCGGCTGCTGGGCGGCTTGTGGCTGCCCAAGGATGAAACCGGCGACTGCTTCATGTTCACCCAGCAACTGGCCGAGAAAGCGCGGCAGTTGGGTGTGAAGTTCCGCTACGGGGTTGATGTCAAGCAATTGCTGAGTGACGGACAGGCCGTGCAGGGCGTGCAACTTTCCGGGCCCGAGTCAGAAGTCATCAAGGCCGACAAGTATGTGCTGGCGCTGGGCAGCTACACGCGTCAACTGGTGCGGCCGCTGGGGCTCGATTTGCCGGTGTACCCGGTCAAGGGCTATTCGCTCACCGTGCCTTTGCGCGATGCCAGCCTGGCACCGCAATCGACCGTGCTGGACGAAACCTACAAGGTGGCGATCACCCGCTTTGACAAGCGCATCCGCGTCGGCGGCATGGCCGAGTTGACCGGTTTTGACCTGGCGCTGAACCCCAAGCGCCGCGCCACGCTGGAGATGGTCACCGCCGACCTGTTTCCCGGTGGCGACCTGCCCAAGGCCGAGTTCTGGACCGGCTTGCGCCCGCAAACGCCCGACGGCACGCCCATCATCGGCGCCACCCGGCGCTACCCCAACCTGTTCCTGAACACCGGGCACGGCACACTGGGCTGGACCATGGCCAGCGGCTCAGGGCAATTGCTGGCCGACCTGGTCACCGGCCGGCAACCCGCCATCAGCACCGAAGGCCTGGCGCTGGACCGCTATAGCCAGGTCACGCCTGCGCGAAGCCTGCCCAAGCGGGCGGTCAGCGTGACGGTATGAGTCGCTGATGTGCATTTGAAGAAATGCACCCGCGGCACGGGCGCCGCTCACGCCAATACAGCCTCTCCCGTTGGGTGAGCCGCTATTTTTCCAGCACGTAGGTCCCCGGCGCGTCGGCCAGCGCCGGGTATTTGCGGCTGGTGGTGGCATAGGCGGGCACCATGTTGCCGGTGCGCGCGTGCAGCCAGGCAGTCCAGTCGGGCCACCAGCTGCCTGGTTTTTTCTCGGCCAGCTTGAGCCAGCGCTCGGCATCGTCATTGGCCTCTGGTTCGGCCACCCAGTAGGCACGTTTCGGCGGATTTACCGGCGGGTTGACGATACCCAGAATGTGCCCTGAAGTCGAACGGACAAAGCGCACCGGGGTCGCCGCATTGATATCGCGACGAATCAGATAGCACTGTTGCCAGGGTGCGATATGGTCCTCTTCGGCTGTCACCGCATAAAGCGGCTGCGTGATGCGATTCAGGTCGATCAACTCGCCTGCAATGCGGAGCCGGTCGCGTTTGACCAGGTTGTTGTGCAGGTACATCTGGCGCAAATAGTACGAATGCATGGCCTGCGGCATGCGCGTGGCGTCGGTGTTCCAGAACAGCACGTCAAAGGGCTGCAACTTCTCGCCCAGCAGGTAGCTCTGCACCCAGTAATGCCAGATCAGGCTGTTGGAGCGCAGCAAGCGGAAAGAACTGGCCATCTCGCTGCCGTCCAGATACCCTTTCTGGGCCATCATGTCTTCCAGCGCGCTGATGCTGGCTTCGTCGATAAAGACTTCAATTTCTCCGGGGTGCGAAAAATCGGTCAGCGAAGTCAGCAGCGTCCAGTGCGCCACCGGCATCTTGTCCGCATCAAAGCGCTTGTTGGCCCATGCCATGTAGGTGGCCGCCAGCGTGCCACCAATACAGTAGCCCACCAGATGCACCTGCGGCACCCGGCAGAACTCGGTGGTTGCGCTGACCAGCGCATGAATGCCATCCAGCAGGTAATCGTCAAAACGCACATCGTGCATGGCTGCGGTCGGGTTTTTCCAGCTGCTGATAAAAACTGAAAAGCCCTGGTCGGTCAGGTGCTTGACCATGCTCTTTTGCGCGGTCAGGTCAAGAATGTAGAACTTGTTGATCCACGGCGTGATGATCAGGATGGGCATGGTGCGCACCTGTTTGGTGCTGGGCGCATAGTGAATCAGCTCGACCAGCCGATTGCGAAAAATCACCTTGCCGGGTGTGGTGGCCAGGTCCTTGCCTACGGTAAAGGCATCAGGCTCGACCATCTGGATGTTCTTGGCTGCCGCGTCGCGGATGAAATTTTGGTAACCCTGTTGCACGCTACCACCATTGGTTTTGATGCAGCGGGCCATGGCCTGCGGATTGAGCCAGAAGAAATTGGTGGGCGACATCATGTTGAGCCAGGTGCGCTGCCAGAACGCAGCACGGCGTCGCGCGTGGCCGGACAAGCCAGGTGTTTCCAGACAAATTTTCTGCAACCGGTTGGAAAACACCAGGTACCACTCCTTGAGCACGTCCCAAGCCGCCGCATCAGTCCAGACCGGATCGGCAAAGCGGGCATCCTCCGGACTTTGTTTCAGCACTTCATGCGAGGGCATGCCAAGCATCCGGCGCAGGCCATGGTCATGCAGCGCAATCATGTCCGAGGACACGTCATCGAGTGCTCGCAAAAACTCCTGGGGTTGCAGCATCAATGCCACCTGGGCCTTGATCTGGGATGACATGAAACCAAAAGGATCAAGCCCCTTGTTGATGGTCCGGATGGCCGCTTCAAAAGCCGCCAGGCTGGTGCTTTCAACGCTGTACTGGTGCGTGATGTGACGATTGGGCATGATCATGAGTTCCTTATTTAGCCAGAATCTTACTCCGCACGCCCCAACGAAAGTCCCGTCAAATCAATAAACGGGGCAATTCAAACCTTCGATGAGGCGTCCAGTCGCTTGCCGCTCGCCGCCAGATACTGTTCGACCGCTGCGCGGATCTGCGGACACACATCGTCGTACTGATAGCCGCCCGCGACACTCCGGTACTGCTTCTTTCCATCTTCATGGATCCCGGCGAGTCGATCCTCGAGCGCCTTGCGCTGCTGCTGCTCGAAACGGATGGCTTTCGTGTAGTTTCCGTACGCGATCTCGTGCCGCCGCGTCCACTCGCCGCCGTCGTGCTGGCTCAAGCGCACGGCTTTCTCGGTCAGCGGTCCGCGCAGCGTCGCATCGGCGAGCCAGGGCGTCTGCTTGGCTAGAGCGGTCGCCTTCGCCTTGTACTTGTCGCGCTCGGCACCGACGCTTTCGCGGAAGGACTGCCAGGCCGGCGGCAACAGCCACAGGTCGGACACCTTCATCGCGTAAGGAGGCAGCACCATCTTCGACAGCCCGAGCGTGTCCGCCGGCAGCTTCATGAACCAGCGCACGTCGCCGGCTTCAGTTTTCCGCCGAGCCTGGCGAGGCGCTGCGCCTTCTCTTCACTGAAGCCGCCCTGGATCGCCATGCGCATCGACTCGATGGCGGCGGCCTTGTCGCCGCACGCTTCCTCGATCCGCGACTTGGTGACGTTCGCCTGCGGGTGGTTCGGCGCGCGCCGCACGGCCAGCGTCAGCACACGTTCCGCCTCCTTGACCTCGCCGAGTTCGAACCAGGCCTGGCCGAGGTTGTTCAGGATCGTGGCGTTGTTGGCATAGCGCGCATCGAGCGTGATCAGGATCGGAGCGGCCGCGTGCCAGGCCCGCTGCATCGTGAGGAACGCGGCCAGGTTGTTCAGGTCCTGTGCCTTGCCGCAGGCCAACGCCGCCTTGCCCATCAGGTAGGTTGCCTCGGGCCAGGCGCCCCAGACCGCCAGTCCATTGGCAGCCGCGCTCATCTTGGCAGCGGTGTCGCCGCCTTCCTTGCGCAGCGCGGCCTCGATGGTCTCTGCACGCTGGCGTGCGGCCGGCGCGAGAGCGTTGGCGATCTTCGGCTGCAGCGCCACGACTTACGCCCTCAGCTTTGCGCTCGTCAGCACATTCTTTGGCACGGTGGCAATGCGCGCGGCATCGCGCCTGGGCACGGCGATCTCATCGTCTTCGGCGCCGGGCGCCGGTTGCATGGCCATCTGCTGGAAACTCTGGTCGATCATCTTGCGCTGCTCGGGCGTGAGCCTGTCCATCTGCTTGCGCATCTCGTGCATCACGTCGTCCATCCCCTTCTGCGACGGCATCTGGGCCCGTACGACGGTCGCACCGCAGGCAAGCGCGGCAAGCAGTACCTTATCGAACAAGCGATGGCAGCGCATGCACTCCCTGATGTCTACCGACCAAAAAGTCCGCGCAGCACATTGACCGCATCCTTGGTCTGCTGCACCACATCAGGTTGCGCGCCCGATGCGGGAGCCGGCTGGGATGCCGGCGGCGCGGGTTGCGCCGTCGCGGTTGGAGCGGGCGCAGCGGGTGCGACGGCCGTGCTCGCCACCTTCGGCGGACCGCCCACGCTCCAGGCGGCGGGCGCGGGCACCTCAGGCGGAGGCCCATCGATCAAAGCCTGCAACCTGGCGCGATCGAACCCGGAAATCAGTGCACGACGCTGCTCGGCGTTGTTGGCCGTACCGCTGACTACAGCCTGAAGTCCGTAAACCTTGAACCCCTTGCCTCCCTGCGGCGAAGGCAGCTTGCCGATCATGAGATCCAGCTCGTTCGCAGAGGGCTTGGTGTCATAGCCGTTGGCTTTCAGAGCGACATCGAATTCGCCCACTTCCAAGGGTAATGTGCGCCACTTTGCCTCGACCGTATCGAACTGCGGCTTGATCGCGTCGAGATGCCGCTTGCGCACCGCGTCGCGCTGCGCTCCGAGAGCGCTCGACTCGTTGTACTTCTGCGTGGCAAGCACCTTGTTGCCCGCCTTTTCGGCCTCACGCGCCTCGCGGAAGGCTTGCTGCGCCTGCGCGTCGGTCGCGTCGTACTCCAACTTCAAATCCGGCGGCAGCGTCTTGAGTGCGTTCATCTGGGCCTCGAGTTCGCTACTTTCGCGCGTCAGGCGATCCGCCTCCGCCGGCGACATGCGGTAGTGATACCTCGCATCAACTCTCGCCTGCATGTCGCCGACGGGCGTGTCATTGCACAGGGTGCCGACCACGGCCCTCGGCGCAGCGGGCAGCCACATGTTGGCCGGTGCCGCCGGCATCGCAGCCAGCAGCGCCGCACGCAGCCGGTCACCGAACTGCTTCTCCGCCGCCGTTGCAGCACGCATTTGGCAGTCAGCCTGCGCAGCCGAAGCAAAAGACAGAATCGCCAGCCCTGCGACAAGCTGCAAACCTGAACAAGCAACGATTCTCATCCCTGAAACGTGTCCGCTCATACCAGCCTCCAGACTGATGCAGCGCCATATCTTGGTGGCGACCCAGCGCGGCAAGCTGCCGCAGATTGGCCCGTATCGGGGCAGCACTGCACCCTACGGATGTCAACAAGAAAGTCAACAAAAAACCCAATCAGATACATGAATCACCTCCTCTGTCTTTTGCCTGGCCTTATGTCACTTTCAACCATGCTACTATTTACTACATAGCGGCAAGTGAGGCAATGGTCTTACTTTTGACTTTTGCTGAAATTAGTATTTACACCAATGAAGACCAAATTTTCTTGCGGCATGATTTCAGCACTCCGCCATAGACCGGCACAATTTGCATTAGCCTGAAGTTCCTCCCCAAAATCGCGCATAAATTTGCTGTTTTCCGCCGGGTTCCCCAATGAAGGCCGCTTATAACCGGCCTTTCTCTGGATTCCAGTTGTAGT
>JBBINL010000053.1:0-14780 GCA_037443905.1 Burkholderiales bacterium | reverse complement strand
TCGTCGGCTTTATCGCTGGCGTGACCGCACCGGCGGGCAAGCGCATGGGTCACGCCGGCGCCCTGATCTCCGGTGGCGGCGATACCGCCGAAGCCAAGCTCGCGGTGATGGAAGAGTGTGGCTTCAAGGTGACACGTAACCCGTCCGAGATGGGCAAGCTGCTCAAAGCCATGCTATAAACCTTCGGGTCTGTCAATCAAGGCACCGGGCCTTGTCAAATGCCAGTGAGCCGGATTTCCTGATGGACGATCCGGCTTTGCTGTTTCTGCAAGCCATGGTGCACCTTGAACGAATATTCACCGCAGCCGTCCGGTTGGCATCCCGACAAACTATGGACTACACGATTTGTGCCAAAACTGACCCGGGCTTGATACGTCACAACAACGAAGACGCCGTTCTGTTTGACGAGCGCTGCGGCGTGGCTGTGCTGGCCGACGGCATGGGGGGGTACAACGCGGGTGAAGTCGCCAGTGGCATGGCCACCACCCTGATTGCCACGGAACTGACTCGCTGCCTGTCGGGCAGTGCACCGTTGAACAAGCCCGACGACATCTGCCTCGCCCTGGCCGCCAGTGTCGAGCAGGCCAACATGGCGATCCTGCAAGCGGCCAACGCCAATCCCGACTTCACTGGCATGGGCACCACCCTGGTGGCGGCTGTGTTTCAGGGGGATCGATTGTTTTTGACCCACCTGGGCGATTCGCGTTGTTATCGCTTGCGCGCAAAAGCTTTGACGCAAATCACCAAAGACCACTCCATGCTTCAGGATCAGATGGATGACGGACTGGTGTCGCGCGAACAGGCGGCAAAGTCACCAGGGCGCAATTTGTTGACCCGTGCCCTTGGGGTGGCAAGCAGCGCTGCGGTTGAAGTCGCAATCTTTCAGGTGCTCGACGGTGATCTCTACCTGATGTGCTCCGATGGCTTGACCGATATGGTCGATGATGCCAGTCTGGCCGCCCTGGTGATTCAGGAGAAAAACATCACCCAGCTTGCCACGGCGTTGATAAATCTGGCCAATGCCAAAGGTGGACGGGATAATATCAGCGTTATCCTGATCCAAGCCCAGGAGGCTGATGACAAGTCGGTCCGTTTGCTTGTCAGTTAGTAAATACAGATGTCACAGGAGGTGTTTGTGCCGAAAATCACCATTTATCTTGACAGTGATTTCATCCAGGAAGTCAAGCTCTCCGGGGAACGAACCATCCTGGGACGCCGCCCGAACAGCGATGTTGTCCTGGATAACATGGCGGTCAGCGGGCGCCATGCCTGCCTGATACTGCAAGACCAGCAGGTGATCCTGGAAGACCTTGGCAGCACCAATGGCAGTTATGTGAACGGCCGAGCCGTCAAGCAGCAGCCACTGCAGGATGGCGACGTGATTGAAATCGGCAAATTCAAAATCAAGTTTTCTGCCGATTCAGGCGACGAGGATGACCGGGACGATTTTCAGGAAGGCCTCACCGTCAATGCCAGTCTGTCGGAACGGCCCGAGAGCAGCACGGACCAGCCGGCAGCCAACCTCGTGGGCCGCATCAAGGTCATCACCGGACCCGCGGCGGGGCGGGAACTGCTGCTGACCAAGATGCAGACCACATTCGGCAAACCCGGCGTTGCCGTTGCCGCCATCACACGGCGCGGTCAACACTACCATGTGCACCTCGTGGAAGGCCATGATGTGCCCCTGCTCAATGGCACACCGGTTGGCCATGAACCCAGAATGCTCGCGCAAGGCGATCAAATCACCTTGAGCGGCAACGTGCTGCAATTTTTTCAATGCTGACGCCAGCGACGCTCTCTTGCCTCAACCTGTCTGTTGACTCGGTTCGGCTTGTGCTGTCATGGTTCCCGCAAACATGAGCGCTTTGCATCAGCATTCCGATCTGGATCAGGGCGGCATGACCCTGGAGGCACTTTTTTACAAGCAACTTCAGGAGGTGACCGCACGCATCCACGAGACTGACAACATCGAACAGATCTTGTTGGAATCGAGTCTGGATATCTGTCATCTGTTCCATGCCGACCGCATGACGCTTTATGTGGTCAATGAAGAGCGTAATGCCATCATTTCGAAGATCAAGACCGGACTCAACAGCAATCGGGAGCTGAAGCTGCCGATCTCGCCAAAAAGTGTGGCGGGTTATGTGGCTTTCAGTCAAAAGCTGGTCAATTTGCCCGATGCCTACGATGACGAAGCCCTGAAGCGGATCCACCCGACGCTGAACTTCTTCAAAGAAGTTGACAAGCGTTCGGGTTACCGCACTCGCCAGATGCTGACGGCGCCCATCCTGGCTGGCGACACGCTTTTTGGCGTGCTGCAAATCATCAACAGCAAAAAAAACCAGCCGTTCAGCGAACTCGATGTCGAGGGCATCACCCAGCTCTGCAAAACCCTGGCCACGGCCATCCGGCAGCGCATTCGCAAGCAGGAAGACGGCGTGCGCCGCATGGTCACCAAATACGACGGCCTGGTCACCAACGATGTCATCAGCGCGGCGGAACTGGAACATTGCCTGCAACAGGCGCGCAAACAGGGTGTGACGGTTGAGCATGTCCTGCTGACCGATTACCAGGTGCGCCCGGCCCAGATCGGACCGTCTTTGGCCAAGTTTTTTGGTGTACCTTACGAGCCCTTCAGCGAGTCGCATATGCGCTCCGAGGCATTGCACGGTGCGCTCAAGCGGGAGTTCATCGATGAGCAGGGCTGGATCCCGCTGGAAGAATCGCCCGATGGCCTCGTCATCATGTGCCTGGACCCTGAGGCGGTGCGCAGTTCGCGCATCGTGGCTCAGGTATTTCCGCGCATCAACAAGTTTGCTTACCGGGTCACGACGCGTTTTGAGTTCATGCAGACCCTGGGGCAGATTTATGGTGTCGAGGCCGAAAGCGGCAGCATCAACGACATGCTGGCAGACATGGACAGTGTGCCCATGGACGACGCCAGCAACGACGATTCGCTCGAATCAGCCGCCGCCGACAACGAACTTGTCAAATTTGTCAACAAAGTCATCCTCGATGCCTACCACCAGGGCGCCTCCGACATTCACATCGAGCCCATGCCCGGCAAACTCAAGACCGGCATCCGCTTTCGCATCGACGGCTCCTTGCAGCCTTACGTCGAGGTGCCTGCCCATTTTCGCCAGGCCATGGTGACACGCCTGAAAATCATGTGCGACCTCGATATTTCCGAGCGCCGCAAACCCCAGGACGGCAAGATCAAGTTCAGGAAGTACGGCCCTATCGACATCGAACTGCGCGTGGCCACCATTCCATCTGCGGGCGGTGTCGAAGACGTGGTGCTGCGGATCCTGACATCCGGTGAACCGATCCCGCTGGACAAACTCGGCCTGACACCGCACAACATGGAGCGTGTGCTCAGAACCATCGGGAAACCCTACGGCCTGTTTTATGTGTGCGGCCCCACCGGTTCGGGAAAAACCACCACGCTGCACTCGATCCTGAAAAACCTCAACACACCCGACACCAAGATCTGGACCGCCGAAGACCCGGTTGAAATCACCCAGAAAGGCTTGCGCCAGGTGCAGATCAACAAGAAGGCGGGCATTGACTTCGCCATGGTCATGCGCTCGTTTTTGCGTGCCGATCCCGACATCATCATGGTGGGCGAATCGCGCGACCATGAAACCGTGTCGATGGGGATCGAGGCCTCGCTCACCGGCCACCTGGTGTTTTCCACGCTGCATACCAATTCGGCGCCCGAGTCCGTCACCCGGCTGCTCGACATGGGCATGGACCCGTTCAATTTTGCCGATGCCCTGCTGGGCATTCTCGCGCAGCGTCTGGCCAAGAAGTTGTGCGTCTGCAAAGAGGCCTACGTGCCCAATGCCGAAGAACTGCGTTTGTTTGCCGTTGAATACGCCGACGAGCTGCGCCATTCCGCCCAATGGAAGGACCATTACGAGGAAAAATTGAATCAGCTGATTGCCGGTTGGCAAGCACAATATGGTGAAGGCGGGCAGCTCAGGCTGTACCGCCATGCCGGCTGTGACAAGTGCAATCAAACGGGCTACAAGGGCCGCATCGGCCTGCATGAATTGCTGATTGCCGATGAAGACATCAAGAGACTGATTCAGGAACGCGCCCGGGTGGCTGACATTTTCTCGGCAGCTGTCGAGGGCGGCATGCGCACGTTGAAGATGGACGGCATGGAAAAAGTCCTGATGGGCCTGACCGACCTGAAGATGGTGCGCTCGGTCTGCATCAAATAGCCCGGCCGCAAACCGTGTTTGCAATTCAGGCCAGTGTCACGTGTCGACCCGTGCCACCTGCACCAGGCAGTCATAAAACGTCGGGCCATGGCCCAGGTCGGTCAGTTTCTGGCTGGTGAGCTGGTTCACATTGGTGCCGCCCAGCCCCAGTTTGCGCCACCACACGCCCAGGCCGTTGACCACACCGACCCTGGCGCGCGCGCTGATGCGGGCACGGCACAGGTATTGGCCCCGGTCATTGAAAACACGCACCGTGTCGCCATCGGAAATATGGCGCGCAGCGGCGTCCAGCGTGTGCATTTCCAGCAGCGGTTCGCCCTCGCTCTCGCGCAGGCTCCTGACGTTGACAAAGCTCGAATTCAGGAAGTTGCGCGCTGGTGGCGAGATCATGGCCAGTGGGTAGGCGGCTGATGTGTGCGCGGCTTCATGGTTGGGCACATGGTCGGGCAAGCCGTCCAGCCCAAGGGCTGTCAGGCGGGCGCTGAAAAACTCGCATTTGCCCGAAGGCGTCGGAAAACCGCCTTGGGCAAAGGGGGCTTCGGGTGTGTCCAGGGTGGCAAAGCCGTTGGCCAGCAAATCATCGAAATTGACTGCCGTGCCATAGGCCTGGCGGCACAGCGTCTCGTCGCTGTCCTGAAAACACGGCTCGCTAAAGCCCATGCGGCGGCTGAGCTCGCGAAAAATCTGCGCGTTGGGTTTGGCTTCGCCCAGCGGTTCAATGGCCGGTCGATTGAGCAGGACGTCGGTGTGGCCGTAGGCGCTGTGCACATCCCAGTGCTCCAGCTGCGTGGTGGCGGGCAGGATGTAGTTGGCGTAGTCGGCGGTGTCGGTCTGGAAATGCTCCAGCACCACGGTGAACAGATCTTCGCGCAAAAAGCCCTGCACCACCTTGGCCGATTCGGGTGCCACCGCCACCGGGTTGCTGTCATAAACGATCAGCGCCTCGATGGCCGGGCCAAAGGCCGCGCTGGCCGGGCGCAGCAGGTCGTCGCCGATGGTGACCATGTTGATGCTGCGCGCTGTGCGATCATGCCGCAGGTCAGGGCGCTGCAACGCTGTTTTTTGCACCGGGAACGCGCCCGAGCTTGACAGCAGCACGCCGCCGGCCCGATGACGCCAGGCACCAATCAGCGCAGGCAGGCTGGCAATCAGGCGCACCGCATTGGCACCACCGTGCACACGCTGCAGACCGTAGTTCATGCGGATGGCCGCCGGTGCGTGGCTGGCGGCGCAGGCCCCGTAGTCGCATGCCAGGGCTCGAATCTGATCGGTCCGGATGCCGCAAACGGCCGCTGCGCGCTCGGGTGGCCACTGCAAGGCGCGCTCGCGCAGCAGTTCCCAGCCCAGCGTGTGATGCGCCAGGTAATCGTGGTCGAGCCAGTCGTTTTGAATCAGTTCGTGCATCAGGCCCAGCGCCAGCGCGCCATCGGTACCGGGCAGCAGGGCGATGTGCTCGTGGCATTTGTCGGCGGTCTCGGTCTTGCGCGGGTCGATGCAGATGAGTCTGGCACCCTGCTGTCTGGCCTGGTTGGCGTAGCGCCAGAAATGCAGGTTGCTGGTGATCGAGTTGCTGCCCCAGATCAGGATCAGCTTCGACTCGGCAAAAAACTCCACCCGCATGCCCAGCTTGCCGCCCAGCGTGTGCACCAGCCCTTCGCCACCGGCGGCGGCACAAATGGTGCGCTCCAGCTGGGAGGCGCCGAGCTTGTTGAAAAAGCGCGCTGCCATGCTCTCGCCTTGCACCAGCCCCATGGTGCCAGCATAACTGTAGGGCAGGATGGCCTGCGGGTCGCGCGCGGCAATGGTTTGCAGCCGCGCCGCAATGTCGTCGAGCGCAGTGCCCCAGCTCACGCGGGCAAACTGCCCGCTGCCCTTGGGGCCGATGCGTTTGAGCGGATGCAGGATGCGTTCGGGATGGTAGGTGCGCTCGGGGTAGCGCGACACCTTGGTGCACAGGCTGCCCGCCGTGTGCGGGTGCGCCGGATTGCCCTGCACCTTGATGGCAACGCCGCCCTGCACCGTGGTCAGCAGCGAGCAGGTGTCAGGGCAGTCGTGCGGGCAGGCGCCCAGCGTCTGGTGGCTGGGGCCTGTGACAGATAAAGTCGGAACGGTCATGGTGGCTTTGCGAGTTGAGGCATGATTGTGACCCAGACAGACCCTGCCGGAGCCGCCATGCATCTGATCCCTGAAATCGTCCAGCAAGCCGACGCCATCGCTGCCCTGCGACGCGACCTGCATGCGCACCCCGAGTTGTGCTTCAATGAATTCCGCACCGCCGATGTGGTGGCTGAAAAGCTCGCCGGCTGGGGCATTCCGGTGCACCGCGGGCTGGGCATGACCGGTGTGGTCGGCGTTGTCAAGGCGGGCAGCTCCGGCCGTGCCATTGGCCTGCGCGCCGACATGGACGCGCTGCCGATGACCGAGGCCAACACCTTTGCGCATGCCAGCCAGCAGCCCGGCAAGATGCACGCCTGCGGCCACGACGGCCACACCGCCATGCTGCTGGGCGCCGCCCAATACCTGTCGACCCATCGCAACTTTGACGGCACGGTGTACCTGATCTTTCAGCCCGCTGAAGAAGGCGGTGGTGGTGCGCGCGAGATGATCAAGGACGGCCTGTTCGAGCAGTTTCCGATGGACGCGGTGTTTGGCATGCACAACTGGCCTGGCTTGCGGATGGGCCAGTTTGCCGTCAGCGCCGGCGCGGTGATGGCCAGCAGCAATGAATTCAGCATCACGCTGCATGGCAAGGGCGGGCACGCCGCCATGCCGCACAACGCGCTCGATCCGGTGCCGGTGGCCTGCCAGCTGGTGCAGTCGTTCCAGACCATCATCAGCCGCAACCTCAAACCCATCGACACCGGCGTGATCTCGGTCACCATGATCCATGCCGGCGAGGCCACCAACGTCATCCCCGACAGCTGTGAATTGCAGGGCACGGTACGCACGTTTTCAATCGAGGTGCTGGACCGCATCGAGCAGCGCATGCGCGTCATGACCGAGCACCTTTGCGCCGCCTCGGATATGTGTGCCGACTTCGCCTTCAAACGCAATTACCCGCCCACCATCAACAGCCCGGTCGAGGCCGACTTTGCGCGCCAGGTGATGGCCGGCATTGTGGGCGCCGACCAGGTATTGGCGCAGGAGCCCACCATGGGCGCTGAAGACTTTGCCTACATGCTGCAGGCCAAACCCGGCTGCTATGTTTTCATTGCCAACGGCGACGGCGACCACCGCGCTGCGGGCCACGGTGGTGGCCCGTGCATGCTGCACAACGCAAGCTATGACTTCAACGACGCGCTGCTGCCCCTGGGGGCGACGTATTGGGTGCGCCTGGCCGAGGCCTGGCTCAAGGTTTGAAGGTCAGCCAAAGCGCCGCGCCGCCATCTCCAGCAGCCCGTCAAACAGCAGGTTGTCCACCAGCTCGAACGACACGGCCATGCTGGGTGCCATCTTCCACGCCGCGCCACCGGTCATGATGCAGCACGGCGCCACGCCGCAGTGCGCGTGCAGGTGCTGCATCATGCGCTCCACCGCGCCGGCGATGGCGTAGGTGCCGCCGCTGGTCAGCGCGTCGCTGGTGTTGGTCGGAAACTGGCACACGTTGCCGGTGGGCACATGCAGGCCGGCGGTGCCGGATTCGAGCGCGCGCAGCATGATGCCGTGGCCCGGCAGGATCAGTCCGCCCAGGAATTTGCCCCGGGTGTCGATGGCATCGACGGTCACCGCTGTGCCCACCATCACCACCACCAGCGGGCGCGCCGGGCCTTGTGCCAGGCAGCGGTGCCAGGCGCCGATCATGGCCACCCAGCGGTCAGCGCCCAGGCGCGCCGGGTAGTCGTAGCCGTTGCTCAGGCCGGCCTCAAAGTTGCTGGCGACCACCCAGTGGGCCGGCACATCCCACAGCTCCATTTGTTCCTCGACCCGGCGCTTGACGGCATCACCCGCCACGGTGCATCCCAGCATGCGTGTCGGATGCGGCAATCCGATCCAGTCGCCGCTGGCCAGCCGGTCGATGTTTTCCAGAAATTCAACGCCTTGCGCCAGCAGTGGCGCGTTGCGCTTCGGCGCGGTGTGCAGCGCCCACTTCAGACGGGTGTTGCCGACATCGATGGCCAGAAAAGTCATGGCGGCATTATCAGCTTTGCCGCCAGGGCAGGCCGCTGTGGCGCCAACCGCCTTTGTGACCTCGCTGCGCATTGGCGTCGGGGTCGCCTTCAAAACCTTCCAGGATGTTGTAAGCGTCCAGCCCGAGCTCGGTGGCGCGCCGGGCGGCGGCAATCGAGCGCACACCGCTGCGGCACAGCAGCACCACTTTTTTGCCTGGCGGCACCGCGGCTTTCAGCTCGGTATCGAAATTCGGGTTGCTGACCATGCCGGGCCACTGCTTCCAGGCCACCGCCGGGGCGTCGGGCACAAAACCCACCCAGGCGCGCTCGGCGTCGCTGCGCACATCGACCAGCACAGCCTCGCCACTTTGTACCCAGTGCCACGCCAAGGCGGCGCTGACATCGCCCGCATAACCTTCAGCGCGCTGCACCAGCAGACTGTTGTCCGGTTGCGCATCATGACGCAAGCCGCCTTGCAGGTTGGCGGGCACCGCCTCGTTGATCCGTCTGGGTGGCGGCAGGTGCAGCGCGTCCATGATGGCGACAAATTCCTGCAGCGTTTTGCCAGCCACCCGGGCGTTGCTGGCCTTTTCAATGCCGATGGTTGAGCTGGTCTTGCCCTGATAGTCATGCCCCGGCCATACCGTGGTGTCGTCGGGCAATTTGAACAGCACCTCGGTCAGGCTGTGGTACAGGGCCTCGGCGCTGCCGCTTTGAAAATCAGTTCGGCCGCAGCCGTTGATCAGCAGCGTGTCGCCGGTGAACACATGGTCGCGCCAGACAAAACACATGCTGCCCGCGGTGTGGCCGGGCGTGTGCAGGGCGCGGATCTGCGCGCTGCCAAAGTTCAGGGTATCGCCGTCCTTGAGTTGCACCGCTGCCGTGTCGATGCCGCAGCCGGCTGGCGCGGCGGTTGTTGCGCCAGCCAGTTCGGCCAGTTGCCCGGCGCTGGTGATGTGGTCGGCATGGGCGTGGGTTTCCAGGGCCAGCACCAGTTTCAGACCGTAGTCGCGCAGCACCTGCAGGTCGCGCTCGAGTTGTGTGTCCACCGGGTCGATGATGAGTGCCTCGCGCGTGGAAGTGTCGAACAGGACATAGGAATAAGTGCTGGTTGCGGTGTCGAAGAGCTGAATCGGTTTCATGATGCGCCGGGTTGAGTAAGCTGTCAGACTGAAATGTAACGCGGTGTGGTGATTGGTTGCTGAAAAGTCATGATGGTTGTGACAGGAATCGCTGACACCTAGGCGACTTTCCTAGGGTTATCCCTAGCAAGTGAAAGAGGGGCTTCGGGTAACCTTATCAGCGTCCGCTAATCCATTTGAACGGATCACTGCTTCTTCATACCCATTAAAGGAAACAACATGTCTGTGCATGAGACCACTGCCACCCCAGCCACTGCGCCAGCCGGCGCCACCCGTCGCAAGTTTTTTGTCGCTGCCGCTGCGGCTGCAGCGCCCGTGGTCGCCGCGCGCGCGCAGGCCCCGGCCGTGGCGGTCAAGCCCTCCACCATCGTCCTGAAAATGCAAGGCGCATGGGGTGCCAAGGACATCTTCAATGAAATGGCCGAAGACTACGTCAAGCGCGTCAATGAAATGTCGGGCGGTCGTCTGCGCATCGAGTACCTGACGGCGGGTGCCGTGGTCAAGGCTTTCGAGATCACCGATGCCGTGAGCAAGGGCGTGCTCGACGCCGGCCACCAGGTGGCGGTGTACTGGTACGGCAAGTCCAAGGTGGCTTCGCTGTTTGGCTCCGGCCCGATTACCGGGGCCAATGCCGAGCAGGCGCTGGGCTGGATACAGCGCGGTGGCGGCATGGCTTTTTATGACGAACTGCAGGCCAAGCTGGGCAACAACGTGAAAGGCTTCTTTGCCTTCCCGATGCCAACGCAGCCGCTGGGCTGGTTCAAGAAGGCACCGCCCAAAACCGCTGCCGAACTCAAGGGCTTCAAGTACCGCACCGTGGGCCTGGCCGCTGACGTGATGCAGGAACTGGGCATGAAGGTCACGCAGTTGCCCGGCGGTGAAATCGTGCCGGCCATGGAGCGCGGCGTGATCGATGCTTTCGAATTCAACAACCCCACCTCCGACAGCCGCTTTGGCGCGCAGGACGTGGCCAAGTACTACGCCATGGGCTCGTACCACCAGGCCATGGAGTTTTTTGAAATCATCTTCAACAAAACCAAGTATGACGCGCTGGCGCCAGACCTGAAGGCCATTCTGCAATACGCAGCCGAGGCGGCATCGTCATCGAACACCTGGACCGCCCAGGACAACTATTCACGCGACCTGCAGAAGCTCATTACCAAGGACGGCGTCAAGGTATCGCGCACATCCAAGGAAATCTTCAACGCGCAGATCAAGGCCTGGGACACCGTGGTGGCCAAGCTCGAAGCCGAAGACCCGTTCTTCAAGAAAGTCTGGGAATCGCAAAAAGCCTGGGCGCGCCGCGTGGCCTACTACGGTTTCTACAACGAAGCCGATTACAAGTCAGCCTTCGAGCACGTCTTCAAGACAAAATTGCCAGTGTGATGTTGTCCTGCTAAATCCATCGCCGCCCTTTTCGGCGGCGATTTTTTTGTGAGCTCCTATGGAAAAATTTATTCGCAGCATCGACAGACTCTCGGAAGCCCTGGGCCATGGCTTTGCCTGGACCGTGCTCGTCCTGACGGCTGGCACCTGCTATGAGGTGTTCAAGCGCTACGTGCTCAACGATCCCACCGACTGGGCCTTTGACATGAGCTACATCCTCTATGGCGCGCTGTTCCTGATGGCTGGCCCCTACACCCTGTCCAAGGGCGCGCATGTGCGCGGCGATTTTGTCTACCGCAAATGGAGCCCGCGGACCCAGGCCAGGGTGGATCTGGCGCTGTACTTCATTTTCTACATGCCTGGTGTGCTGGCGCTGACGTTTTCGGGCTTTTTTTATGCGTCCAAGTCTGCCAGGATTCTGGAGGCCAGCGTCAACAGTCCGGTGGGTGTGCCGATCTGGCAGCTGAAATCGGTGATTTTTATAGTCGGTGTAGCCTTGTTTTTGCAGGGGCTGGCAGAAATATGCCGGTGCGTGATCGCCATTCGCAACAACGCCTGGATGAGTCGCGATGAGGATGTGGTGGAACTCGAGGTGGCACTGCAAAAACAATTCGGACACCAGCAAGAAGGCGGTGCCGCATGAGCGATCCGATGATCGCCCTGCTGATGCTGGGCCTGTTTATTGTCTGTATTTTTCTGGGTTTCCCGATTGCCTTCACGCTGATGGGCATGGGTATCTTGTTCGGCTTTTACGCCTACTTCCAGCCTGGCCAAAGCTTTCTGGACAACAACATCTTTTACCTGTTCACCCAGAACACCTTCAGCATCATGAACAACGATGTGCTGATCTCGATCCCGCTGTTTTTGTTCATGGGCTACATCATCGAGCGCGCGAACATTCTCGACAAGCTGTTTCTGAGCCTGCAGGTGGCCTTGCGCCATGTGCCGGGCTCGATGGCGGTGGCGGCCCTGATCACCTGCACCATGTTTGCCACGGCCACCGGCATTGTCGGCGCGGTGGTGACCCTGATGGGCTTGCTGGCGCTGCCAAGCATGCTCAAAGCAGGCTATGACGAAAAACTCGCCACTGGCGTGATCACCGCCGGAGGCACGCTGGGCATTCTGATCCCGCCGTCGATCATGCTGATCGTCTATGCTGCCACTGCCGGGATCTCGGTGGTCAAACTCTACGCTGCCGCCATGATGCCCGGGCTGTTGCTGGCCGGCCTGTACCTGGTGTATGTGCTGGCACGCGTGATCATCAATCCGGCGCTGGCACCCAAACCCAAAGATATCGACAAAATCGGATTCTGGCAGGGCGCCTACATGCTGGTCACGGCCTTTTTGCCGCTGGCGCTGCTGATCCTGATGGTGCTGGGCTCCATCCTGTTTGGTTTGGCCACGCCCAGCGAGGCGGCTGCCATGGGCGCCGGAGGCGGCATTCTTCTGGCCCTGGTGTACCGTGCTTTTTCATGGCAGCGGCTACGCGAGGCGGTGTTTTTGACGGCCAAAACCTCGGCCATGGTGTGCTACCTGTTTGTCGGCTCCTGGACTTTCTCCAGCGTGTTCTCCTACCTGGGTGGAGAAAGCGTCGTCAAGGAATTCATGCTGTCGATGGACTTGAACACCGTGCAGTTCCTGATCCTGTCGCAAGTCATCATCTTCATTCTGGGCTGGCCGCTGGAGTGGAGCGAAATCATCATCATCTTTGTGCCGATCTTCCTGCCCCTGCTGGAACACTTCAATGTCGACCCCATGCTGTTCGGCATCCTGATTGCGGTGAACCTGCAAACCTCGTTCCTGACGCCGCCGATGGCCATGTCGGCCTATTACCTCAAAGGCGTGGCACCGCCGCATGTTCAGCTCTGGACCATTTTCAAGGGCTGCTTTCCGTTCCTGGGCATGGTGCTGATGACGCTGGTGCTGATCTATGTGCAGCCGCGCATCGTGAACTGGCTGCCCGACATGATGTACAGCTCGTCCCAAAGCGAGGCGCCCGCAGCCCGCGACCCCAACGACAGCGAAAGCATGGACCCGTCGTTCCTGATGGGTGGCTCGCAAGAGACAGCGCCTGATGCCAGCCCGCCCGCCAATGCGCAGCCTGCCGAATCCAAACCCGAAGCCAGTGGTGCCATGGACCCCTCGTTTCTGACGGGTGGCAGCCCCTCTGGCGAGAAGAAGGCCGAGTAACATGCAAAAACAGCCCCACGAGCAAGGCGTCACTGAACTGGTCGGGCATTTCAGGCAAGGCAGCCTGTCCTTGCGCGACTACGTGTCTGCCATGCTGGAATTCACCCGGGTGGTGGAGCCCGCAGTCAAGGCATTTGCCCATCATGATGCCGACATCGTGGCGTTGCAAACCGAGCGGCTCGATGGCCTGCGCCATGCGGGCGCCCCATTGCCAGCGCTGTTTGGCGTGCCGATTGCCATCAAGGACAACATCGACACCTGTGACTATCCCACCGAATGGGGCTACGCCCCGGCCAGCGGGCGCACCCCGGGTGTGGATGCCTTTCTGGTGCACAAGTTGCGTCAGGCCGGTGCGCTGGTCTGGGCCAAGTCGCGCTGTACCGAGCTGGCCTACATGCAGCCTACGCTCACCGAAAATCCGCGCGCTCCCGGCCACACCCCCGGTGGCTCGTCCAGTGGTTCGGCAGCGGCTGTGGCTTGCGGTCTGGTGCCTGCGGCCATCGGTACGCAAACCAACGGCTCGGTGATCCGGCCCGCGTCGTTTTGTGGCGTGGTGGGCTTCAAGCCGTCGCGCGGCCTGATCTTCAATGGCGGCATTCTCAAGGGCGCGCCGTCGCTGGACCAGGTGGGCGTGTTTGCCCGCTCGGTGCCCGATGCCGCCGCGGTGGCCGAAGTGCTGGTCGGTGGCCATCAGCTCGACAGCGGTCAACTGGTGTTCCCGAGGCATCTTGCCGACATATGCAATGAAGTGCCGCCATTGCCGCCCAAGTTCATGTTTGTCAAGACACCCATGTGGGAGCGGGTGGAACCGTCGGCGCAAGAGGCATTCGAGGCCCTGGCTGATGAGCTCAAGGACTGCATGGTCGAGGTGGCGTTGCCCGAGTCGGTGGCCAATGCGCTGGTCTGGCACAAGACCATCATGGAAGCCGAAATGCACGCCAGCCTGAACCGTCTGGTGACTGACAACGCCAACCAGGCCAGCGCGCCCACGCGCGACATGCTGGCGCGTGGAGCCAGCCTGCTGGCTGCCGATTACCTCACCGCGCTGGAGCGCCTGCACGCGGCAGCGGCTGGTTTTGACGAGTTTTTCGAGCATTTTGATGCCATCCTGACGCCTGCCACGCTGGGCGCGGCGCCTGTGGGTCTGGTCAGCACCGGCGACCCCGTGATGAGCACGCTGTGGACCTTTGCCGGTTTGCCGTGCCTGTCACTGCCCCTGCTGCAAACCGAAGCCGGTCTGCCCCTGGGCGTGCAACTGGTGGGCGCGCTGAACAACGACGCCCGCCTGCTGCGCAGCGCGCGCTGGCTGGTCAACCGGCTCGGATAAATCCGTATGAGCCATTTCCAAGGAAGCTGAATCCATGAACAAACGCCTTTACAACATCTTTGCCATCGTGCTGCTGGCACTGTTTTTTCTGCCGGTGATCTGGAAGCTCGGGCAGTGGGATCTGGCCATCCTGCTGCTCGGCGGGCTGGCCTTGCCGATTTACGATTTGCTGAATCCGCAGGATGGCAAGTGAGTGGTTCCGGCATACCCAACAGAGGGGGCACGCAGGTGCCCTTTTTGTTTTTTAAAATGCCGTTAAGATTGACGTTTACGTCAACGTCAAGTCAGCCTGTGCCGGTCTGATCGCTGGTTTTGACATTTACAAAAGCCCACCTGGAGACACCCATGACCGACCTGTCCGCTGACTTCAAGGCCCTGGCCAACTACCGCCCCACGC
>JBBINL010000052.1:0-14985 GCA_037443905.1 Burkholderiales bacterium | reverse complement strand
CGGCCTGTCGCGCATTGGACTTTATGACACCGTGGTGGCCAAAGATTAGCGCGGCAGGGTCAGCGCATCAGTTCACTTTCTCAGCAATCTGGCTTTGCGCTTTTGCGCCTTGGGCAATTTGATAGCCTGCTGATGTGTGGGCACAGCGGCGAGCGACTGCCCTGGTAAAGCCACTGAGAAGGCTTAATGCCGGATCACATCCGCACCCGCGGGCACCTGGAAATTGAAACGACTCGCCGGCAAGGCAGGGTTGACCTTGAAGCCGGCAAAGGTCAGCACCGAACGCTGGCCGAAACTGTCCAGGATTTCCAGCACTTCCAGCGTGCTGCTGGCCGTTGTGGCCTCGGCAGCGGTCCTGAAGCCCACCCGCACCGACTGCAACTGGCCATCCCTGGATCTGGGCGTGGCAAGCACCCACTGCAAGCCGTCCTTGTCAGGCGCATCGGTCAGCACAAAATCGGCCTGCAAGGCCTGCACGTCGGCGGCCGAGGCAATCAGTGCCGCCGGTGTTGAGCCCAGCACCGCCGCCTGTTTGCGCGCGGTGACCTGGTTCAGATCCGGGTCATGGAGCCACAGCGTCTGGCCGTCGGCGACGATGGTTTGCACGAAAGGCCTGGCATAGTCGAAGCGGAACCGGTTGGGCCGGGCAAATTCAAACTGGCCGCTCGATGTTTTCACCTTTGGGCCCTGGCCAGCGTGAGCAGGCGAGGTCACCACCTGGGTGAACTGGGCCTGGCCGGTTTTCACCGTTTTGACAAAAGTTTCCAGGCTGCCCAGGCCGTCGGCATTCGCCGTGGCCACACACCAAGCCATTAAAAACAGACTCGCCAAATGGCTTTTCAAAGTGGAAATTGTCATGTTGAGGTTGGAAGTCAAGTCACATGGATGGCCACGCCCGGCACGTCAAGACGCGCCAGTCACAGCTTATTCGTTGCGCGCGGGCACCAGGATGTCACGCTGGCCGCTGTTGCTCATGGCGCTGACCAGCCCGGCTTTTTCCATGTCTTCGACCAGGCGCGCGGCGCGGTTGTAGCCGATTTTCAGGTGGCGCTGCACCAGCGAAATGCTGGCCTTGCGGTTCTTCAGCACCACTTCCACAGCCTGATCGTAGAGCGGGTCTTTCTCGCCGCCACCGTTGCCGCCCTCGCCCATGGCATCATCATCACCGTCGACCGTGCCACCTTCCAGAATCCCCTCGATGTAATTGGGTTCGCCCTGGCTCTTGAGGTACGTCACCACACGATGCACTTCTTCGTCGCTGACGAAGGCGCCGTGCACGCGAATCGGCAGCCCGGTACCGCTGGGCATGTAGAGCATGTCGCCCATGCCCAGCAAGGCTTCGGCGCCCATCTGGTCAAGAATGGTGCGGCTGTCGATCTTGCTGCTGACCTGAAACGCAATGCGCGTCGGGATGTTGGCCTTGATCAGGCCGGTGATCACGTCGACACTGGGGCGCTGGGTGGCCAGAATCAGGTGGATGCCGGCGGCACGCGCCTTTTGCGCCAGCCGGGCAATCAGCTCTTCAATCTTCTTGCCCACGACCATCATCAGGTCGGCGAGTTCGTCGATCACCACCACGATGTGCGACATGCGCTCAACCGGTTCCGGGTCGTCGGGCGTGAGGCTGAACGGGTTGCGGATGAACTCGCCACGGGCTTTGGCCTCGTCCCACTTGGTGTTGAAACCAGCCAGATTGCGCACGCCCATCTTGCTCATGAGTTTATAGCGACGCTCCATTTCGGCAACGCACCAGGTCAAGGCGTTGGCGGCCTGCTTCATGTCGGTGACGACCGGGCACAGCAGGTGCGGAATGCCCTCGTACACCGACATTTCGAGCATCTTGGGGTCGATCATCACCAGCCGAACGTCGTGCGCTTCGGCCTTGTAGAGCAGGCTCAGAATCATGGCGTTGATGCCCACCGACTTGCCCGAACCGGTGGTCCCGGCCACCAGCACGTGCGGCATCTTGGCCAGGTCGGCCACCACCGGGTTGCCCACAATGTCCTTGCCCAGACCCATGCTGAGCATCGACCTGGACTCGTGGTACACATTCGAGCCCAGAATTTCCGACAGCTTGATGGTCTGGCGCTTGGCATTGGGCAGCTCCAGCGCCATGTAGTTCTTGCCGGGGATGGTTTCGACCACCCGGATCGAGACCAGGCTCAAACTGCGCGCCAGATCCTTGGCCAGCCCGACAATCTGCGCGCCCTTGACCCCGGTGGCCGGTTCGATCTCGTAGCGCGTGATGACCGGGCCGGGCTGCGCCAGGACCACGGTCACCGCCACGCCGAAGTCCTTGAGTTTTTTCTCGATCAGGCGGCTGGTCATCTCAAGCGTCTCGGGGGCCACGGTTTCCTGGCGTGTCGACGCGGCGTCGAGCAGGTCGACCTGGGGCAGCCTGGTGTCCGGCATCTCCTGGAACAGGGGTTTCTGACGCTCTTTGGCCACGCGCACGCTGATGGGCACATCCACCAGCACGGGCTCGATCAGCACGGTTTTGGCGGGTTTTTCCTGGCGCTCCTGGCGTTCTTCCACCAGCACTTCTTCACGCGCCCGCGCAGCTTCCTGCCCCAGAGACAAATCCTGCGCCAGCTCGAGCTGTTCACGCCGGTTTTCAATTTTTGAATAGAGCCAGGCGCCCAGCCGCTCGGCCAGCTGGCCCCAGGAAAATCTGAACACCAGTGCCGAACCCAGCACCCCCGCCACGATGGCCGTCAGGGCCGAACCCACAAATCCGAGCCAATGCACCCCAAGCGGACCCAGCCAGAAACCCAGAATGCCGCCCACATGACCAGGCAGCTGCGCTTCCAGGCTGTAAAAACGTGACCATTCCAGCATCACGCTGCCACCCAGCAACAGCGCCAGGCCGCCCCAGAATGTGACATGCCAGCGCAGCCCGGACATGGCGGAGTCAGCATCGGCTTGCGTTCCAGGCACCATCTGGGCATGGCCACGCAGCCAGCGCGCCAGGGCACTGAGCCAGACCCGCACCCCGGCGGCCACACACCACCACACCGAAAACCCGAACAGGAAATAACTGATATCTGCCAGCCAGGCGCCCAGTTGCCCCACCAGATTGTGCGGCACCGCCACCAAGCCCGACGTCGACCAGGCGGGATCGTTCGGCGAATAGGTGAGCAGCGCCAAGATCCACAGCGCCAGCATCACAAAACCCAGCAACAGGCCGATTTCACTGGCAAAGCGGGCCAGCCCCGAGCGCGCCAGACTCGCCTCTGCCGGTGAGGCGTTAAAAGTGTTGAGTGAATAAGTCATTTCGGTTTTCTTTAAACTCAGGGCAAATATACATGGCGCAAGCCCTCACAACCAAGGTTTTAACATGACTGACACACGACACGCCCAGGTTTTGATTCTGGGATCCGGCCCGGCCGGCTACACCGCCGCCATTTACGCCGCACGCGCCAACCTCAAGCCTCTGCTGATCACCGGCATCGCGCAGGGCGGTCAGCTCATGACCACCACCGAGGTCGACAACTGGCCCGCCGATGTCGATGGCGTGCAGGGCCCCGACCTGATGCAGCGCTTTCTGGCGCACGCCGAGCGCTTCCAGACCGAGATCGTGTTCGACCACATCAACCGGGTCGATTTTTCCAAACGCCCGTTCACCCTGACTGGTGACAGCGCCACTTACACCTGCGATGCGCTGATTCTGGCCACCGGCGCCTCGGCCAAGTATCTGGGTCTGCCGTCCGAAGAAGCTTTCATGGGACGGGGCGTTTCGGGCTGCGCCACCTGCGACGGCTTTTTTTACCGCGACGAGCTTGTCTGCGTGGTCGGCGGCGGCAACACGGCCGTCGAGGAAGCGCTGTATTTGTCCAACATCGCGGCCAAGGTGTTCCTGATTCACCGACGCGACAAGTTCCGCGCTGAACCCATCCTGATCGACAAGATGATGGACAAGGTGGCCGCCGGCAAGATCGAGCTCAAGACCTTCAGCACCCTGGATGAAGTGCTCGGCGATGACAGCGGCGTGACCGGCGTGCGCATCAAACATGTGACCACCGGCGCCACCGAGGAACTCGCGCTCAAAGGCTGCTTCATTGCCATCGGCCACGCGCCCAACACCGACATCTTTCAGGGACAACTCGACATGAAGGGCGGCTACATCCAGACCCTGGGCGGCAACCAGGGCTTTGCCACGCAGACCAGCGTGCCTGGCATTTTTGCCGCCGGCGATGTGCAGGATCATGTCTATCGTCAGGCCATCACCAGCGCCGGCACCGGCTGCATGGCGGCACTCGACGCGCAACGCTTTCTGGGACAGGGCTGAACGCTGCCAGCGCAACACCCTGAGCCCAGGCTATAATGCCGGGCTTTGCTGCTTGCCCTCCGTGAGGGGACTCTTTCGGCAATCGGGTTACCGCCACCCATTTCTTGGCGAGGTGAGGCTTGCAGCGTCAGTTGCGGCCGTTGAAAAGTATCGGAGTGTCCCTATGGCACGCGTATGTGATATCACGGGCAAGAAGCCCATGGTGGGAAATACCGTTTCCCACGCCAACAACAAAAACAAGCGCCGGTTCCTGCCGAATCTGCAATACCGTCGTTTCTGGGTGGAGTCTGAAAACCGCTGGGTGCGCCTGCGGATTTCGAACGCCGGCCTGCGTTTGATCGACAAAAACGGCATCGACGCCGTGCTCGCAGACCTGCGCGCACGCGGCCAGGCCTAATTCATCAAGGAGTCATCATGGCAACCAAAGGCGGACGCGAAAAAATCAAGCTGGAATCCACTGCCGGCACCGGTCACTTCTACACGACCGACAAAAACAAGAAAACCACTCCTGAGAAGCTGCAGATCAAGAAATTTGATCCCAAAGCCCGCAAGCACGTGGAATACAAGGAAATCAAACTGAAGTAAACCAGTTTTTCCCGCCAAAAAAGCCCGCGCATTGCGGGCTTTTTTGCGTCTGCCGATCTTGCGGCATGACGGCTAAAAATCCACCGTGACGCTGGCACGCCAGCTGCGCGGTGTAGCGGCAAACAGATAGGTGCCGCCCCAGTAGGTGGTCGGCGCTTCGCGCCAGTAGGTCCGGTTGGTCAGGTTCTCGACATAGATGCGCCACAGCGCCTCCTTGCCGGCGATGCGCTGCAGGTAGCCCAGCCCGGCGTCGAGCTGCCAGGCTGATGGCAACCCGACACGACCATCCGCCGTGACCGGCTTGGCACTTTCATGACTTGCCAGCGCGTTCAGCGACAGGCCTGACAGGGCTGCCACCTTGTAATCGGCAAACACCGACGCCTTCAGACGCGACTGATTGGTCACGCGCTGCCCCACCAGATCGGGGTCAACCGCCTTGGTGTACCTGGCATCGAGCGCCATCAGGCTGGCTTGCAGCGACAACGCGGCGTTGACGCGCCCGCTGGCGGTGAGTTCCACGCCACGATGACGCGCTGCCTTGGCACCCTCCACGCGCTGTGGCAAGCCGTCCGGATCGAGCGCTGGCAGATCGTCGGCATACGGCTTGTCAATGCTGAAGGCGGCTGCCGTCAGCAACAGACGCGCATCGGCCTGCCACTTCAGGCCAAGCTCGGTTTGCTCGCTCTTGAGCGCCGGCAGCACCTGACCCGCGTTGGCGAACCGGTCTGGCCGATTGGGCACCCCCTCGAGCTCCACGCCCTGACCCCATGACGCATACATCAGGGTGGCCGCGCTGGGCGACCAGGCCAGGCCTGCCCATGGCGTGGTCACGGTTTGCGCGTAAGACACTGCGCGCGAGCCGTCGCTGCGCTCGCTGCTGCGTTTGAGGCGCGTGGTGCGCGCGCCCAGAAACGACTGCACGTTCTGGCTCAGATCGGACCTCAGCGTGGCGTAACCTGCCAGCGCACGCTCGCGGCTGTCGGTGTTGAGGCTCGTCAGCGTGGGGTCGGCGGGCAGCGCGACGGGTGCATGGATATTGGTGATGCCAACCCAGTTGTAGGCCTGCATCGGCGCCGGGTCGGTGTTGATCCTGTGCCCGTTCAAGCCCAGCCGGGTGGCGTGCTGCAGGCCGAACGCCTGGAATGTGCCGTCAAGGCGGGCGTCCCAGCTCGACAGACTGCGCCGCTCGCCCTCGCTGCGGTAGTCGTACACATCCACGTCGCCGTTGGCGCACAAGCCGGGATAAACGTAAGTTGTCGCGCTGCTGCAGCCGTCCGGAAACGCCAGCCTGTCATCGATGTCCAGGCGTTGCGTATTGGCCGCCATGCGGGCACTCCAGTTGCCCTCAAAACGGTGACTGAGTGCGACTTCGGCCGTGCTGCTGCTGATCTCGAACGGTTGTGACCAGGCCTGGTTGTTCAGGTTCAGGCGCGCATCGATGCGACTGGGCAGCGTGTCGCCCAGGCCGTCCCCATTGCTGTCGAGCAGGCCCAGCCCCGGCACCGAAGGCTGACGCTTGCGGTGATATTCAAGATTGGCCGACAGCGAGCTTGCCGGACTCAGCGCGCTGACCAGCGCCAGGCTGAGCAGCTGGCGCGAACCATCGGCCTGGTCAAATTGCGGACGCAGGGCTTCATCGACCAGGTTCAGTCGCCAACCGACGCCGCCCAGGGTCTGGTTGACATCAAGCTGGAGCTTGGCGCCGCCATGGTCATCCGCGAGAAGTGCCGCCGAGACGAAGGCCTCTTTCCTGGGCACCTTGGTGACATAGTTCACCAGGCCGCCCGGTGCCGACACCCCTGACTGCAGGCCGGCCACACCCTTGAGCACTTCGATGCGCTCCTTGTTCTCCAGCGCGATCGGCGCATCGTTCGAAGTGATCAGGCCATTGCGGCTGAAATTGCCGCTCTGATCCAGCAAAAAGCCGCGAATCGACAAGCTTTCGATATAACCGGTGGTGTTGTAGCTGTCGGCCAGCGAGGCGTCGAGCCTGATCGCCTGCGACAGCGATTGTGCGGCCGTGGCGGCCAGCAGATCGGCGCCCAGCACCGTCACGCTTTGCGGCGATTTGGCCAGCGGCACGCCAAAGCCTGAGACTTGCGCGCTCTGCGCATCAAGCACTGGCGTGGTTTTGCCGGTCACGGTGACCGCCTGCAAGCTCGGCGGTAAAGTCTGGGCAAAGGTTGGCAGGGTTGCGCTTGCGGCAAGCGCCAGCGCGAGGGGGGACAGTTTCAAACAGGATGCCATCGAAATTCCTTCATCGACGGCAGGGCAGTGCACGTTCAGCCCGATCAAGGCTCAGGCCGAGTTCAACGACGCTTCCCTGCGCAAGTATTACCTTGATCAAGTTCCAGGGTGTTATCTCAGCCGATCTTCTTGCGAAAACCAGCACCCCTAGCGTGTACAGAACCGGTTTGCACCGGCCTGATAGACGAATTGTAAACAAACGTCATGGCTTGAGACATACTCTGGCTTTTCGCAATCCGCAGAAAGCTCATCCATGGCAGGCCCGACCAGCGAATTTTGGCAACAACGCTTTGACAACCACGAAACCGCCTGGGACCGCGGCAGCCCCAGCCCCCAGCTGCTGGCCTGGCTCGACAGCGGCGAACTGCAGCCATGCCGAATCGCAGTGCCGGGTTGCGGCACCGGCTGGGAAGTGGCGGAGCTGGCCCGGCGCGGCTTTGACGTCATTGGCATCGATTACACCGCCGCCGCTGTCAACAGGACCCGCGCGCAGCTCGATGCGCAGGGACTCGACGCCGAGGTGGTTCAGGCCGACGTGCTGAACTACCAGCCAGAGCGCCCGTTTGACGCCATTTACGAGCAAACCTGCCTGTGCGCAATTCACCCGGAGCACTGGCTGGACTACGCGATGCAACTACACCAATGGCTCAGGCCAGCGGGCAGCCTGTGGGTGCTGTACATGCAGATGCTGCGCCCGGCGGCCAGCGAGCAGGGCATCATTCACGGCCCGCCCTACCACTGCGACATCAACGCCATGCGTGCCTTGTTCACCGAAAAAGCCTGGCTGTGGCCCAAGCCGCCCTATGCCAAGGTGGCGCACCCCAATCTTTCGCACGAACTGGCGGTTCACCTGCTGCGCCGTTAAGCATCTTTCTAGGGTTTGGCCGGGTGCTGTGCTGGCGCAGTGAGCCGCGGCGCAAACCGCATCTCCCGGCCGGCGCGGCGCACCTTCACGTTGACGCCATCGCCCGGCTTCTTGCCACCGATGACGATGCTCACATCGCCCTGCTCACTGACGGGAAAGTCATCGAGCGCAACAAACACGTCGCCGGGCATCAGCCCGGCCTGTTCGGCCGGGGAACCCGGAACCACCTTGTCGATGACCACCGTTCCCGCATCGGCACGCATCAGCACGCCCAGTTGCGCCTTCTGGCTCTTGATGGTTTCATAAGGGATGAGCCAGGCGAAGTCGCCGGCCAGCAGCGGGATTTTGGGAAGGTCGACGTCCATCATCAATTCCTCCTTGTGCTCCTCGGGAATCGACAGCTCGGTGGGCAGCACGATGGCGTAGGGCCACGCGGCGCGGCGCAGCACCTTGCGCGGCACGCCAAGTCCGTGGCGCACGTGGAAGGCACCGGCGATGACCACCATTTTCTTGCCCGCGCCGGCAGGGCTGTTCAGGTAGTCCACGATCCGGCTGGCCATCGACTCTTCCCAGAGAATCTGGGTGCGGTAAAAGCGGTCAAACATGCTGGCCCTGGCCTCGGCGCCCAGGCTGGATGGCTTGCCGCCTTTTGCGTGGCCCTGGAAAACGGCCTCGAGCAGCGCGCGCTGGAACGGGTCGGAAAAGTTGGTTTGCGGCACCCTGGCAGCGAGTTCGGGCGGCAATGGCCCGGCAGCGGCAGCGGCAAACTCTTTCTGGACTTCCCGCGATGGATTGAGCGCCAGCACGTCCAGACGGTGATCACGGGCAAAATTCAGGATGCCGCGGTAATGGCCAAAGTCGGAACCCCAGTTGTCGTACCACTTCGATTCCTTGAGAAAGTGCAATTCATCGAGCTCGCCGCGCGTCCAGCGGTCAAGCGCCGCCTGCTGCGGTTCGCGGAACATCTCCATGCCAACGGCGATCTGGCCCGGAAAACGCTGCTCAAGCGCCTCGATGACGCGCCGCTGCGCCTCATGCGCCTGCACGTTGGTGTGCATCTCGCCGATGTAAATCACCTTGGCCGCGGCGATCATGCCGATGGCCTGCTCGAAGTCCAGGGTGGTGCCGGTAGGCAGGTGCAGGATGTCGCCTGCTTTCAGACTTTGGGCGAGTGGATAAGGTGTCAGTCCATTGCCATCCGCCGGAATTCTGGCGGTACTGCAAGCGCCCAGAAGAGCCGCCCCGAGCAGCAAAATGGCCAGGGATCGTGATTTCATCGTCATGCTGTGCGCTTTCAAGGTGAGTGCCGAATCAGGATGCCAACGCTAAGAAGCGGCGCAGCAGTTAAAGTTCCCGCTGCGACATTTTGATGAGGCACGTCTTATGCGAGCAATTTTCAGCATCCTGGGTCTGCTGCTGGTGGTGGCCGTGGTGGGTTTTCTGGTCAAAAATCAGATGCATGATGTCACACGCATCAGCGCCCCGCCCCAGGACGGGACGCAGGTGCAGGTTCCCCAGACCACGCCAGGGGCCACGCCCCGGCAGCAAAGCGAACAAATTGGCCAGCAGATCAGGCAGTCGATCGACGCGGCCATGCAACAGCCACGGGTTGTCGACGACAAATAGCGGTCCAGCCTACGCGGCTTGCAAAACAATGTCGATTTGCGCGCCACCCAGATCAGACCGCGAAATCGTCAGCTCGCCCTGATGACTGGCCACCAGGTCCCGCACCACCGACAGACCAATACCATGGCCGGGCACCCGCTCGTCCAGCCGCACACGCCGCACCAGCACCGCCTTGGGGTCGGCAAAGCCCGGGCCGTCGTCGGCAACACGAATGTGCAAGCGCTTGCCATCAACCCACAGCCGCGCCCTGACTTCGTGCCGGGCCCACTTGACAGCGTTGTCGAGCACATTGCCGAGCACCTCGAAAGCATCGCCCTGGTCGATGCGCCAGCGCAGGTCTGGTGCGCAGTCCAGCGTGAATTGCACAGGCTTGTCGATGTAGGCCTTGGCCAGCGTGTCGCGAATCCTGGTCAGGATGGGCGCCAGTGCCATCAGCGGCGCCAGGCGGGCAGCACCGCTGGCGCCAGCCCGGCCCAGCTGGTGCACCACAATATCGTCCATGCGGCGCACTTGCTGCGCCACCATGGCGGGCAATTCAGCCGGCGTATCGAGCGACGCGCGCAACGCCGCCAGCGGCGTCTTGAGGCTGTGGGCCAGGTCATCGAGCGCATCTTTGTAGCGGGTCTGACGTGCCCGCTCCTGGTCCATCAGCACGTTGAGGTTGTGCGTGAGCCCGGCCAGCTCGCTCGGGTAAAGACCCTCGACCCTGGCCTGTTCACCTTGTTCAATGCGTTTGATTTCCCGCGCCATGCGCGCCAGCGGCATCAGCCCCCAGCGCAGCAACAGGGTTTGCGCGAGCAACAACAACAGCCCGGCGCCACCCAGCCAGCGCCACAGTGTGGTCTGGAAAGCCTGCAACTCCCGCTCGAAATCGGCCTTGTCTTCGAGCACCGAAAAAACCATTGGTGCCGAGCGCTCGTTGACCAGCCACTTGACGGCATAGCTGGCCGACAGATAAGCGCGGGCTGAACCGGCCGCATCACCGCCATCGGCCCCGGGCGCACTGACCGCATCAAAGTGCCAGGCACCAGGGTCCGAGTGGCGTGAAAATGGCAGATTGAACCCGAGTGCGGAGGCCGACTGCCAATTTTCATTGCTGTCCAGGTTGGCGATGTTGGCGTAAAGACCCGAGGCGGGCAGCGACAAGCGGGGTTCGGCCAGTGCGGCAGGCATGACGAACTTGCCCTGGGCATTGAGTTCGGTGCCGGCCATCAACAGGTAAACGGTGCTTTGCAAGCGGGCAAAACGCTGGGCGCGCAGGCTGTCGGCGTAAGCCTGCTGCAGGGCCCAGCCGGCACCGGCCAGAAAGACCAGCATCACGGCAAAAGCACCCCAGACCAGGCGCGCCCGAATGGACAGCGGCGCTTTCACTGCAGCACGAAACGGTAGCCGCGCCCGCGCAGCGTTTCAATGGGCGCCAGCGTGCCTGCCGGATCGAGCTTGCGCCGCAGCCGTCCGATCAACACCTCCAGCACATTGCTGTCACGGTCTTCATCGTGCGGATACAGGTAGTCGGACAGCTCCTGTTTGCTCACCACCCTGGTGCGCGCGCGCACCAGGTATTCCAGCATGCGGTACTCGAAGGCGGTCAAGTCCAGCGTCTGACCCTGCAAACGGGCGCTCTGGGCCGAAAAATCGATGCTCAGATCACCCAGTGTGAGCACCTCCGAGGTGGCCTTGGCAGCGCGGCGCAGTAGCGCCTTGACGCGCGCCGCCAGCTCAGGGTATTCAAATGGTTTGACCAGATAGTCGTCAGCGCCCGCCTCCAGCCCAACCACCTTGTCCTGCCAGCCGCCACGTGCGGTCAGAATCAGGATCGGCAGCGTGCGGCCCTCGGCGCGCAGGGTCTGCACCAGCTTCAGGCCGTTCAGCCTGGGCAGCCCGAGGTCCACAATGGCCAGGTCCAGCGGGTACTCGCGGGCCTGAAACAGGCCGTCTTCACCGTCGGCGGCCAGGTCAACACGATACCCATCGGCTTCGAGCTGGCGCTTCAGGCTCAGCCGCAACACCGCATCGTCTTCAACCAGCAGCAACCTCATGCCGCTTCAGACTCCAGGCTGCGGCTTCAGCCGTCGTCCACTGGCAACGTCGATCAGCACCACGATGACCTCACCCTGCGGCGTCAGCACCTTGACGCGCCAGACCAGCCGCCCGCCCTGCTCGGTCTGGTTCACCGCCAGCACACGTCCGCCGGTGGCCTTTTGCACCGTGGCAGCGGCGTCATCGCGGCTCACATCTGCCCAGGCAGGCAGCGTCAACGCCAGCATCAGGGCTGCGAGCATCGGGGTCAGGATTTTCATGGCGTGGGGTGAACCTGGTCTGTGGTCCGGCAATGGTACTACCACCGGTGCCGGGTTTCTTACTGTTGAACCGGCTCGACGCTGACACGCACCGGCAGGCTGTTGCCCGGGTGGTTGCGCATCAGCGTGCTGTACTGCTGGCCCTGGTAGTCATAGCTCACGAGGTAGCCGGTGATGCGGGTCTGTGTGTCATAAACGGTGCGGCAACTCTGGACTTCGCGTTGCACCTGCTCGTACTGATCGTTGCTGGCATATGGGTCGCTGGCGTTTGGTGCCGGTTCAGCTTGGTGCTGAATCTGATTGCCGACAACTGCGCCCAGCACCACGCCCAGCACGGTGGCAACGTCCTTGCCCCTGCCCTTGCCCACCTGATGGCCCAGCACGCCACCGGCCAGACCGCCCAGCACGGCGCCGCCATAGTGACCCGCCTGTGTTGCCTGGGGCGTGGCACTGACAGTTTCGGTGACCCATTGACTGGTGCATTCCTTGCGCGGCACGTTGAAGTTTTCATACTGGGGATCGACGCTGCGCACCCGCGCGTGATCGGTAAAAGTGGCGGCCTGGACACCTGACAGGGCGGTGGCCAACACGCTGATGATGACGAGACGTTTCATGGAAAACTCCTGGGGTTGGTGTTGCATGCAGTCTGCCCGCACCTGCCTGAACCCGGACTGAACAGAATCGAAATCGTCAGAACAATGCAAAATGAAGGTGATTGATTCATTTCTGGCTGACCTGCATGACTTTTCGAATTGTTCTTTTCATCCTTGCCGCAGCGTTGACGGCGGCGCACTTTCTCAGGGCTGGCAACTTTGGCATGGTGGCCCTGAGCCTGGCAACACCGCTGCTGTTTCTGCACAAAAAAAGCTGGAGCCTGTGGGTGCTGCAACTGGCGGCCTATGGCGCCACGGCAAACTGGTTGCTGGCGGCCCTGCTGCTGGTCCAGATGCGGCAACAGATCGGGCGGCCCTGGACCACGGCAGCCCTCATTCTGGGGGTGGTCGCCCTGCTGACCCTGCTGGCCGGACTACTGCTCAATGCCCGCTGCATGCGTGAACGCTACCGTTAACCATGCTCTCAACAACCCCGCAAGCCCACACCTGCGCCATGGAAATGCGCCGCCAGCAAAATGGGCTCATCTGCAACATCCAAAGCCCATGCACATCAAAGCCACTTTAGCCTCCTGTTTGCGCAGTGCAGCGCTGGTGCTGGCCAGCGCCTTGCTGACCAGCCATGCCGAAGCCATGAGTTTGCGCGAATTTCAAATCCTGGAAAAAACCGACACCCGGGGCGAAAACCACGCTTACTACTATCTGGTGGGCGCGATGGAAGGTGCCCTGGAGGCGCACCAGCAAGACGTGCGCAACGGCGCCAGACCAGCGATCTGCCTGAAAGGCAGCAGTCTGGAGCCGTTCATGGCCAGGAATTTGTTCGACGCCGAACGCCTGCGCAACGCGGGGCTGTACGAAGCCGACATGCCGGTGCAATTGGTGCTGACCAATGCACTGTTTCATTTTTATGCCTGCTGAATGGCAGCTGCGATACCGATGAGCACCCGCATCGCCCGCATCGCCCGCATCGACGCCACTCGCTGCTCTGGCTGCGGCAGGTGCATATCGGCCTGTGCACCCGGATTGTTTGCCTTTGAAACCCGGGCATGGAAAAAAACTTCGGTGATGCACGATGCCGATCGATGCACCGGTTGTGGCAAATGTGCCGCCATCTGCATCATCGGCGCCATCAGCATGGACAAGCGACCTGCCCCCGTCAGTTCAATCAGCGCGCCAGGACGATGCCCCCATGCCTGAAAGCAACCTGACCCTCAGCGTGCTTCTGGCGCTCATGCTCGCTGTGCGGAGCGGGAATCTGACCAGGCGCAATGCCGAGGTGCTGCAACAACTCGCGGCGCAGGGTCATCAGGCGTAACGCGCAGCCATCACATCCAGATGAACCGGCTTGATCTTGCTGGCGTGGCCGGCGCAGCCGAAGGCTTCAAAGCGAAGTTTGCAGATGCCGGCGGCGGCTTTGCGCGCGGCGATCAGACTCTTGCGCGGGTCAAATTCGCTCGGGTTCTTGGCAAAACTCTCACGCATGGCGCCGGTCATGGCCAGCCGGATGTCGGTGTCGATGTTGACCTTGCGCACGCCACTTTGGATGCCGCGCTGGATTTCTTCAACCGGCACGCCGTAGGTTTCCTTCAGGTCGCCGCCGTACTGGCGGATGATCGCCAGCCACTCTTGCGGCACGGAGCTTGAGCCATGCATCACCAGGTGTGTGTTGGGGATCTGCGCGTGGATTTGCGCGATGCGACCGATGGCCAGAATGTCACCGGTGGGCTTGCGCGTGAACTTGTACGCGCCGTGGCTGGTGCCGATGGCAATGGCCAGCGCGTCGACACCGGTTTTGGCGACGAAGTCCTTGGCCTGCACCGGGTCGGTGAGCATCTGCTCGTGGCTGAGCTTGCCCTCGGCGCCAACGCCATCCTCTTCGCCGGCTTCACCGGTTTCCAGACTGCCCAGGCAACCAAGTTCGCCCTCTACCGACACGCCCACGGCGTGCGCCATCTCGCAAACGCGACGCGTCACGTCGACGTTGTAGGCGTAGCTCGCCGGCGTTTTGGCGTCGGCCATCAGCGAGCCGTCCATCATCACGCTGGTAAAGCCACCGCGAATCGATTGCTGGCACACCGCCGGCGTGGCGCCGTGGTCCTGGTGCAGCACCACCGGAATGTCGGGAAAGGTCTCCACCGCCGCCAGCACCATGTGGCGCAGGTAGGCCTCGCCGGCGTATTTGCGCGCCCCGGCGCTGGCTTGCAGGATCACCGGGCTGTCGGTGGCCGCGGCGGCGTCCATGATGGCCTGAATCTGCTCCAGGTTGTTGACGTTGAACGCTGGCACGCCGTAGCCGTGTTCAGCGGCGTGATCGAGGACTTGACGAAGCGATACGAAGGCCATGAGTTTCTCCTGATGGGGGTTAGCCGGCGGCGCGCTTTTGCAGAATCTCGAACGCCGGCAGCGTCTTGCCTTCCAGCACTTCCAGGAAAGCGCCACCGCCGGTGCTGATGTAGCCGACGT
>JBBINL010000051.1:0-15278 GCA_037443905.1 Burkholderiales bacterium | reverse complement strand
TGTGGTTTGCGCCTAGCCCTGACCAAAAATCCATCGGTTTTAAATGTGCCGTCAAGCGCGCATCACCACACTAGGGTGCCGATCAGGGAGAAAATGTAATTACACAACAATCACATCACCGAAATCGGAACCTGCAAAAAATACCTTGCATTATCCCTGACCGGAGCAGGAAGATTTCGTGAACCATCTTGACGCCCCTTGTTAACATGTCTGCCTTGCCATATTCTTGAACACCCATGCAATCGACAAGCTGGATGCCCGATGTGCTGCCTGGCTTTGAGCAAACCACCCTGACCGGCTGCACGGCATTGGATGGTCCGGTGGATGCCGTGCTGGTGCGCCGGCGTGGCAACAGCGCCGGCTCCAAGGCGGTCTTGTATGTACACGGCTATGTGGACTACTTTTTCCAGACCCATCTGGCCGACTTTTACAACCAGGCCGGTCTGCACTTTTATGCGATCGACCTGCGCCGCCACGGCCGGGCCTTGCGCAAGCACCAGTTGGCCAACTGCACCCGCGACATCGACGAGTACCTGCAGGATGTCGATGCGGCCGTTCAGGTCTTGAAGAATGAACAGCAAATTGACTGGCTGCTGCTCAATGGTCATTCCACAGGCGGCCTGGTGGCTGCCCTGTACACGCACCGCGGACCACGGCGCGCATCCGTGGATGCCGTGTTCCTGAACAGCCCATTTCTGGACATGAACCTGCCCGTCTGGCAGGAACGTTTGCTGGAGCCCCTGGTGGCGACGCTTGGCCAATGGTTTCCAAACCTGAAAATCCCTGTCAAGACCATGGTCTATGGGCAGAGTCTGCATGCTGATCACCATGGCGAATGGCGCTACAACACGCAGTGGAAACCGATTGCTGGCTTTCCAATTTATGCCGGCTGGATTCGGGCCATACACCGCGCCCATGCCGAAGTGGCCCGGGGGCTGTCGATTCAATGCCCGGTGCTGGTCATGCACGCCCGGCGCAGCAGTTGGCTGAAGGCATGGACTGCTGAGGCCATGCGCACTGACGTGGTGCTGGATGTGACCGATATTGCGCGTCTGGCGCCGCGCCTGGGGCCTCAGGTGACGCTGGTCAGCATTGAAGACGGCATGCATGACCTGGTGCTGTCGAAAGCTGAGGTCCGGGAGAAGGTGTTTGCAGAATTGAAGACCTGGCTACTCAACATGGGTGGCGCTCGGTGAGACGGCGCCACCATTTGCCCGGCACACAAGCCCTTTGAAATTTGAAGCATCACCATGGCATTGTTCTCGCAAGATGACTTGAACCCCGGTGTGCGCAAGCGCGAGGTCTTCGGCTGGGCAATGTACGACTTTGCCAACTCGGGCTACACCACGGTGGTCATCACCGCGGTGTTCTCGGCCTATTTTGTCGGCGGCGTGGCGCAGGGCGCGCCATGGGCCACTTTGGTCTGGACGGCGGCGCTGAGTGTGTCGCACGCCATCGTGATGCTGACCATGCCCAGTCTGGGCGCCTATGCTGACTTGCGCGCGGCCAAGAAGCGCCTGCTGGCCATATTCACCATCGGTTGCGTCGTCTTCACGGCAGCGCTGGCACTGGCCGGGCCCGGCAGCGTGGCACTGGCCGTCGCGCTGATGGTGGTTTCCAACACCTTTTACGCCTGGGGTGAGTCCATGACGGCTGCGTTTCTGCCGGAACTTGCGCGCACCGGGTCGTTGGGCAAAGTCAGCGGCTGGGGCTGGAGCTTTGGCTACGTCGGCGGCATGCTCGCGCTCGGGCTGTGCCTGGCCTACGTGATCTGGGCGCGGGGCCAGGGCCAGAGCGCCGCGCAATTTGTGCCGGTCACGATGCTGATCACCGCGGCCGTTTATGGCACAGCCGCGCTGGTCACCTTTGCGCTGCTCAGGGAGCACGCCCGGCCCGACCCGGCAGCACTTGCGCAAGGCGGTTTCAGGGCGTCTTTGCGGCAACTTCAAGACACCTTCGGGCAAGCCCGCCAGTTCAGGGATTTCATGTGGCTGCTGGTCTGCGTCCTGAGTTACCAGGCCGGCGTGGCGGTGGCGATTGCGCTGGCCGCCATTTATGCCGAGCAGGTGATCGGCTTTGCACAGCAGGAAACCATGGTGCTGATCTTTGTGCTCAACATTGCCGCGGCCGCGGGCGCATTTTCGTGGGGCTATGTGCAGGATCGCATTGGTCACAAGATTGCGCTGGCCAGCACGCTGCTGGGCTGGATCGTCACCTGCGTGATGGCCGCCCTGGCCAGCACCAAAGCCGACTTCTGGTATGCCGCCGTGATTGCCGGCCTGTGCATGGGCAGCAGCCAGTCGGCCGGCCGCGCCATGGCCGGCCTGTTTGCGCCACAGCATCAGGTGGCCGAGTTTTATGGGCTGTGGACTTTTGCCGTGCGGCTCGCCAGCATCGTCGGCCCCTTGGGTTACGGCATCATCACCTGGAGCACCGGTGGCAATCAGCGCAGCGCCATTCTGAGCACCTCGGTGCTGTTTGTGCTGAGCCTGTTGCTGCTGATTCCGGTGAATATGCAGCGCGGTCGTGCAGCCGCACTTCAGGCAGACCAGGCGCGTCTTTGAACTGTCATTTATTCTGGCTATATTGCAAGCATGGACTTGATTTTGTGGCGCCACGCCGAGGCGCAGGAATGGATACCTGGCTGTGACGACATGGCCCGTCGCCTGACCGCACGCGGCGAAAAACAGGCCGCACGCGTGGCGGCCTGGCTGGACCGCCAGTTGCCCGACAACACCCGCATTCTGGTCAGTCCGGCGCGCCGCGCCGTGCAGACCGCGCACGCCCTGGACCGAAAATTCAAGATCCGGCCCGAACTGGCGCCGGGTGGCACGGTGGCGCAGTTGCTTGAATGCGTGAAGTGGCCTGACGCCAGGGGATGCGTGCTGGTGGTGGGGCATCAACCCACACTGGGCCAAACCATTGCCAAGCTGATCGGTCTGAGCGCCGCCGAGTGCTCTGTCAAAAAGGGCGCACTCTGGTGGCTGCGCAACCGTCAGCGCGACACCCTTGCGCAAAGCCTGATCGTCACGGTGCAGTCACCGGAGCTGCTCTGACGCCCTGTCAGAAACCATGGCGAATGCTTCGTGCGTCAGCTGTTGTGCGCACGCAGGTTGACGCCTGCCACCACTCCGCGCAGATAAGCCTCGATGGCCGGATCGTGGTGAAACCCGGCAATCAGTGTGCTGGCCATCGCCACATCGCGCGAAAAGCCCAGGTCCGTCTGCAGCAGCGTCGCCTGCTCGGCATAGGCAGTTGCCAGTGACTTTGGCAACAAGTTGCGTAGCGCCTCAGCCCCGTAGCGCAAGCGCTTGGCCAGGATGCGCACGCGATGCTGCTCGGGTAACGTGGTGGCTTTCTGTTGCGCTTTTTCCAGTCGGTGCTGCAGTCGCAGCATTTGATGCCTGGACCAATGCCGCAAACTTCCTTTTTTGACCTTCTCGTCCGAACCCGGGGCTGTCAGGTTTTCCAGCCATTCGGTCAGTGCCAGCAAGCACAGGCCCACGCCAGGTTGCTGCATGACCTGGCGCATCTTCTGGCGCTGCACACCGGCCGCTTGCGTCAGCGCCTCGATCATCGCCTGCCAGGCCTGCGTGCGCCCGGCATCGGCCAGGTCATAGCCTCTGGACAAGGCGGGTAGCGTCTCATTCAGGGCCACCTCAAGGTTGCGCAGTTCGCCCAGGCCGGACAGCAGCGCGTTCAGTTCACGCCATTGCGGCATGGCCGTTGGTGCCAGTGTCGTCCTGAACAGGCGCAGGACCGTCCTGAAACGCCGCCAGCCCACGCGGGCCTGGTGCACCACCTCGGGGTCATCGGATGTGCGCAGGGCATCCAGGTTGGCGATGAACTGGGCAAACCTCTCGCGCAGCAGGCACTGCGCCAGCCCAGTCCGGCTCACGGGAAACACGAGTTGGGGCATCTGGGCATGCCGCGGCTGGCCAAGCGCGTCTTGCGCCAGTAGAAAACCGCGCTCGGCCTTGCTCAGGCTGGCCGGCAGCACCGCCACGCTGCTGGCCACCTGGCGTCCCAGGTCGAACAGCGCAGCAGGTGGCCCCGCTTTCAACTCAAGCTCCAGCTCGCAAATTGGCGCGCGCTTGCCACCTGCTTCGACACACCCGATGTCCAGCGCCACCTCGACCACGCTGGCATCGCGCCGACGCACCAGCCACAGGGTGCGCTCGAAACGGGTCACAAAACATGGCGCCAGCTCGGCAAACAGGCGGCCATCAGGGTCGATGCCAGGCCAGGGCGTGCGCTGCAGCGCGGCCAAAGACAGGGCCGGCTGCGCGACGGCGGTTTCCCATTCACCGCGCTGGCTCAGGGCCGACAACTCCTGCGCGCTGGTTTTCAGGGTTTGCAGCCAATGCAGATTGTCTGGGCTGTCGACCCGGCGCAAGCGCAAGGCAACGCCTTGCTGGCGCAACTGCTGCTGCGGGGTATCAAAATAGATGTTGTACAGGGACTGCCGCGAGGGCTTGCGCCGTGCCAGCAACGGCAGACGGGCAAGCCGCTTTACCAGGTCCGCCGGATAGGTGCCTGGCAGACTGAGTTTGAGCTCGATCTCCTGGGGCACGGAAAGCTGCAGATGTGACTTCATGGGAGGCCGCCCTTGTCAAGTGATACCAAAAACCATTCTCTCACCTGCATAACCATCAGCCCCGTCCAACGAGGCATGCGCCTGAACGGCGCAGGTATTTTCACCCAGGAATGCGCCCGAAGCGGTGCCGTTGGTCCATTCAATTGCCATCAGCTTGATCATCCGGCAACAGTGATCAGCATGGACGAAACCAGGTTGCACACGAGCGCGCAACTGTTTTGACAACCTGCAAGGTTGAACCGACGCCCAGATTTCTGATGCTATGCTGGCAGTTCTGATGAACATGAATTTTTGACCATGCAAAACACCACGCGCGTGGCGGCTGTTGACCTGGGTTCCAACAGCTTCCGGCTGGAAATCGGCTACATCGAGCACGGCCAGTTTTACCGCAGCGAGTACCTCAAGGAAACCGTGCGCCAGGGCAATGGCCTGGACGGCAACCGCAACCTGACCCCGCAGGCCATGCAGCGCGGCTGGGACTGCCTGGCCCGCTTTGGTGAGCGGCTGGCAGGATTTGGCGAATCGGAAGTGCGCGCCGTGGCCACGCAGACCCTGCGTGAGGCCCGCAACCGCGATGTCTTCCTGGCCACGGGAATGCAAAAGCTGGGCTTTCCGATCGATGTGATTTCGGGCCGCGAAGAAGCCCGCCTGATCTACCAGGGGGTGACCCAGGCCCTGCCCCACTCGCAGGAGCGCCGCCTGGTGATCGACATCGGCGGGCGCTCCACCGAAATCATTCTGGGTCAGGGCCGCGAGCCCAGGCAAATGGAGTCTTACCGGGTCGGCAGCGTGGCCTGGTCGATGCGCTATTTTGCCGACAACCAATTCTCCAAACGCGCATTTCAAATGGCTGAAATTGCCGCCAAGGCCGTGCTCGACGAGGCGCTGAGTCTGTACGCTCCCGACCAATGGGATGTGGCTTACGGCTCGGCTGGCACCATCAATGCCGTGGTCGATGTGCTGGTGGCCGCTGGCTGGCCCGCGGGCGAAGTCACCCGTGAAGGCCTGGACTGGCTGCAAGACAAGTTGCTGGCAGCCCAAAGCACCGACCGCTTGCGCCTGGCCGGCATGCGCGACGACCGCAAGCCCATCATCGGCGGCGGCTTGAGTGTGCTGCGCGCGCTGTTCGACCTGCTCGGAATCGGGCGCCTGCAACAGGCCAGCGGCGGCTTGCGTCATGGCTTGTTGCAGGACATGCTGGGCGCGAGCCAGCAATATGCCGATTTGCGCGACCATTCGGTGCAGCGCCTGGCCGCCAAATTCGGCGCCGACCCCAGCCACGGCCAGCGTGTCGGCCGCGTTGCCAATGCCCTGCTCGAGCAGATTACCGCGGGCAGCGTGGATGAGCGCGTCAGCCGCAAAATCAGCTGGGCGGCTCAGTTGCATGAAATTGGTTGCCATGTGTCGCACAGCGACTACCACAAGCACGGCGCCTACATTCTGGAAAACTCGGACACCATGGGTTTTGCGCTCACTGAATTGCAAAAGCTCAGCCTGCTGGTGCTGGGCCACCGTGGCAAGCTGCGCAAACTGGTTGCCGCCGATTTTGATGACCAATTGTTCGTCCAGCAACTGCTGGTCTTGCGTCTGGCGGTGGCGCTGTGCCATGCACGGCTCGATCCGGAAATCAACGGCATCAGCCTGCGCCGGGATGCCTGGAATCCGCGGCAGTTTGTGCTGCACATCGACGGCGAATGGGCCCGCCAGTTCCCACAGTCCGCCTACCTGCTCAACGAGGAAAGTGTGGCCTGGCAAAAAACGCCCTGGTCATTGCGCGTGATCGAAAATTGAGACTGCACTGCAGCCCAGCCCCCCTCAGCGCGCCTGTATGGAGCGCAGCGCCAGACTGAAAGGCCCTGCTTGCCGATCGGCAATCATCAGACCGAGCTGGCGCACCTGTGTCGGCTCGAGCGACTTGGCGCTACCGAGTCTGCGGCCCCGGAATGTGGCCTGAAAAGCCGCCAGCGGCAGTTCGACCACAAACCACTGGCCTGCAGGTGGCGTAAAAACTGCCTGGTAATTCACCCCATCGAAGGTGTCATCGGTGCGCAGGTTGAATTTGTAGCGTTTGCCGTCACCCTTGACCTCCATTGAAAACCCGGCAATGTCAGGCAGATCAAAGGCGCAGGAATGGCAGCGCACCGAAGCAAAACCGCCATGGCGATCCAGCGACACACAACCCTCGAACACAGCCCAGCCGCCGACATCAAAGCGCAAACGGCTGCGCGACACCCCGCCCATGACACGATCGTCAATGGCCGACCAGCCGGCCACCGCATCGGGCGAGTCGAAGCGACAAAGGGTACGCAACATCGGGTCAACGCGAAGCCAGCGCGAGAAAATCCAAGATCTGATCCAGATGCTGTTCGAAATCGCTCAGCGCATGGTCGCCTGCGGGCAACAGCTTGATGGCGGCACCTGGGTAATGGCCGCTCATCTCGCGCCAGTCGAGCACCTCGTCGCCGCGGGCGATGATGGCAAAGTAATGCTCGGGGTGGCAGATCACCGGGATTTCCAGTGCCAGCAATTCATCGACAAATGCCGGATCGAACATGAAACTTTGCGCCGGGTCGTGCCACATCTCGTTTTTGCCAATGTAGGCGGCCAGATCGCGCGCCGGGTGCACCGCAGGATTGAGCAACACGGCCTTGCAACCCAGTCGCTCAGCCAGCCAGGTGGCATAGAACCCGCCCAGCGACGAACCCATCACGGCCATGGTGTTGCCGGGCCAGTCGGCAATGGCCTGCTGCACCTCCTGCATGGCCCGTCTGGGCGAAGCCGCCAGCGCCGGGCACAACCAGGTCACCCCAGGGTGGCGGCTGGCCACGGCGGCAGCCATCAGGCGCGCCTTGTTGGAGGCCGGGGAGGAACGGAAACCGTGCAGGTAGAGCAAGTGGGTGGTGGTCATGGTGAAATGATGATAGAGGAAAGCTGCGTCGCGTCAGGGACAAGTGATAATTCCCAACCCATGACCATGCCAGCGTATTCCATTTCATCTTCGCAAACAATAGCAATCCGCAATCTCCTTTCTGAAAAGTCCATGATGCCGATCAAACACCTCTCCCACTCTGGCGCAAGCGCTGCCTTGCACATCACACGTCGCGGCCTGGCGCTGCTCGTATTAAGTCTTGGTTTCGCAATGTCCGCCTGCAGCCAACAGTCGGCGGCGACAGATTCGGTTTCACTGGATGTCGCGCGCGCCGAGCTCGAGGCGGGCCGCGCCATCCTGATCGACATCCGTGAGCCCAACGAACACGCCACGGGCGTGGCCAAAGGCGCGAAGTTGCTGCCCATGAGCCAGCTCAACACCCGGCTCGGAGAAATTCCCACCGCCACCGACAAGCCAGTGCTGCTGATCTGCAACACCCAGAACCGCTCCAGTGCCACGCTGGCGGCCTTGCGCGAACACGGCTACGCCCATGTGCGATTTGTCCAGGGCGGCATGAGCGAGTGGAATCGCCGCAGTTGGCCGGTGGTCAAGCCCTGAAAAATCCAAGGCCGTCGGCTTTGCACCCAAAACAGATCTGACCTGGCTGACCTGTATGCCCCTTTCGCCTTGGGTGACAATACCCTGACCCATGGCCGCCAAGCACAACAAACCAACACCTTCGAGCACCGGCTTTTCCGAGCACAGCATCGCGCTGCACACGCCGCTGTTGCGCGGCGCGCGGCGTTTGCGCATCGCTCTGGTGGGTTTGCCGGGCGCGGGCAAGACCACACTGTTCAAGGCGGTGTCGAGCACGGCGCCGCAGACTGGCAGGCTGACCAACTCACACCTCACCTACCGAACCTGCACGGTGCAGATCGGCCTGGACGAAGCCAGTGTGGTGGACCTGCCGAGCATGAACTCGCTGCACCATTTGCAGCATGATGACCTGGGCACGCTCAAATACCTGCTGTGGGGCAACGATCGCCCGCCGGTCACTGCGCACGAGCCGGGCGCGCCGCCGACACCGTTCGAGCCGCCGGACCTGATCATCCAGGTGGTCGATGCCAGCAACCTGCAAAGCCACCTTGAGCTGACGCTGGAGTTGAGCCAGCTCGGGCGCCCCGTGGTGCTGGCGCTCAACCACATCGATGCGGTGCACCGCAAGGGCTTGCATATCAACATCCGCGCACTCTCGAAATTGCTGGGCATGCCCGTGGTACCTGTATCAGCGTTGATGGGGCAAGGCATCTCCACGCTTTTCAAAACGGCTCTCAACACGGCGCGACAGGCCATTTGTCCGCTGCCACAGGCGCCGAGCCGGCACATTGCCACCAGTCTGGAGCCGCTCAGTCAGGCCCTGCTTCTGCCTGCCATCGACACTGCCTTTCGCGTGCCGCACCAGTTGCTGCTGATGTTGTTTGCCTCGGGGCACGACTATTTCGAGCATGAACTGCAGGAGCACTTTGCCCCGCTCATGCCGTCCCTGCAGGCGCTGCGCGGCAGCGCAGGCCTTGGCTTGCCACGCCCGCTGGCTGAAGAAATTCATGCCGACCTGCACCACCGCGCCGCCTCCATTTTTGAAGCAGCCCTGCGTCCGGGGCCGGCGCAGGCCGGGCGCGGCTGGCGATACTGGCTGGATGCCTTCATGCTGCACCGGCAGTGGGGCCTGCTTGCCAGCCTGGCGATGTTTGCCGGCGTGCTGTTCGTGGTGTTCGAAGTCAGCGGCTGGATCGACCGGCAGACCACGCAACGCCTGATTGCGGCGACCAGCGCCTGGCAGCCGCAGTCCACGCCCGGGGTTGTGGCGCGTGCCGTGCTGGACGGCCTGATTGGCCTGACCGGCATCGTGGTGCCCTACATGCTGCCGCTGTTGCTGCTGCTCATCGCGCTCGAAGAGATCGGCGTGATGCAGCGCATTGCCTTTGTGGTGGACCGGGGTTTTCACAAGATTGGCCTGCACGGCGGCGTGGCGGTACCGTTTTTGCTGGGGCTGGGCTGCAATGTGCCAGCCATCTCGGCGGTGGCGCGCACCTCGTCGGGGCGCGAACGCCTGATTGCCTCGGTGCTCATCACCTTTGTGCCGTGCTCTGCGCGCTCGGCCATCATTCTGGCGGTGGCCGGCAAGTATCTGGGCGTGCCGGGCGTGATCGGCACCTACGCGCTCACCCTGCTGCTCATTGCCGTCATGGGCTTGCTGCTGTCACGCCACCAGACCAGCGCGGCGGGGCCGGGCCAGTTGCAGGAGATTCCGCACTACAGCCTGCCCAACTGGTCCGCCATGCTGCATGAAACCTGGGCCCGTTCCAGCGACGTGCTGACCATTGTCACGCCGCTGCTGGTGGGTGGCAGCGTGGTGCTGGCGCTGCTGGGTCACTTTGGCGCTGATGGCGCCATCAACACCCTGCTGACGCCGCTGACCAGCTGGTGGCTCGGCCTGCCGCTGGTGCTGGGCCTGCCGCTGTTGTTTGGCGTGCTGCGCAAGGAGCTCTCACTGCTGATGATCTTTCAGGCGCTGGGCACGCAGGACATCGATGGCGTGCTGGCCCCGGTGCAGATCATCACGCTGCTGGTGTTCATCACCTTTTATGTGCCCTGCATCTCCACCTTTGCCGTGATGAACCGGACGCTGGGGCGCGCCCAGGCCTGGTTCTCGGTGCTGCTGTCGGTGGGCGTGGCGCTGGCACTCAGTGGCCTGGTGCGCCTGCTGATGGGGTTGGCGCAAGCGTTTTTTTCGGGTTGATCCTGGGGCCCTGGTTTTTGGCGATAGCACTTCGATTGAATCGCACCCCCTGTTAGGCGCAGGCTACCTTGCCACCACCCGCACCCCGGCGCGCACCCGGTCGTCGGGGTGGCTGATGACCTGATCACCCACAGCGATGCCAGCCAGCACTTGTGCGCTCAGGCCCGTGCGCTGGCCGATCTGCACTGCGCGCCTGACTGCCCTGCCTTGCACCACCATGTAGGTGAACCAGTCGTCGCCATCACGAAACAGCGCACTGGCCGGAATCTGCAGCACGTCGGGCTGCTCCCACAGGATGAAGCTGGCCTCCACCCGGTAGCCGTCGCCCAGGCGCTGCCATTGGCTGGGCGGGGACGTGAACGCCACGATCACCCAGACACGCTGCTCCTGCACCCCCAGCGCCGACACCTTGGTGAAGCCGGCGGGCTCGATCACGCGCACCACGCCCTCGAGCGCGCCCTCGCCGCCCCAGCGTGCAAAAACGACGCGGGTGCCGGGTCTGATGCGCACGGCGTCGGCTGACAACAGGTCCACCTCGACCTCCAGCGCCGACGGATCGCCAATTTCAAGCAGAGGCTGACCGCTTGCCACCGTGCCCTCGCTCTTGTGGAACGTCTTGAGCACCTTGCCCGCCACCGGCGCGCGCACGGCCACCACCCCGGCACTGCCGGAGCTGCCGGCATACTCAAGCGTGCTGCGGGCTGCCTCGACCTCATGGCGCGCCGTGGTCACGGCAAACTGGGCCGAGCGCAACGCTGCCGTGCTGCGTTCGGCCTCGCTGCTGGCGCGCTCCTCGGCCGCCGCGCTGACGTGCCCTTGCAGTCGCAGTGCGCGAATCCGCTGCAACTCGGCCTGCGCCAGTTCGGCCTGGCTGGCAGCCGCCCTGGCGCCTTGCTCGATGGCACTGAGGCTGGCTTGGGCGGCGGCCACACGGGCCTGCGCCTCGGCGTGACTGCGTGGATCCAGCGCGGTGGCGCGTAGCGGCTCCAACTCGACCAGCATGTCGCCGCGTTGCACGGCCTGGCCGACCTCAAGAGTGAGCCGGCGGGCGTAGCCGTTGACGGGAGCCGTCACCACATAGCGGTCGAGCACGCGCGTGCGCCCCTCCTGCTCCAGCGTGACCCGCAGCGCCCCGCGGCTGGCCGTGCCTATGGCCACTTCGATCGGCTGCGGCCGCAGCCCCAGGTACACCCCCCCGCCGAGCAGGACGAGCAACAGGCCCAACGCCAGGCGACGACGCCATTGCACAGTGTTTTTCATGGCATTACTCCGCCGCCTTCATGACGGCAATCAGGTCAAGTTGATCGAGCCGGCGGCGCACCGCCAGACCCGACAGCAGTGAGGCCAGCAGCACCACGATGCTGGCAATCGCATAGGTCTGCGGCACCAGCACCACCGGCACCCGGAACAGGTCACTTTGCATGGTGTGGGCGATGTAGTAGCACATGCCCCGCCCCAGCCACAGGCCCAGCGGAATCGCCAGCAAGGTCAGCAAACCCAGCTCGCCGAGCAAAATGAACGATATCTCGGCCCGCGTGAACCCCAGCACGCGCAGGCTGGCGAGCTCGCGGCCACGCTCGGTCAGCACAATGCGCGCGCTGTTGTAAATCACGCCAAAGGCGATGATCACGGCAAACACCGTAGCCACATAGGTAAAAAACAGCATGGTCTCTTCCATCACTCGGTTGAAATTGCGGATCTCCTGCACCCGCTCGGCCAGCCCCACCACCCTTGGCATGCCTTTGAGATGGCTGTAAAGCGCCGCCAGTTGCTGCGGCGCCACCCGCAGGTAGGCGCCCGAGATGGTCGGGCCCTCTTGCATGAACTGGTTCAGCGTCGCCAGCTGCATGTAGCCAGACACCCCCAGGTATTCGCGCACCAGGCCGACCACCATGACCTCGCGCACCGGGCGCTGGCCTTCCAGCACTTCCACGCTCAGGCGCTCGCCCACGCGCACATCGAGCAGCCGGGCAAGGTAATCGGTCAGGAAAATGCCCTCACCGGGCAGGCTCACCGGCTTCAGATCGGCGTCGAGCAGACGGGCAATGTCACCGCCGGATTCGATGCCGCGAATGCCGGTGCGGTAACTCAGCGGACCATGCATGAGCCGCACCGGTACCGAGCGGAAAACCTCCACCTGTTCGACGCCGCTGAGCCCGAGCAAGTCGAAGCGCGCCCGGTAGGCGGTGGAGTCGGTAAAAGTGACCGACAGGTCCTCGCGCTGGGCCATGCCGAACTGCACATTGACCATGTAGCTGACCGTGTCGCGCTGGAACAGGCCGGTCATGATGATGCCGCAAGCCAGCGCGATGCCGAGCACTGACAGAGCCGACTTCCACGCCCGGCGCTGCAGGTTGCGCACGATCATGCGGCCCGGTTGCGACAACCAGCGTTTGAGGCCGAATTGCTCGGGCCACGACTCGCGAAAGCGCGCGGGCGGCTCCGGGCGCATCGCCTGGGCCGGGCGCAGGCTGGCGGCACGCCAGACGGCAAACACGGTGCCGGCACCGGTTGCCAGCAGGCTGGCCAGAGTGGCCTCCAGCACGGTGCGGGGCTGGAGCCTGAAGAGCAAATAGGGGAAGTGGTAGAACTCGGTGTAAATGTCCGACAGCAACTTGCCCAGCCACACACCCAGGGCAGTGCCACCCAGCACCCCCAGCCCCACAATGAGCGACACCATGCGCAAATAATGCCACAGCACCGCCCGGTTGCTGTAGCCAAAAGCTTTGAGAGTAGCGATCTGCTCGCGCTGCATCGCCACCAGCCGTCCGATCACCACATTGAGCAAAAAAGCGGCCACGCCCATGAACATGACCGGGAACAAGCCCGCCAGCGTGCCGAGCTGGTCGAGTTCCTGCTCAAGAAAGCGGTGTGACAACTGGTCCTTGCGCGCATAGGCGCCCAGCCCGCCATAGGGTTTGAGCAGCTCGTCGAGTCGGTCGATGACGGCCTGGCTGTCGGCGCCCGGGCGCAGGCTGAGGGCCAGGTCATTGAAGGCGCCGTCCATCTCATAAGCCTGGCCCAGCGCGCGCCGGTCCATCCACAGCACGCCGAAGCGTTTCGGGTCGGGGAAAACCGAACCCGGGCGCATCTGCTGGATGTATTCCGGCGACAGCGCCGTGCCCACCAGCGTCAGGGTCTGGCGCCTCCCGTTGAGCATGGCGTCGAAACGGTCGCTCAATTGCAGCCCATGCGCCTGCGCAAAGGGCGCGCTCGCCACCACCTCGTCTGAACGCCCGGCCACGGGCAAACGGCCGGAGCGCAAATGCAGGGCGTTGAGGCCACCGCGCCCGCGCTCTGACACCGACACCATCAGCGCGGTCACCGGTTCGGCAAAATCGGGCATTTCCAGGCGCACCTGGGCCTTCACCCGCAGCTCGACATGATCCACGCCCGCCATCGCCTGCACGCGCTGGCCCAGCGCCTGCGGGGCTCGCTTGAGGGTGACAAACACGTCGGCAAAACGGTAGTCGCGGTAATAGCTGTCCTGGGTCGCGCGTAACGCGCCCAGCGTGCTTAAAAACATGATGTAGGTGGCCACACCGCACATCACCACCAGGGCGATGGCCAGGGCCTGGCTTTTCATTTGCCAGAGGTCGCGCAGCAGTTTGCGGTTGAGGGCTTTCACCAGTGCAACTCCAGGGCCGACAGCTTTTTTGCATTGCGCTCGGCGCGCACCACCAGGCCATCGCCAAAGTAGATCACCCGGTCTGCCATGGCCGCGATCACCGCGTTGTGTGTGATCACCACCGTGGTGGTGCCGAGCTCGCGGTTGACCTGCGCGATCACATCGAGCACCAGAACACCGGTTTGCGCATCCAGCGCACCGGTGGGCTCGTCGCACAACAGCACCTGCGGTCGCTTGGCCACAGCCCGGGCAATTGCCACCCGCTGCTGCTCGCCGCCCGACATCTGCGCCGGGAAATGGTCCATCCGGTCGGCCAGGCCGACGCGGGTCAGGGCCTCTTCGGGCGTCATCGGATGATCGGCAATCTCGGTCACCAGGGCCACGTTTTCACGCGCAGTCAGGCTCGGGATCAGGTTGTAGAACTGGAACACAAAGCCCACATGGGTGCGCCGGTATTGCGTCAGCAAGGCATCGTCATCGAGCGTCAGGTCATGGTCGGCATAGCGCACGCTGCCGCTGCTGGGGGTATCGAGGCCCCCCAGAATATTCAGCAGGGTGGACTTGCCGCTGCCCGACGGACCGAGCAGCACCACGAACTCTCCTTCAAAAAGATCAAGATCGACGCCGCGCAACGCCTGCACCTGCACCTCACCCATGTCATAGATCTTGGTCAGGCCGCGCACCTCGAAGACGGGGCGCGGGCCGGATGCGACAACGGTGTCCATTTGAGCCATGAGCAAATTGCCTTGGTGCGAGCATGCAGATCAGCAGCCCCAGTCTAGGCCGTGCGCGGCCCCGGGGCTTGACATATCGCAATGGCAGACGCGACAGAACATGTGACGGGCCCACGCCCGGGCGTGGTCCTGCAAAGTGGCACGGTCATCGCCGACATGCTGCGTTCAAGCCAGGAAGAAGGACTTTTCGGCACCTTGGTAGGCCTGCGCGTTGCGCATCTTGAAGAGATGGACGACGAGGCCTACGGCCAAGCCATCATTGCGGCGGTCAACACCTTGCCGACCCAAGGCACCAACCGCATCGTGCTGGCACTGGATGGAGAACACTACGAAGCAACCTCAGTTTGCGGAAAACCGATATCGCAATCTTGCTTCTTGAACGAAGCTATTACCTTCATAAAATTTATCAAAAGGAGACTGTTAAAAGTTGGAGACACATCAACGACCGCCATCCCATTTTTCAAAAACTGATCGAAGACCAGATTCCGAGTTCAGGCCATGACAGACACCAGCCCCCCTTGTCTGGGGGGTTTTAATAAATTGAATTCCGAGTCAGAATTCAACTTGCATTTTTCGGACTTAAAACTCTCAATATCAGGAGACAACACATGCACCAACACACCCATCCCAAGCGTTGCGCCGGTGGCCGG
>JBBINL010000050.1:0-15557 GCA_037443905.1 Burkholderiales bacterium | reverse complement strand
GGACCCGCGTTTTGAAAACGTGCCCATCACCGACGTGAAAGCGCTGTGCGACTGGGCGCTGGAGCAAAAAATCGTGTTGACGGTGGTTGGCCCCGAGGTGCCGCTGGCCGCTGGTGTGGTCGATGAATTCCGCAAGCACGGCCTGCGCATTTTTGGCCCGACGCAGGCCGCCGCGCAACTGGAGAGCTCCAAGGCGTTTTCCAAGGCGTTCATGAAGCGCCACGGCATTCCCACGGCCGAGTTCGAAACCTTTTCCGACCCGGCGGCAGCGCACGCCTACGTCGATCAAAAGGGCGCGCCGATCGTCGTCAAGGCCGACGGTCTGGCCGCCGGCAAAGGCGTGGTGGTGGCGACCACGCTCGCGCAGGCGCACGAGGCGATCGATTTCATGCTCGTCGACAACACGCTGGGCGTGAGCCACAACGCCGGTGGTGCGCGGGTGGTCATCGAAGAATTTTTGCAGGGTGAAGAAGCCAGCTTCATCGTCATGGTCGATGGCAAGAATGTGCTGCCGCTGGCCACCAGCCAGGACCACAAGCGCCTGCTTGATGGCGACCAGGGTCCCAACACCGGCGGCATGGGCGCATATTCGCCGGCGCCGGTGGTCACCCCGGAAGTGCACGCCCGCGCCATGCGCGACATCATTTTGCCGACCGTGCGCGGCATGGAAAAGGACGGCATCCCGTTCACCGGTTTCCTGTACGCCGGTCTGATGATCGACGCCCAGGGCAAGCCCAGGACGCTCGAATTCAATTGCCGCATGGGTGACCCCGAGACCCAGCCCATCATGCTGCGTCTCAAGACCGATCTGGTCGATGTGATGCTGGCCGCCACCGAGCCGGGGCCGCACGGCAAGCTCGACCAGATCGAGTTGCAATGGGATCGTCGCACCGCTCTGGGTGTGGTGCTGGCCGCCCACGGCTACCCGTCCAGCCCGCGCAAGGGGGACGCCATCAGCGGCATCCCGGCCGAGATGGAGGATCTCTGTGTGTTTCACGCCGGCACGGTTTTGCAGGATGGCCAGCTGCGCACCTCGGGCGGGCGGGTGCTGTGTGTCACGGTGCTGGCCGACAGCGTTCGCATGGCGCAGCAGCGCGCCTATGAGGCGATCAATGGCATTCATTTTGACGGCATGCAATTCCGCCATGACATTGGCCACCGCGCGGTCAAGGGGACGCCTTTATGACGGAGCGCAACGTGTCCGGCGTGATGGTGGGTGAATACCTGCGCGGGCTGCAGGCCGGCATCACCGGCGCCATAGCCGAACTCGACGGCAAACCGTTCCTGACCGATGCCTGGCAAAAACCTGCTGGCGAGCCCTTGCAGGGGCGGGGCATGACGCAAATCCTGGAAGACGGTGTCGTGTTCGAGCGCGCCGGTTGCGGCTATTCGCACGTCACCGGCCCCAGGTTGCCGCCCTCGGCCACGCAGCACCGCCCTGAGCTGGCGGGTGCGCCGTTCGAGGCCATGGGCGTGTCGCTGGTGTTTCACCCGCGCAATCCCTATGTGCCCACGGTGCACATGAATGTGCGCATGATCTCGGCCAAAGGCAACGATGGCAACGAGGTGTGCTGGTTTGGCGGCGGCATGGACCTGACGCCGTATTACGGCTTCGATGAGGACGCCGTGCATTTTCACAACGCTTGCAAAGCGGCGCTTGAGCCCTTTGGCGACGACAAATATCCGCGTTTCAAGCGCTGGTGCGACGAATATTTTTTTCTCAGGCACCGCAATGAGCCACGCGGCATCGGCGGTGTGTTTTTTGACGACTTCTGCGAGCTCGGACAGGCGCAAAGCCTGGCCATGATGAAGGCCGTGGGCAACGCGTTTTTGGGCGCTTACATGCCCATCGTGATGCGTCGCAAGGACACGCCCTACGGCGAGCGCGAGCGTGCTTTCCAGTTGTACCGGCGCGGCCGCTACGTGGAGTTCAATCTGGTGTGGGATCGCGGCACGCACTTTGGCCTGCAGTCGGGGGGGCGCACCGAATCCATCCTGCTGTCGATGCCGCCGCTGGTGAGCTGGGCCTATCAGCAGGTGCCGGAACCCGGCACGCCCGAGGCCGGTTTGTACAGCCATTTCCTGGTGCGCCGCGATTGGGTCTGAAGCCGCTTGCAAGCCCGCGCCGTCGCATAGGGGTGTTTGGCGGTGCGTTCGACCCGCCGCACCTGGCGCATCGGGCCTTGCTGGAGGCGGCGCTGCATCAGCTCAGGCTGGATGTCTTGCGGCTGGTTCCCACGGGGGATGCCTGGCACAAGACACGCACCTTGAGCGCAGCCCGACATCGACTGGCCATGGTCCATCTGGCGTTTGACGATGTGCCAAAACTGCGTGTGGATGCGCAGGAGATCGAGCGCACCGGCCCCAGCTACACCGTGGACACACTGCGCAAGATGGCAGTCGAAGAACCTGACGCTGAATTTTTCCTGATCATGGGCGCAGACCAGGCCGCCGCCCTGACGACTTGGCATGATTGGCGTGCCATTCTCCAGCTAGCTATAATTTGTGTAGCTACTCGTGCACAGCATTCCATTGCTGAAGTCGTGTTTGACGCTGAAAAGTTGTTTCCTGAGCGGTTCTTGCATCTGACCATGCCTGCAATGCCTGTGAGCGCCACCGAGATCCGCAACATGATTGCCAATGGGCAATCGGTGCAAACACTGGTGTGCGGGCCTGTTGCGCGTTATATTGCCGACCATCACCTTTACCAATCACATTGATGTCTAACCAAAATACAGCCAGAAAATCCGTCAACGCGACAGAACGATCCACCGCCGTGGCAACGGCCACCCCACCCAAAAAAACCAAACCCGTGACCAGGGTCGTGTCTGCTGCGGCAGAAAAAAAAGACCTGCAGAAATTGCAGCGAGCCATCGTCGATGGCCTCGAGAATGTCAAGGCGCAAGACATCGTGGTGTTTGACACCGAGCATCTTTCCTCGCTGTTCGAGCGGGTGATCGTGGCCTCGGGCACTTCCAACCGGCAAACCAAGGCGCTGGCCATGAGCGTGTTGGACGCGGTGCGCGAGGCCGGTTTTCCCAAGCCCCGGGTCGAGGGTGAAGCCAACGGCGAATGGATCATTGTGGATTGTGGCCAGGTGGTGCTGCATGTGATGCAACCCGCCTACCGCACTTACTACAACCTGGAGGAACTGTGGGGCGAAAAACCGGTGCGCCTGAAGTTGGGTGCCGCCAGACCGGTGCCGGCCGCAGAGGCCAAGACGGGCAAGGCGGGCGTCAGGGAAGCTGCCAGGCCGGCGGCGAGTTTGCGCCGTTCCAGCGCTGCCAAAAAGGGCGTGCAGGAAGCCTTCCCGAGCCGGGCGCAAAGGGCAAAAACTGCGGCTACGCAAGCTGCTGCCGCCAAAAAAGCTGCCGCCAAGCCTGTGCCAGAACGGGGCGCTGCGGGCGCGGCAACTCTGGCCAAACCCCGGATCAAAACCCTGGTGGTGAACGCGCCGGCCAAACCGGCTGCCAGAAAAGCGGCGGCCAACAAGGCCTCTGCCAAAAAAGCGCCTGCCAAAAAGGCGGCTGTGCGCAAAGCCTGACGCAACTCTGTGCGGTTGCTGATTGTTGCCGTCGGCCAGCGCGTACCCGACTGGGCGCAAACAGCCTGGGACGACTACGCCAAACGTTTTCCGTTTGAGCTCAAGGTAGAACTCAAGGCCGTGAAGACCGAGCCGCGCGCTTCCAAAGCGCTTGAAACCCTGCTGGCCGCTGAGCGTGCGCGCATCGAGGCGGCCATTCCCAGGGGGTTCAGGATCGTTGCCCTGGACGAGCGTGGCAGCGCACTCACCACCATGGCACTGGCGCAGAGACTGAAACACTGGCAATCATCGGGTGACGATGTGGCGCTGGTGATTGGCGGCCCCGACGGACTCGACCCCGCCTTCAGGCAAGCGGCGCATGAGCGCATCCGCTTGTCCGATCTGACGCTGCCGCACGCCATGGTGCGCGTGCTGCTGATCGAGCAGCTTTACCGCGCCTGGTCGATCAATGCCAATCACCCGTACCATCGTGAGTGACGCACGGAAACTGCCATACTTTCCCATCGAGAAACCATGCAAGAAGATATTCTGATCAACTGGTCGCCGCAGGAAACCCGCGTGGCCGTGGTGGAAAACGGCGTGCTGCAGGAACTGCATGTTGAGCGCCTGCTGGAGCGCGGCCTGGTCGGCAATGTGTATCTGGGCAAGGTGGCGCGCGTGTTGCCGGGCATGCAGTCGGCATTTATCGATATCGGCCTGGATCGCGCCGCTTTTTTGCATGTGGCCGATGTCTGGCATCCACCGGCCGAGGGCGAGACGATTTCTGCCGCGCGCAGTGTTGCGGCACACATTCCTATTGAAAAACAGCTGTTCGAAGGCCAGAGCCTGATGGTGCAGGTCATCAAGGACCCGATTGGTTCCAAGGGCGCGCGCTTGTCGACGCAGATCAGCATTGCAGGGCGGATGCTGGTTTTTTTGCCGCAGGACGAACACCTTGGGGTGTCGCAAAAAATTCCCCCCGAACAGCGCGACGCATTGCGCCGGCGTCTGCAAGTGCTGGTGGGGGAGCAGGGCGGCGGTTTCATTTTGCGAACCAACGGCGAAGATGCCAGCGACCAGGAACTGGCCGACGACATTGCCTATTTGCGCAAGGCCTGGCAGCGCATCCGCGAGGCGGCTACCCGGCTGCCTGCCACCTCGCTGCTGCATCAGGATCTGAGCTTGCTTCAGCGGGTGTTGCGCGACCTGACCACTGAACACACCCAATCCATCAAGGTCGATTCCAGGGAACAATTTGCCTTGCTGCAGGTGTTCGGCCAGGCGTTCATGCCCGCCGCCGCCCAAAAACTGGTGCATTACAAGGGAGAGCGGCCGATTTTCGACCTCTATGCCATTGACGAAGAAATCGCCAGGGCGTTGGGGCGGCGTGTCGATTTGAAGTCGGGCGGCTACCTGATCGTGGACCAAACTGAAGCCTTGACCACCGTGGATGTGAACACCGGCGCTTATGTTGGCGCGCGCAACTTTGACGACACGATTTTCAAGACCAATCTGGAGGCCGCGCAGGCCATTGCACGGCAGCTGCGCCTGCGCAACCTGGGAGGCATCATCATCGTCGATTTCATCGACATGGTGCCCGAGGAACACCGCGAGGCGGTGCTGGCAGAGCTGCGCAAGCAACTGGCACGCGACCACGTCAAAACCATGTGCGGCGGCTTTTCGCAACTGGGCCTGGTGGAGATGACGCGCAAGCGCACCCGGGAGTCACTGGCGCACATGTTGTGCGAACCGTGTCTGGTGTGCGAGGGCAAAGGCATTGTTAAAACCGCACGCAGCGTGGCTTACGATATTCTTCGTGAAATCTTGCGGGAGGCCCGCCAGTTCAACCCCAGGGAATTTCGGGTGGTGGCTTCGCCCAGGGTGATCGAGCTGTTTCTGGACGAGGAAAGCCAGCACCTGGCGGGTCTGAGCGAGTTCATCGGCAAGTCGGTGTCGCTGCAAAGCGAGAGCGCCATGGGGCAGGAGCAGTACGATATCGTGCTGCTGTGAAGCCAAGGCTTGCGCATTCTTGAAGCAGTGTCTTTTTGATCCAGGTAAATATCGTGCCGCAGCCTGAATTGATCCATGTGGTGCGGCGCTATGGGCCTGTTGGCGGCATGGAGCGTTATGTCTGGGAGTTGACGCGCGAACTGCAACAGCTCGGTCATCGGGTCAGCGTGATTTGCGAGCGCTGCCACGTTGACAAACCAGAGGGCATCACGGTGCACGAGCTGGGTGAAATCGCGCCGCGCCCACGCTGGCTGTCCTTGCTGCGTTTCAGTCGGCGGGTGGCACGGTTTCTGACCGATCATCCGGCTCCCGGCAGTGTGATACACAGCCACGAACGGCTGGGCATCCACCACATCACCACCTTTCATGGCCCACCCTTTGCAACGGTTCTCGACAAACCCTGGTGGCGTCGGATTTCCTTGCGCGTTGCCATGCAGCTGTATCTTGAACGACGCGAGCTGACCACCCCGCGTCTGGTGGTGCCGAACTCACGGTTCATCAAGCAATCCATTGCGCACTACTACCCGGAGCTGGCGCATCAGTTGACCGAGCCGATTGTTCCGGGTGTGGTGCCGGGTGTATTGCGCCAACCACGCCCGGTACCGCCCAAGGGTGGCGTTGTGGGTTTTGTCGGCAAGGAGTGGCAGCGCAAGGGGCTGCCGTGGGCCGTCGAGGTGGTTGACGCGCTGCGCCGCACCCGGCCGGATGTGCAGTTGCAAGTGGTGGGGCCTGCCGCAGCCGACATCTCGCACCTGTTTGCAAACTGGCGGGGCGGCTACAGATTGTCGGGTTGGAGCGATCAGACCCATTACGCCGAGTTTGATGTCCTGCTACACCCGGCCAGGGCCGAGCCCTATGGCATGGTCATCAGCGAGGCCATGGCCGCCAGGGTGCCCGTGGTGATTTCTGATGTGTGCGGTGCTGCCGAGCATGTCACGGCGGCATCGGGCGCCGTGTTGCCGCTTTCGGCGTCTCTTGATTCCTGGGTTGACGCACTGGATCAACAGCTGAGCCGCATCGCGCCGGTGCCGCCATTTGAACGGAGTTGGTGCCAGGTGGCGCAGGCGTATGAGGCAATCTATGGTGCAGTTGCCACGCCTGACCCGAATCGACAATTGGGTTGTAAGCATCCGGCCTGAAGTTCCGGTTGAAAAACTGGCGCTTCGGTTTTCAGGACGCATGGCTCACGGTACAGTCTTGCCATGACATCAATGACACCGATACGAATGAAAGTCCGCGTCGCCGTTGCCTTGCTTGCCGCGGCATCGGCTGGCTTGTCGATGGCCTTCATCAGCGTGGGCATGTTTTTATCCATGATCACGGTCTTGGTGGTTTTGCTGATGGGCCAACGCTCTTCACAGAAGGCCGGGTCATGGCAAGCACTTTGGACAACACGACTGATCCTGGTGATTTTGGCCGTGTTTGCGTCCAGTCTGTTGTGGACGACCGGTCCGCTGGATCAGGTCTCGGAGGCTATTGGAAAGAGTGGCAAATTCCTGGTGATCCCGGCACTCATGCTGCTGCTCGGGTCACGCCGTGAGGCTTCCCTTGCATTGTCCGTCTTGCTTGGTTTTCAGGTATTTTCATTGCTGAGCTCCTGGCTGCTGTATTTTCATGTACCCGTGATTTGGGCGACCGGAAAACATGCCAGGGAATTCTTTGCCGTGTTTGCCACCTACCTGGATCAGAGCATCATGAGCGCGGTTGTCGCCGCTCTTTTTTGGCATCTGAGGGGGCTGGCTCCCAATCGGGGGCTGCGATACGCGTCCATCGGCATCTCATGGCTGGCTTTGGGAAGTGTTTTTGTCGTGTTTGTCGGACGCACTGGGCAACTGGTCGGGTTGGTCATGCTGTCGCTGGCCGTTTATTGGGCCTTGCCCAGGCGTTTTCGTCTGGCCGCAATCGCCGTGCCACCCTTGATTGCCCTGTTGGCTTTCGGCCTGGGTGCCGTGCCTTCGCGTTTTTTGACCGCCGGAACCGAGGTTTCGTCCTATATGGAAAAGCCCGCTGCCACCACATCTACCGGAATCCGTCTGCATTTTTGGAAGACCTCACTCGAAGCCATCGCCCGCAACCCTGTGACAGGCTCCGGTCTGGGCAGTTGGACGACGCAGTTCAACGCCATCGAGCTGCAGAAAAATCCTGATGGCAAGCCCCTGAAAGTGGCCAGCAATCCGCATCAGGAGTTCTTGCTGTGGGGTGTGCAGTTCGGGGTCGGGGGCATCTTGCTGCTGCTGGCCTTTTTGGCTGCAATGCGACAGGACTTCAGAAAGATGGAGGAACCCGTTGCGAGGGCAGGCCAGTCGGTTGTGGCCGCGTTGGCGGTGTCATGCCTGTTCAACTCATCGCTTTACGATGCCCATATAGGCTCATTCTTCTGTCTGACGCTGGGCGTCCTGATGGCCTATGGCCTGAACGGCAGCAACGCGTCAAATCCATGCGTTCCGATCGGCCAGGCGTGAGCTCATGGCAGCGCAAGCTTGTCAGCATGGCCCGGGCTTGGGGTCAGTGATTTTCTGCTTGACAGGCCTTGCCGCGGCAGATCAGGAAAACAGAATCGCCATTGACTTTCAATGTGCGCAACACTTCGCCCCTGACATCTTCCTGGGCATGTGCGATGACAATGCCGTTCTTGAAATCTTCAGGTGGCCAGAGCAGCGCTGGATGTTTTCCAATACGCAGGGTATTGATCTCGGCCGCCACGGCCAGTCCGACCGAAGCCACGAACATCGCAAACAACGGGTCAGCATAAGACAGCCAGCCACGATAGAGCATCACGTCCGCCGTCACCAGGTAGAGGATCGCAGCGACCCAGGTGACTGATTCGTTGCGCCGCAGCTGATGCGCCAGCCAGGCTACCGTGAGACTGGTGCCTAGGGTTGCGCCCACGCTCACCAGGCGCGACGCAACCAGCACATGCTCCCAACCGATCAGGTTGGCGATCGGGATCATGAGCCAGTTCATCAATGGCTGCATCCCGGCGCACCGATTCTGCAATGTGAATGCCTGACTTGAATGGCTACTTTGCCGAGGTATTCACGCCATTCACGTCTGCATCCGGCTCAGGTTGGCGTAATAACCGTTGGCTTGCAGCAGTTCGGTGTGGGTTCCACTTTCGACGATGCGGCCCTGGTCCAGCACCAGAATGCAATCGGCACGCTCGATGGTGCTGAGTCGATGGGCGATGACGAGGGTGGTGCGGTTTTTCATGAGCGTCGTCAAGGCGGCCTGCACCTGGCGCTCGGATTCGGTGTCCAGCGCCGAGGTGGCTTCGTCGAGGATCAGGATCGGAGCGTTTTTCAGCAGGGCCCGTGCGATGGCTATGCGCTGGCGCTGTCCGCCCGACAGCCTGGCACCGTTTTCGCCAATAAAAGTGTCCAGCCCGTCTGGCAACTGTTCGATGAAGTCCCAGGCGTTGGCGGCTCGGGCCGCCTGGATCACCGCTTCGCGGCTGCAACTGTCGCGTGCGCCGAAGGCGATGTTGGCCTCGATGGTGCTGTTGAACAAAACAATGTCCTGGCTGACCAGTGCGATGTTGTGGCGCAGGCTGCTCAGGGTGAGGTCATTGATGTCCACCCCGTCAATGCGGATGTGGCCAGAGGTCACGTGATAAAAGCGCGGAATCAGCGCGCTGATGGTCGTTTTGCCGCCGCCCGAGGCGCCCACCAGCGCCACGGTCTGACCAGCGCCGATGTGCAGATCGAGGTCTTCGAGGGCCATGCGCTCGGCCCCGGGGTAGCGAAAACTCACATGGTCAAAGTCAATAAGACCTTTGACGTTGGCCAACGCGCGCTTGCCACTTTCGTCCTCGGAAGGGGTGTCAAGCAGCGCGAAGACGCTTTCGCAGGCGGCCAGGCCGCGCTGAAGCAGGGTGTTGACCGAGGTGAGTTTCTTGATCGGAGAAATCAGCAGCAGCATGGCCGTGACGAAAGAAACAAAGCCGCCAGGTGAGTTACCGGCCTGGCCTGTCGTCTGGCTCAGGGCCAGGTAGGTGATGATGGCCACGGCAATCGCGGCTGCCATGTGGGTGATGGGGGTGATGGCTGAGGCAGGGATCGCCTCGCGCATCATGGCGTGGCGCAAGCGTTCGGTGTCGCGCTGAAAGCGCTCGCTTTGTTGCGCCTGTCCACCGAAAATTTTGATGACCTTGTGCGCCATGACCGATTCCTCGATGGTGTGTGATACCTGCCTGATGGACTCCAGCGTCAGGCGGCTGGCCAAACGGATGCGCTGGCTGAAAGCTTTGACGATGAGTGCAAAAAGGGGGCCGATGGCCAGTGTGATGAGCGTGAGCTTCCAGTCAAGGTAGAGCAGATAGGCAATCAGCGCGAGCGTGGTGAGAGATTCACGCACGATGTTGACCAGCACGGTGGTGGCCGCCTCGGTGATGTTGCCGACGTCGTAGATCAGGCGCGAAATCAGTTTGCCGGCGGATTGCTCGTGATAGATCTGCGTGGGCAGCACCAGGATTTTGGCGAACATTTCACGCCGCAGGTCGGTGATCAGGCGGGTGGAGATCCAGGTCATCAGGTAGCTGGTGCAGAACGTGAACAGGCCCCTTATCAAAAACAGGAGCATGATGCCCAGCGGAATGAGCCAGACCATCCGCGCATCGTCGGTTTTGAAGCCGTTGTCCAGCATGAATTTCATGATGGCCGGAAAGGCCGGTTCGGTCGCGGCAATGGCGACCATGCCGAGCACCGCAAGGGCAAAGGCTTTCCAGTAGGGCCGAATGTAGGTGAGCAACCGGCCATAAATGGCGCGATTGTCCATCTCAGGTCGGTTCATCATGGTCACTGCGTTGAAGCCAGTCGCGCTCAATCAGCGTCACTTGGGTGCCTGCCATTCTGCTCCTTTCTGCACTTCGATCGCCTTGACATATCGGTAAAACGTGCCCTCGAAGTTGCCCAGCGCAATGACAAAGCCGGCCCAGCCGTCCAGAAAGCCGAGCTTGAAGAGGTAGTGCTTCAAAAAGGACCAGCTGCCATGCGACAAGGCGGTTCCCATCGAGAGCTTTTTGTGTTTGATCTTTTCAGCGCCCAGGCTGGAATAGCGGTTGGCCTTGTGCATGACCTCGGCCATGTTCTTGAACGGAAATTGCCAGATGGCGTTTTTCAGATGACCAACGGGTTTGTCTGTGTCAAGCAGATAGCCCTCGTGCACGGGCTTGAGGTCATAGCGCATACGGCCCTTGCGGAACAATTGTGGCTGGCGATAGTTGGGGTACCAGCCCGAGTGCCTGATCCAGCGGCCCATGAAGTAATTGCGCCGTGGCACCCAGTAGGCATCCAGTGCCGCAGGGTCCTGCGTGATGGCACGAATTTCAGCCTCAACTTCGGGGGTGCAGCGCTCATCGGCATCCAGGCTGAAAATCCACTCATGCGAGCAAGCGGCAATGGCCTGGTTGCGCAGGTCGCCAAAGCCCTTGAAGTCCACCTGAACGACACGGGCACCGAGCTTGCCGGCAATCTCCGGTGTACCGTCGGTGCTCCAGGAGTCCACCAGCACGATTTCATCAGCCCATTTGGCGCTTTCAATGGTGGCCGTCACCTTTTCGGCTTCGTTGTAGGCAATGATGTAGACGGAGATGTTGCTCATCGGGGATGGTAGTATTCAACGCATTGCGCGCGCTTAGTGCAGCTGGCGGCTTTGTAGTCTAGTTCAAAATGAATGCTTCCGATCTGGTGTCAGTGGTCATTACCACCTACAACCGCAGCGATGCCCTGCTTGCCGTTCTGTCAGGTTTGGCGCGTCAGAACGATCGGCAGTTTGAGGTGATTGTTGCTGATGACGGCTCTCGTGAAGAGCACCTGCGGCCAATTTTTGAATCTGATGTCGCCAAAGAGCTGGGTCTGGTTCATGTCTGGCATCCTGATGTAGGCTTTACCGCTGCGCGCATTCGCAACCGGGGGGTGGCGGCAGCAAACAGCCCGTACATCATTTTCCTCGATGGTGATTGTGTGCCTGAGATCGACTTTGTAGCGCAACACAAGAAGTTTGCCCAGGCTGGCTGTTTTCTGAACGGCAGCAGGGTGCTTTTGTCGCCCAATCTTACGCAGCGCGTGCTGGCAGGTTCAGAGCAGATTTGTGGGCGGTCCAGCTGGTATTGGCTCAAACAGTTCATTTCGGGGAACGCAAGCAAGTTCACGCATTTGTTGCGTCTGTCCGATGGGCCCCGGCGCCTGGTACGTGCGTTTTCCTGGAGTGGCATACGCAGCTGCAACATGGGCGTGTGGAAGGCCGATTTCGAGAGGGTGGATGGTTTTGATGAGTCGTTTGTGGGCTGGGGGCATGAAGACGCGGACTTTGTGTTGCGCCTGCATCACAGCGGCGTGATGCGCAAGAACGGCTATTGCGCCACCGAGGTTTTCCACCTCTGGCACAAGCAAGCCAGTCGTAACAAGGCGTCACAGAATGCCCGGCTTGTGCAAGAGCGTGTTAAAACCGGGCAGATACGATCCACCCTGGGTTACTCTAAGGAGCGATCCAATGACGATGTGCTGATCACAAGACTGTGATAATGATCCAATGATGAAACGCCTCTTTTTGCTAAGCTTTTTTGTATGTTTGCCGGCCCTGGCCCAATTCCGCATCGAGGTTTCCGGTGTCGGCTTGACCCAGGTTCCGGTGGTGATTGCGCCTTTTCGTGGCCAGGAGGCCTTGCCACAGAAAATATCGGAAATCATCAAGGCTGATCTGGAACGCAGTGGTCAGTTTCGCGTCATCGCGCCACCTGCGGGTGTGTTTGACGAGTCTTCCCGCCCCGATCTTTCCTCTTTGCGTCAAGCCGGAGCTGATGCTTTTGCCTCTGGCAGCGTGTCAAGACTTGCCGATGGCCGGATGGATGTGCGATTTCGCTTGTGGGACGTGGTCAAAGGGCAGGATTTGAGCGGTCGCAGTTTCGCCGTCAACGCGACCGACCTGCGCCTGGCTGCGCACCGGGTGGCCGACGACATCTATGAAAAGCTGACCGGCGACAGGGGTGTTTTTTCAACGCGCATTGCCTATGTCACCAAAGCTGGGCAGCGCTACCAATTGTGGGTAGCGGATGCCGATGGCGAAAATGCGCAGTCGGCCCTGACCAGCCCTGAACCCATCATTTCGCCGGCCTGGTCGCCGGATGGCAACCAGTTGGCGTATGTGTCGTTTGAGTCACGCAAACCCGTGGTGTACGTGCACAGCGTGAGCACTGGCAAGCGTCGTTTGATTGCCAACTTCAAAGGTTCAAACAGTGCGCCAGCCTGGTCGCCAGATGGCAGCACCCTGGCTTTGACGCTCAGCCGCGACGGCGGCTCCCAATTGTTTCTTTTGTCAGCATCAGGTGGCGAGCCGAGGCGGCTGATTCAATCCCCCAGCATTGACACTGAACCGGTTTTTTCACCCGATGGCCAATACATTTACTTCGTCAGTGATCGTGGTGGATCACCCCAGATCTACCGGGTCACGGCAACAGGACAAGGCTTGGAGCGCATCACTTTTAACGGCACTTACAACATTTCACCAGCCATCAGTCAGGACGGCCGTTGGCTAGCTTATATTTCCAGGGCAAATGGCGCTTTCAGGTTGCATGTGATGAACCTTGCGGATGGTGTCATCAGCAGCGTGACGGATTCATCCGCAGACGAAAGCCCAAGCTTCGCGCCCAATGGCAAGATGCTCGTGTATGCCACTCAGCAGCAGGGGCGAGAAGCGCTGATGACGAGCACGCTCGATGGCAAAGTCAAAGCCAGACTCAGTGGTCAGCAGGGGGACATTCGTGAACCACACTGGGGTCCTTTTCACAAACAGTAATTGATGGAGTGATTCGGTATGAAAAATATTTTTGCGATTGGTTTGATTTCAGTCTTGTTGGCAGCCTGTAGCAGTTCGGTGCCGCTCAGCGACGTGCCCGTGGCCGACGCAGCGCCCAAAGCCGTTGCCACTGATCCGGGGGCAGCAGGTGCATCGGGTTCAGGCGTGCAGGGGGGCAGTGCCGCAGCATCGGGTGCGGCCAACGCGCTCCCGCCAGCCCTCATGACGGCCGAGTCCCGTCTGGTTTATTTTGACTATGACAGCTTTGTCATCAGACCAGAATTCAAGTCGCTGATTGCTGCGCATGCCAACTATTTAAAGACCCAGCCAAGCCGGAAAATTGCCATTGAAGGTCATACCGATGAGCGCGGCGGGCGTGAGTACAACCTGGCTTTGGGTCAGAAGCGCGCAGAAGCTGTGCGCAATGCCTTGGCTCTTTTGGGCGTGTCGCCAGACCAGATGGAGGCGGTGAGTTTCGGCAAGGAAAAACCAGCAGTTGCCGGCAATGAAGAAGCTGCATTTGCCAAGAATCGTCGCGCTGAAATTCGTTACCCATGAAAAGTGCCCCGACAATGTCATTGCTGTTTTCCAAATCTTCCGTCATTTTCTTGCTGGGCCTGTGCTCTCTCAGTGGGGCACACGCCGCGTTATTTGAAGATGACGAGGCGCGCCGGGCAATCCTGGATTTGCGTCAGCGCGCGGAAGTCATGAAGACCGACGCCGAACAGACTCGTCAGACGGCGACCAGGGAAATGGCCGCATTGGGTCAAAGTCTGCTCGATTTGCAGCGCCAGATTGAATTGCTGAAGGCTGAAATTGCCACCCTGCGCGGTAGCAACGATGAGATCAAGCGCGAATTGGCCGAACTTCAACGGCAACAAAAAGACCAGATCCAAGCCTTGCAAGCGCGGTTCAGCAAACTAGAGCCCGTCACGGTACAGATCGATGGCGTCGAGTTTGTGGCTGATCAGGCCGAGACCCGGGATTACGAAGCGGCTTTGGCGGTTTTCCGGACAGGCGATTTCGCCAATGCCCAGGTTCTTTTTTCGCGCTTGCTGTCGAGCTATCCTGCCAGTGGTTATGTGGTGCCCTCGCTTTTCTGGCTGGGAAATGCCCAGTACGCCTCTCGCAATTACAAGGAAGCCATGGCCAACTTCCGGAAATTGATCGCCAAGGATCCCGAGCATGTGCGCGCGCCCGAGGCGGTGCTTGCCATCGCAAATTGTCAGCTGGAATTGAAAGATGCCAAAGGCGCGCGTAAAACACTCACTGATCTGGTCAAGGTGTATCCGAAGTCGGAAGCTGCCGTCGCCGCCAGGGAGCGGCTCGCAAGCCTCAAATGACCGTGCCGCCTGATCGCCGCTTCGGTGGTCTGGATCGCCTGTTCGGTTTGGCGGCTGCCGAGCGTGTTCGCAACGCCCATGTGGCCGTGGTGGGCATTGGTGGTGTGGGCTCGTGGGCGGCAGAAGCCCTGGCCCGAAGCGGCGTGGGGCGCATCACTTTGGTTGATTTTGACCAGGTGGCAGAGTCCAACATCAATCGCCAGATCCATGCTGTGGTGGCCAGCGTGGGCCAGGCCAAGGTGGATGCCATGCGGAAGCGGATTCTCTCCTTTTTCCCGCAGTGCCAGGTGACCTGTGTCGAGGCTTTTGCCGAGCCGGACAACTGGCCCGCCATTTTGCCCGTGGACGTCAACGCGGTCATAGATGCCTGTGACCAAACCAGAGTCAAAATCAGCATCGCGGTCTGGGCCAGGAAAACTGGCACGCTGCATGTGATGGCGGGTGCCGCAGGCGGCAAGCGCCATGCAGAAAAGGTGTCCGTGGCTGATGTGCTCGATGTCACGCACGACCCGTTGTTGGCCAAAGTGCGTTACCAGTTGCGCAAGGAATTTCCAGCCACCGGGGTCAGGAAAAAGCTGGGAATCACCTGTGTATACAGTCCGGAGGCAGTGGCACCCCCCGATGCCTCCTGTGTCCTGATCGGCGATGGCAGTCTGAATTGCCATGGTTTTGGATCGCTGGTGACAGTAACGGCAAGTTTCGGGTTGTGCGCTGCCGGTGTCATTTTGAACAAATTGAGTTCGGCAAGCACTTAGGTTGCGCAGAATTTGTTTATAATTTATGGCTTGCCGAAATGTAACCTCAAGTTACGACGGGATGTTAGCTCAGCTGGTAGAGCAGCGGACTTTTAATCCGTTTGTCGTGGGTTCGATCCCCGCACATCCCACCAA
>JBBINL010000049.1:0-15675 GCA_037443905.1 Burkholderiales bacterium | reverse complement strand
TGTACTCGCTCATGTCAAAGCGGATCAGCTCGATGCCCATGATGTAGGCCAGCTGTTTGGCCGATTCGGTTTTGCCCACGCCGGTGGGACCGCTGAACAGGAAGGTCCCAATCGGCTTGTCGCCCTTGCCCAGACCCGAGCGCGCCATCTTGACGCTGGAGGCCAGCATGTCAAGCGCCTTGTCCTGGCCAAAGACCACATTGCGCAGATCGCGCTCCAGGGTTTTCAGCTTGCCGCGGTCGTCGTTGGAGACATTGGCGGGCGGAATGCGGGCGATTTTGGCAACGATTTCCTCGACCTCGGCCTTGCCGATGATTTTTTTGCGCTTGGAGGGCGTCAGGATGCGCTGGGCAGCACCCGCCTCGTCGATCACGTCGATGGCCTTGTCGGGCAGGTGCCGGTCGTTGATGTATTTGGCGCTCAGTTCGGCGGCGGCCTGCAACGCCGCCAGCGCGTACTTGACGTGATGATGCTCCTCAAAGCGAGATTTGAGGCCTTTCAGAATGTCGATCGTCTGCTCCACCGAGGGTTCGAGCACATCCACCTTTTGAAAACGGCGCGACAGCGCCGCATCCTTTTCAAAAATGCCACGGTATTCGGTGAAGGTGGTGGCGCCGATGCACTTGAGCGCGCCGGAACTCAGGGCGGGCTTGAGCAGATTGGAGGCATCGAGCGTGCCGCCCGAGGCCGCGCCGGCGCCGATCAGTGTGTGAATTTCATCGATGAACAGAATGGTGTTGGGCTTGTCCTTGAGCGATTTCAGCACACCCTTGAGGCGCTGCTCGAAGTCGCCACGGTATTTGGTGCCCGCCAGCAGCGCGCCCATGTCGAGCGAATAGACCGTCGACTCAGCCAGAATTTCGGGAACATCCTTTTGCGTGATGCGCCAGGCCAGGCCCTCGGCGATCGCGGTCTTGCCGACACCAGCCTCACCCACCAGCAGCGGGTTGTTCTTGCGCCGGCGGCAGAGGATCTGGATGACGCGCTCAACTTCGTACTCGCGCCCGATCAGCGGATCAATCTTGCCGTCTTTGGCCAGCTGGTTGAGGTTTTGCGTGAACTGCTCCAGCGGCGAGGACTTTTCGCTTTTCTCGGTCGCGGCCTCGTCCGATTCAGAGGCATTTTCTGCGGACCGGACCGGCTCGGGCGGATCGCTTTTCTTGATGCCGTGGGCGATGAAATTGACAACATCCAGGCGCGTCACGCCCTGCTGATGCAGGTAATAGACCGCATGCGAGTCTTTTTCGCCAAAAATGGCGACCAGCACATTGGCGCCGGTGACTTCCTTCTTGCCGCTGCCGGTGGACTGCACGTGCATGATGGCGCGCTGGATGACGCGCTGAAAGCCCAGCGTGGGCTGGGTATCGACGTCTTCGGTGCCGGCCACCTGCGGCGTGTTGTCCTTGATGAAGGTGATCAGGGACTTGCGCAAATCGTCGATGTTGGCCGAGCAGGCGCGCAGCACTTCGGCCGCGCTGGGGTTATCCAGCAGGGCCAGCAGCAAATGTTCCACGGTGATGAATTCATGGCGCTGTTGGCGTGCCTCGACAAACGCCATGTGGAGGCTGACTTCCAGTTCTTGGGCAATCATGGGTTTCCTTTGAAGGCTTTTGTTTCAGGCGTTAACTGTAATCTGATTTTCAATTCATTTGGCTGCGTCGGGATTCATGCACACATCAAGCAGCCGGCTCGCAAAAACACTTGAGCGGGTGACCGGCCTTGTTGGCCGCATCGAGCACCTGATCGACCTTGGTGGCAGCCACATCACGGGTATAAACGCCGCACACCGCCTGGCCCTCCAGATGAATCTTGAGCATGATCCGTGTCGATGTTTCCAGGTCCTTGCTGAAAAACTCCTGCAACACCATCACCACGAACTCCATCGGCGTGTAGTCGTCGTTGATCATCACCACCTGGTACATCTGCGGCGGTTTGGTGCGCTGGGTGCGCCGCTCCAGCACCACCGTGCCGTCGCTTTCGACAGGCTCTACAGGCTGGACGGGAGGAAATTTGGGAAGTTTGGTGGCCATCGAGGCATTTTATCGGTCATGGCTGTCCCCTTGGCAGGCTGGTCATGCCCGCTCAGGTTTTTTGCAGACGAGCAAAGGTCTTGCGGAATTTGGCGACTTTGGGCGCGGCCACCGCCAGGCAATAACCGTGGTACGGGTTCTTTTCAAAATAGTCCTGGTGATAGTCTTCGGCTGGCCAGTAATTGGAGAGCGGCAGCACTTCGGTGACGATGGCACGCGAATAAGCCCCGCTGCGTTCGAGTTCTGCCATCAGTGCCTGGGCTTGCTGCTGTTGCTCGGGTGTGGAGAAGTAAATGCCGCTGCGGTACTGCGTGCCGTGATCATTGCCCTGGGCGTTGAGCGTGGTGGGGTCGTGAATCACAAAGAAAATTTCCAGAATCTCGCGCACGCTGATCTGCTGCGGGTCATACACCAGCCTGACCACCTCGGCGTGCCCTGTGCCGCCGCTGCACACCTGTTCGTAAGTGGGCCGCAGGGTGTGGCCGTTGCAATAGCCCGATTCCACATCCAGCACGCCCTTGACCTGCACAAAAACCGCCTCGGTGCACCAGAAGCAACCGCCTCCAAGCGTGATGGTTTGAACAGTTTGACTCATCGATCACCTCTTGAAAAATGCAAGCCACCAGATGACTTGTCCATTCATGCTAGCGTTAAAACGACACACTGGATGCCGTCGGGTCTTTGCGTTTCCATTAAACTACTAACCCGTCAGTCATTAACATCATGTCAAGCTCCGCGCACACCATCGCACCCTTGCCTGACGGCCAGGCACGCCGGTCACGCCGCAAAGATGCGCGACCCGGTGAATTGCTGGCCGCCGCGCTGGATCTGTTTGTTGAAAAGGGTTTTGCTGCGACCCGCGTGGATGAAGTGGCACAGCGCGCCGGGGTGTCCAAGGGCACGCTGTTCCTCTACTTCCCAAGCAAGGAGGAATTGTTCAAGGCGGTGGTTCGCGAGACGATTTCGGGACGTTTTGTCGAATGGAATCAGGAAGTTGACCGCTTTGAGGGCAGCACCCGCGAGATGCTGCGTTATTGCCTGTTCAACTGGTGGGAACGTCTGGGTGCCACCAAGGCCAGCGGCATTCCCAAGCTGATGATGAGCGAAGCGCAGAATTTCCCGGAGCTGGCGAGTTTCTACCAGCGCGAAGTGATGCAGCCCGGCTGTGCGCTGATCCAGCGCATCCTGAAACGCGGCGTGGCGCGTGGCGAATTCATGCCAATGGATTTCACCTATGGCGCCTATCTGGTGCTGGCGCCGATGCTGTTTCTGGCACTCTGGCAGCATTCCCTGGGCACCTGTTGTGGCGCTCACTCGCAGCTCGACCCACAGAAATATCTGGCAGCGCAACTCGACATGCTGCTGCATGGCTTTTGCGTGCCGTCGACCCAACTCAAAGTTCCCACGGAGCACACCCCGAGATGAAACCCCGCATGAAATGGATGCTGGCCGGCCTTGTTCTGGCTCTGCTGGTGGCCGGGACCGTTCGCACCCTGATGGCCCGCAAAGCGGGACAGGCGGCCCTGCAAGCACAACAGGCAGCGCAAAAAACGCAGGTCAGCATCAGCCTCGCCCCCAGTGACCTAGTGCAGGTGAAAACCCGTGAGTTGCAGCAAACCGTGGTGATTTCCGGCCCGATCAAGGCGGTCAATACGGCACTGGTCAAGGCGCGCGTTCCGGGCGAGCTGCGCGGCCTGACGGTTCGCGAGGGCGACAGCGTGCAGACCGGTCAGGTGCTGGCCCACATCGACCCCACCGAATCCGATGCCAGGGTGCGCCAGGCACGCCAGCAAGCTGCAGCGGCCAAAGCCCAGATGGACATTGCCCAGCGCACCCTCGACAACAACCGCGCGCTGCAGGCGCAGGGCTTCATTTCGGGCACCGCGCTGGCGACATCGCAAGCCAGCCTGGACGCCGCCCAGTCCAATTACGCGGCGGCACAATCGGGCGCTGATCTGGTGATCAAGGCGCTGACCGACACGGTGCTGAAGGCCCCCATCAGCGGGCAGATTTCCCAGCGGCTGGCGCAACCGGGTGAACGCGTGGCGCTTGACAGTCGCATCGTCGAGATCGTGGACAACCGGCAACTCGAGCTGGAAGCCAGCCTGAACGCGGCTGACATGCTGCTTGTCAAGGTGGGTCAAAGCGCCCGCCTGACGCTCGATGGAAGCCATCAGCCCATCAGCGCCAAAGTGGTGCGCATCAACCCGAGCGCGGCCGTGGGCAGCCGGTCTGTGCAGGTCTATCTGGCCATCGACGGGCAGCCCGGTTTGCGCCACGGCCTGTTCGCGCAGGGCTATCTGATCGTGGGCCAACAGCAGTCGTTGGCCCTGCCTTTGAGCGCCGTGCGCACCGACAAGCCGCAACCCTATGTGCAACTGGTCAGGCAAAACCAGGTGCAGCATGTCAACCTGACACTGGGTGCACGTGGCGAATCAGACGGCGTGACGCTGGTGGCGGTGACCGGCCTGACCGAGGGTGATATGGTCATCGATGGCACGGTTGGCAGCCTGCGTTCCGGCACCGCGGTGACGATGGCTGCGGCCGCAACAGAGCCTCGATAAATGTGGTTCACCCGCGTCAGTCTGAACAACCCGGTATTTGCCACCATGCTCATGCTGGCTCTGGTGGTGCTGGGGCTGTTTTCCATCCAGCGGCTGCAAGTGGACCAGTTTCCCAACGTCGACTTTCCGGTGGTGGTGATCAGCACCGACTACCCCGGCGCCTCGCCCGAGATTGTCGAGAGCGAAGTCACCAAAAAAATTGAAGAGAGCGTCAATTCGATTGCCGGCATCAACGCCCTCACGTCGCGCTCGTACGAAGGCCAGTCGGTGGTCATCATCGAGTTCGGACTGCACATGGACGGCCGCAAAGCCGCTGACGACGTGCGCGAAAAGGTGGCGGCCATCCGACCCACGCTGCGTGATGAGGTCAAGGAGCCGCGTGTGCTGCGCTTCGACCCCGCCAGCCGCCCCATCTGGTCGGTCGCGGTGTTGCCCGATGCCAGCGCGGGCGCTGCCTTCAATGCCGTCGAGCTCACCAACTGGGCCGAGCAAACGCTGAAAAAACGGCTGGAAAACGTGCGCGGCGTCGGCGCCGTGGCACTGGTCGGTGGCAGCCAGCGTGAAATCAACCTCTATATGAAGCCGCAGGCCCTGGCAGCGTACGGCATCACCCCCGAGCAGGTGGCCAGCGCGGTGCGCAATGAAAACCAGGACTATCCGGTGGGCAGCATCCGCTCATTGGCGCAAGACCGGGTGATCCAGATCTCGGCACGGGTGGAGCGGCCGGAGGACTTTGGACGCATCATCATCACACGCAAAGACGGCGCACCGGTGCGGGTGGAGCAGGTGGCCGAAGTCAACGACGGCGCCCAGGAGATCGAGAGCCTGGCGCTGTACAACGGCGAGCGCACGCTGCTGCTGAACGTGCAAAAGTCGCAGGACGAAAACACCATCGCCGTGGTCGACGGCCTGAACAGGACATTGGCAGAACTGCAGCAACAGCTGCCCCCTGGTGTCAAGTTGATGCAAATCACCGATGGTTCTCGGCAAATCCGCGTCTCGGTGGCCAATGTGCGGCAAACCCTGTTCGAGGGCGCGCTGCTCACCGTGCTGATCGTGTTCTTGTTCCTGAATTCCTGGCGCTCCACGGTGATCACTGGTCTGACGCTGCCCATTGCCCTGATCGGCACTTTTTTCTTCATGAACCTGCTGGGCTTCACCATCAACATGATCACCATGATGGCGCTGAGCCTGTGCGTGGGCCTGCTCATCGACGACGCCATCGTGGTGCGCGAAAACATCGTGCGCCATGTGCAGATGGGCAAGGGCGCTTTTGAAGCGGCCATGGAAGGCACACGCGAAATCGGTCTGGCGGTGTTTGCCACCACCTTGTCGATCGTTGCGGTGTTTTTGCCGATTGGTTTCATGGGCGGCATCATCGGCAAGTTCTTCCATGAATTCGGCCTGACGATTGTCGCGGCGGTGCTGATCTCGATGTTTGTCAGCTTCACGCTCGACCCCATGCTCTCCAGTATCTGGCACGACCCCAGCATCGAGGCGCATGGCAAACACCACCCACCGCGCACGCTCTACGACAAAACCATTGGCCGCATCACGGCCTTGTTTGACCACGGCACGGACGCGCTGATCAGGCTCTACCAAAGCATTCTGCGCTGGGCGCTGGACCACAAGTTCAGCACCGTGACCCTGGCCATCGCCATTTTCATCGGCAGCCTGTTCATGGTGCCGCTGCTGGGCACCGAGTTTGTACCCAAGTCCGATTTTTCCGAGACCAACCTGACTTTCAACACGCCCGTGGGTTCCTCGCTGGAAGTGACCGAGGCGCGCGCGCGCCAGGTCGAAGCCATCATCCGCTCCTTTCCCGAGGTCAACTACACCCTGACCACCATCAACACCGGCAACGCGCAGGGCATGATGTACGCCAGCATCTACATCCGGCTCATCGATCGCCATTTGCGCAAGCGCAGTGTCGACCAGATGTCCACCGTGCTGCGCCAGCGCCTGCGCGAGGTGCCGGGCATCAGCGTCACGCACGTCGGGCTGCTTGATCCGGTGGGCGGCCAAAAGCAGATTGCCTTTTCGATTCAGGGCGCCGACATGGGCGAGTTGTCACGGCTGAACGCCCTGGCGCTGGAAAAAATCCGCAGCGTGCAGGGCCTGGTGGACATCGATTCGAGCCTGAAGCCCGACAAACCGACGCTTGAGGTGCAGGTGCGCCGCGAGGTGGCCTCAGACCTGGGCCTGAGCGTGGCGCAAATCGGCACCAGCCTGCGCACCCTGGTGGCAGGCCAGACCGTGGGCAACTGGCGCGCGCCCGACGATCAGACCTACGACGTCAAGGTACGTCTGTCGCCGCAGGCGCGCAACCAGCCACAGGACCTGGCCGCCCTGCCCTTCACGGTGGGTCAACAGGCCGACGGCAGCGCCCGCGTGCTGCGGCTTGACCAGGTCGCCAGGGTGATTGAGTCCAGTGGCAGCAACCAAATCAACCGTCGCGACCTGACGCGTGAAGTGGCCATCACCGGCAACGTCTCGGGAACATCGGCCGGCGAGGTGTCGGCCGGCATCAAGACCGCCATGGACAGCATTGCCATGCCGCCGGGCTACAGCTACAAGTTCAGTGGTTCGGTGAAAGACATGGCCGAGGCCTTTGGCTATGCGCTGTCGGCGCTGGCGCTGGCGGTGATTTTCATTTACATGATTCTGGCCAGCCAGTTCAAGAGCTTCTTCCAGCCGCTGGCGCTGATGACGGCCTTGCCGCTGACGCTGATCGGCGTGGTACTGGCGTTGATGCTGTTCAATTCGACGCTGTCGATGTTCTCGGTGATCGGCGTTGTGATGCTGATGGGTCTGGTGACCAAAAATGCCATCTTGCTGGTGGACTTTGCCATTTGCGCCCGTGCGGACGGCTCAAGCCGCCACGATGCCCTGCTGATGGCGGCCAAGGTCAGACTGCGCCCGATCCTGATGACCACCTTGGCCATGATTTTCGGCATGCTGCCGCTCGCCCTGGCCTTGTCCGAGGGCTCCGAGATGCGCGCGCCGATGGGCCAGGCGGTGATTGGCGGCGTCATCACCTCGTCGCTGCTGACGCTGGTGGTGGTGCCGGTGGTGTACTGCTACATGGATGATTTGGCGCAATGGTTGCGCACATTTATGCGCCCAGCCACGACAAACCCGGGGCAGATCAAGGACATCGAGAGCCCGAACCACTAAAATCATCGAATTCCGTTAACATACCCCCAGGAGTACATCAATGAACTTGCAAAACGTGGAACAGGCCCGCTTCAACATGATCGAGCAACAGATTCGCCCGTGGAACGTCGGCGACCCGGATGTGCTGGATCTGCTCTCGAGCGTGAAGCGCGAGGACTTCGTGCCGCTGGCGCAAAAATCATTGGCGTTTGCAGACTTGTCAATCGCTCTGCCTGGTGGTCAATCCATGTTGCCACCCCGTGTGCAGGCCCGTTTGCTGCAGGATGCCACGGTCCAGCCCACTGACAAGGTGCTGGAAATCGGCACCGGTTCCGGCTACATGGCGGCATTGCTGGCGCGCCGGGCCCAGCGCGTGATCTCGCTGGAAATCAATCCTGAAATCGCCGACATGGCGCGCGCCAACCTGAAGCGCGCGGGCATCCACAATGTTGAAGTGCGTCAGGCCGACGGCGCCCAGGGCGCCACAGCAGACGCCCCGTTCGATGTGATTTTGCTCGGCGGTTCAGTGGCCGAGGTGCCGCAGGCGCTGCTGTCTCAACTCAAAATCGGCGGCCGATTGGTCGCCATCGTGGGTGACGAGCCCATCATGCACGCGCAAGTGGTGACCCGAACCGGCGACGCCAATTACACCAGTGTCGACCCGTGGGACGAGAACGCACCGCGCCTGCAAAACTTTCCGCAACCCGACACTTTCAAGTTTTAAGCATGGTCAAACAAGTCCGCCCGATGCAACTCAAAGACTGGCTCGAAGCCGTGCGCAGTCACGGTGACCCGGTGGTGCTTGACGTGCGCGAGCCGCATGAATGGCGCACCGCCAGCATCAAGGCCGATGGCTTCGAGCTCATCACCATCCCGATGGGCGTGATCCCGCCGCGCCTCAATGAGCTTGACCCCAACCAGCCCGTGGCCTGCCTTTGCCACCACGGCGCACGCAGCATGCAGGTGGCCAATTTCCTGAAAGCGCGCGGCTTCCAGCATGTGGCAAATGTGGCCGGCGGCATCAACGCGTGGTCGTCCGAAGTCGACCCTAGTGTTCCGCGCTACTGAGTTCAGTGCCTCAACCCGACCCGCTCGTGCCAATACCCTGCCCCTCCTGAATTCTTCAAGGCTGTTCATGAAATCGATTCGCCAGCTTCCTTTGATCGTTGCCATCAACGCAGCATTGGCCTGCTCGGCTCAAGCACAGAGTCTGGTCGATCTGTATGCGTCGGCACGCACCTATGATGCGGCGTTTCAATCGGCCAAGTCGCAATATGACGCCACCCTCGCCCGCGCCGAGCAGTCCCGCGCGCTGATTCTGCCAAGCGCCAATCTGGGCCTTGCGGCATCCCGAATCAACGAACAACACGACCCCACTTCCTTGCCCGGATACGATCGCACCTTCAGCAATGACAGCATCAGCATCAATGCCTCGCAACCGCTTTACCGTCCGGCCAACTGGGCCGCTTACCAGCAAGGCCAGAGGCAGCTTGAACTGGCACAAATCCAGCTTAATGCCGCCACTCAGGATCTGATCGTACGCGTCAGCCAGGCCTACTTCGATGTGCTTGCCGCGAAGGATTCGCTGACTTTCATCAAGACGCAAAAAGCCGCAGTGACTGAGCAACTGGCTTCAGCCAGGCGCAATTTCGAGGTTGGCACCGCCACCATCACCGATACCCGCGAAGCCCAGGCACGCCACGACCTTGTCCTGGCACAGGAAATCGCCGCCGAGAACGAACTTCGCGTCAAAACACTGGCGCTGGATCAGTTGGTGGGCAAGAGCAATACCCGACCCACGCCATTGGCCCAGCCGCTGACATTGCCGGCCCTGGTACCCAATGATGTCGCAGCCTGGGTCAAACAGGGAGAAACCAGCAGCCCCGGCATCATGCAGGCCCAGATTGCCCTGGATGTGGCGCAACTTGAAACACAAAAGGCGCAGGCAGGTCACAAGCCGACGCTGGACCTGACGGCACAACTCGTCAACAGCAACAATTTGCGTGGCTTTGGCCTGGGCGAAGAGGTACAGCAAGCGGCCATCGGCATCAATTTCAATTTACCCCTGTTTGCAGGCTTTGCCACACAAAACCGGATCAAGGAAACGCTGGCTTTGCAGGACAAGGCCGCCAGCGATCTGGAAGCTACCCGCCGCAACGTGGAACAGGCCACCCGCACCGCCTACCTTGGCATTGTTTCAGGCCTGGGTCAGGTTGGCGCACTGGAAGCCGCCGAAGCATCCAGCCAGAGTGCGCTCGATGCCAACAAACTGGGCTATCAGGTGGGCGTACGCATCAACATCGACGTGCTCAACGCGCAAAGCCAGTTGTACGACACCAAGGCCAAACTGGCCAAAGCCCGTTATGACGTGCTGGTGGCCGGCCTGAAACTGCGCCAGGCCAACGGCACCCTAACGGCTGGAGACCTCGATGCCATCAATGCCTTGCTGGTGAAGTAGTTTGACCAGGTTCTGCGCGGTGCGCATGACAGCGCCCTGGTTTTTTTCAGCCAGCGCCATGCCGGCCAACCGCATGGTCTGCTTGCGCGACTGATCCTGCGCAATTTCACACGCTGCGCTTGCACCCTGGTTGAGATCTGCCACCCTCAGTGCCGCACCCGCAGCTTGCGCCTGCATGGCAGCGTCGGCAAAGTTGAAGGTGTGTGGCCCCATCACCACCGGGCAGCCACAGGTGGCCGCCTCGATCAGGTTTTGCCCGCCCAGCGGCTCGAAGCTGCCGCCCAGCAGGGCCACATCGGCCAGACCGAAGTACAGCGCCATCTCGCCCATCGAATCACCAAGCCAGAATACGGACGGTGCCGCATCCTGAACCACCGGCCCGGCCGGCCCCCAGGAGCTGCGCCGTTGCACGGCAAAGCCACGCGATTGAATCAGCTTCGCCACAGCATCGAAGCGCTGCGGGTGACGCGGCACGATCAGCCATTGGACGCCATCCATCATGGAAAGCGCGGCGTGACAATTTGCGGATTCAGCATGCATGGACTGCCGCGCTGTGCTCGCAACGACGGTTTGGCCGACCTCGCCCTGTTGCCTGGCATGGCTCAAGAGCTGCAGCAGCGCCAGTTCTTCGCCCTCGCGCGAACTGGCAAACATCACCACGGACCTGTCCATAGTCGATCGCCAGGCGCGCCCGAGCGCCAGTTGCCCGGCATCGGGGGTGGCGTCGAACTTGAGGTTGCCCATGATGCCCCGCACGTCGGCACCCAAAGATTGCAAACGCTGCGCGTCCGGCAGCGTTTGCGCCCAGACCGCCGTCAGCGCGGCAAATGTCGGGCGCGCCAGCCAGGCCAGGCGCCGCGCTTTGCGCAGTGACTTTGCACTCAGGCGCGCATTGACCAGCACCAGCGGCACGGCCATTTGTCGGCATTCCGCCACCAGATTCGGCCACACCTCGGTCTCCATCAAAATGCCAAGATCAGGCTTGAAATGCGTCAAAAATCTTTTGACAGCGGCCGGCGTGTCCCATGGCTGCCAGGCCTGCAAGTCTCCTGCCTGCAAAATTTTCAGACCTTCTTCACGACCGGTGGCGGTGCCATGGGTCAGCAACAGGCGCATTTGTGGCAATTGCTGGCGCAGCGCCTTGACCAAAACCGCCGCAGCGCGGGTCTCGCCCAGCGAGACCGCGTGAATCCAGACGGTCGGGCCGGGATGCGCAGACACCTCCTGGGCATAGTGGCCAAAGCGTTCTTCAACCCATTGACCGTAACCTGGCTCCTGCATGTTGCGCCGCGCCAGCTTGCGCCGCAGCAAGGGCTGCGCCAGCCACATCAACCATGAGTAAAGCCAGTGTGTCATGCCTCGATTGCGCAGGGCAACACCCCCAGCCAGGCCTGCCACACAGCATCGACCGAAGGTGTGGGCTGGGCATACACACTGCACTGACGGTGTGACACCTCCGACACGTCATGGCGTGCCGAACCAGGTATGACCGACGCGCCGGTTTGCTGCGCCTGGTCCGCAATGACACACCTTGCGTCAGGTTTTGCCAACGGCCCGGTGCGCCAGGCGGTGTCAAAGTTGTAAATCTGCACATGCGGCAAATCCAGCGCAACGGCGATATGGCTCAAACCGCTGTCAACGCCGATCACACCAGCGCAGTTGGCAAGCGCATCGGTGAGTGCGTCCAGCGGCATGAGCGGCCAGACCTGGGTATGCGCCATGCCTTGGGCGATGTCGTGTGCCGCCTGCAGTTCGGCCGGGCTGCCATGCGGCAAGGCCACACCAAAACCGGCGTCAACAAGCCGCTGAATCAATGCACGCCAGTGTGCCAGCGGCCATTGCTTGTCGGCGCGTGAAGTGCCGTGCACCAGCGCCACCGTGCCGCGCAGAGCCGGCTCAAGTGCCCATGTTTTGGCCATGTTTTGAGCATGCTGCGCCTGAAGCCCATAAGACATGGCAGCGGACTGCTGGTAGTGCAGCGCCTGGGCGCACAACTCGCGTGAACGCGTCACGGCATGGCTATGCACTGGCAGCGTGAAGGCCTCATGGGCCACCCAGCGCGCCGGGGCTTCAAAGCTGGAACCTTCGGTCTGGTTGGCCAGGCCGTAACGCTTGCCACCGGTCGTCAGGCGGGCCAGCCAGGCGATCAGCGCCGATTTGCTCAGACCCTGCAAATCAATCACCGCGTCGTACTGCTCCTGCTGCAGCTCGATCCTGAAAACGCACCAGGCGCGGCGTGTCTCCAGGCTCAATGGTGTCTTGCGCCAGCGCCGCAATTCACAGGCAATGACCCGGCGCACGCCCTGGCAGCGCCGCACCAGCGGAGCAAAACCGCGCTCCACGACCCAGTCGATCTGCGCCTCGGGCAGTGCACGCCTGATGTCCTGCACGGCTGGCATGGCGTGCACCACGTCGCCAAGCGATGACAGCTTGACGATCAAAATCTTCAATGCGCGGCCTCATCGGTGATGGCACCAGGCATCACCCGGCGCAGCAACGCCATCATGTCGCGCTGGATGCGCCTCAGGGCCTCGGGCATGTGACCCTCAAAACGCAGCACCAGCACGGGCGTGGTATTGGACGCACGAATCAGGCCAAAGCCATCGGGCCAATCGACGCGCAGGCCGTCGATGGTGTTGAGCGTGGCGGGTGCCGGGAAATTGACGGCGGCAACCAGTTGCGCCACCAGCAGCGGCGCCTGGCCCTCAGCACATTTCACGTTCAGCTCTGGCGTGGAAAAACTGCCAGGCAAGGCGTTCAGCACGGCATTGGCATCAGGTGACTGGCTCAGGATTTCAAGTAGACGACATCCCGCGTAGGTGCCGTCGTCAAAGCCGTACCAGCGCTCCTTGAAGAAGATGTGGCCGCTCATCTCCCCACCCAGCGGCGCGTTGATTTCTTTCATTCTGGCCTTGATCAGCGAATGGCCGGTCTTGAACATCATCGGCACACCCCCTGCGGCTGCAATGGCCGGGGCCAGGCGTTGCGAGCACTTCACGTCAAACACAATGGTGCCGCCGGGCACGCGCTGCAACACATCTCGGGCAAACAGCATCATCTGACGGTCAGGGTAAATGGTGTTGCCGTCCTTGGTGACGATGCCGAGACGGTCGCCGTCGCCATCAAACGCAAGACCGATTTCGGCGTCGCCGTTTTTCAGGGCGGCGATCACAGCGCGCAGGTTTTCGGGCTTGCTCGGATCAGGGTGGTGGTTGGGAAAGGTACCGTCAACCTCGCTGAAGAGTTCAGTAACCTCGCAGCCAATGGCGCGCAGGATGCCCGGCGCCGAGGCACCGGCAACGCCATTGCCACAGTCCACCACGATCTTCAAAGGCCGCGCCAACCGGATGTCGCCGACGATGCGCGAGGTGTAAGCCGCCAGCACGTCAACAGGTCGAATCAGGCCACCTGCGCGCAGTTCCCAGGTCTCTGCTTCGATCATGCGACGCAGTGCCTGGATCTCGTCGCCGTAGATGGCGCGCCCGTCCAGCACCATTTTGAATCCGTTGTCATCTTTCGGGTTGTGGCTGCCCGTTACCTGAACGCCACTGGCACACAGGGTATTGGCAGCAAAGTAGAGCATGGGCGTCGTGGCCATGCCGATGTCGATCACCTCGATGCCCACGTCAACCAGGCCGCGCATCAGGGCAGCGCTCAAGTCTGGCCCACTGATGCGGCCGTCCCGACCCACCGCCACGGTCTTTTGGCCTTCACGCCAGGCAATGCTGCCAAAGGCCCGCCCCAGGGCTTGGGCAATCGATGCGTCGATGGTGTCTGGCACCACACCGCGAATGTCATAGGCTTTGAAAATGGAGGAGCTTAACTGCATGCTTTTGACCAGATGATCCGGGAAATTGGAATTTGCCAAACATTGTAGGCGGCGCGACATTCGTGGCACGCCAGAGACAACAGGCCCAGCGTACTACGCTTATCATGCGAACCCACCATGAAGCACTCTACCGATATCGTCTTCACCTCCTTCAACTGCCCGCTCGGACCCATGCGTCTGGCAGCCAGCCCGCAAGGGCTGATGGGCGCGTGGTTTGAAGGTCTGGACAACAGACCTGACGCCCGCCACTGGACATCTGAGCCAGACCATGGCCTGCTGCAGCAGGCCGCAAGCGAATTGAATGACTATTTTGCCGGCCGGCGCCACCGCTTTGACCTGCCACTCGACCTGAGCGCTGGCACGCCGTTTCAGCAGATGGTGTGGCGGGCGCTGCTAGAAATCCCGTTTGGTCATACCCGCAGTTACGGCGATATCGGCACCACCATTGGCAAGCCAACTGCAACGCGCGCGGTCGGAGGTGCGATCGGTCGCAACCCCCTGAGCATCGTGGTGCCATGCCATCGGGTGATCGGTGCCCATGGCGCGCTCACCGGCTATTCGGGCGGCATGGCGCGTAAAGTGGCCTTGTTGCAGCTTGAAGGTGTGCTTTGAATTCTTCGCAACCCACCAAGCCCTGGCTGACTGAATTTGTGCTTCTGGGTGCCATATGGGGCGCCTCATTTTTGTTTACCCGCCTGGGTACAGCCGAATTTGGCGCGATACCGACAGCGGGTGTCAGGGTTGGCGTTGCCACCTTTTTCCTGCTGCCGATGCTGCTGGCGCGCAGACAATGGCCCGACCTGCTCAGGCACTGGAAAAAAATCTTTTTTCTGGGCATGTTGAACTCCGGTATTCCATTTGCCCTGTACGCCTACGCGCTGCTTTCGATCACCACGGGCCTGTCTTCACTGCTCAACGCCACCGTGCCGCTGTTCGGTGCCCTGGTGGCCTGGCTATGGCTCAAGGACCGTCCGCACGGCATGAAGATCGCCGGCCTGCTGATCGGCTTTATCGGCGTCGCCCTGCTGGCCTCGGGCAAAGCCAGTTTCAAACCCGATGCCTCCGGTCTGGTCACCGGCTGGGCGGTGCTGGCCTGCCTGGGCGCCTGCCTGTGCTATGGCCTGGCCGCCAGCTTCACCAAACGCTATTTGAGCGGCCAGTCCTCGCTGGTGATTGCCACTGGCAGCCAGATCGGCGCCACCCTGGGGCTGGCCTTGCCGACATTTCTGTTGTGGCCGAGTCAGACGCCGGGCACCACGGCCTGGCTGGCATTGCTGGCAGTGGGCGTGTTGTGCACCGGGGTGGCCTATGTGCTGTATTTCCGCCTGATCGACAAGGTGGGCGCGGCCGGCTCGCTGACAGTGACGTTTCTGATCCCGGTGTTTGCCGTGTTTTACGGCGTGGTATTTTTAGGGGAATCCGTCACCGCCTGGATGCTGATCTGCGGCGCCATCATTCTGCTGGGCACGGCCTTATCGATGGGTTTGTTCAAACGCGTTGTTGAAAGCACGTCGCCAATTTGACGAGGTCTTGATCCAGTAAGCAAAAAGCCTTGCAATTCATTGAATTGCAAGGCTTTTCAAACTGGCGGAGCGGACGGGACTCGAACCCGCGACCCCCGGCGTGACAGGCCGGTAT